>NZ_JBVIPD010000014.1:0-201052 GCF_055578235.1 Streptomyces sp. NPDC033136
CCATGCCGACCTGCAGCGCCGCCTCGATGTGCCCTGCGCCCCCCCCCCCCCCCCACCCGCCCACCCCCCCCCCCCCCCCCCCCCCCCCTCCCCTCCCCCCCCCCCCCTCCCCCCCCCCCCCCCCCCCCCCCCCCCCCCCCGCCCCCCGTCGTCGTCCGGCGGCTGCGGGCACCTCGTGGTCCTGCTCGGCTGTGGGCCGCCGTGGCCGTCCCGGCTGCGGGCAGTCGTGCCGCCGATGCGGCACCGGTGGGCGCGGCGCCGGGTTGGGCGGCGGCCCTGTCACGCGACGGCTCCGAGCGCTCGGCTCACATACGCGACACGTTCCGCTCGTACACCAGCCGCAGCCCGATCAGCGTCAGCCACGGCTCGTGTTCGTCGATGACCGACGACTCGCCCAGGACCATCGGTGCGAGACCGCCCGTCGCGATGACCGTGACCTCGTCCGGGTCCTCGGACAGCTCGCGGGCCACCCGGTTGACGACCCCGTCGACCTGGCCGGCGAAGCCGTAGATGATGCCCGACTGCATCGCCTCCACGGTGTTCTTGCCGATGACGCTGCGGGGCCGGGCCACCTCGATCTTGCGGAGCTGGGCGCCGCGGACGCCGAGGGCCTCGACGGAGATCTCGATGCCGGGGGCGATGACGCCGCCGACGTACTCGCCGCGCGCGCTGACCGCGTCGAACGTCGTCGCCGTGCCGAAGTCGACGACGATCGCGGGGCCGCCGTAGAGCTCGACGGCCGCGACCGCGTTGATGATGCGGTCCGCGCCGACCTCCTTGGGGTTGTCCATGAGGATCGGGACGCCCGTCTTGACGCCCGGTTCGACGAGGACCGCGGGGACGTCGCCGTAGTAGCGGCGCGTCACCTCGCGGAGTTCGTGCAGGACCGAGGGGACGGTGGCGCAGATGGCGATGCCGTCGATGCCGTCGCCCAGTTCGTCGCCGAGGAGCGGGTGCATGCCCATCAGGCCCTGGAGGAGGACCGCCAGTTCGTCGGCGGTGCGGCGGGCGTCCGTGGAGATGCGCCAGTGTTCGACGATCTCGTCGCCGTCGAACAGGCCGAGGACGGTGTGGGTGTTTCCTACGTCGATCGTCAGCAGCATGGCCCGTACCCGCTCCCTACTCCGCCGGCCGCAGGTCGAGGCCGATGTCCAGGATCGGCGAGGAGTGGGTGAGGGCCCCGACGGCCAGGTAGTCGACGCCGGTGTCCGCGTACGCCTTGGCGTTGTCGAGGGTGAGGCGGCCCGAGGCCTCCAGGGCGGCGCGGCCCTGGACGACGGCGACGGCCTCCGCGCACTCGCCCGGCGCGAAGTTGTCCAGCAGGATCAGGTCCGCGCCGGCGTCCATGACCTCACGGAGCTGGTGCAGGGTGTCGACCTCGACCTCGATGGGGACGTCGGGGAAGCGTTCGCGGACCGCCTGGAAGGCCTGGGCGACACCGCCCGCGGCGACCACGTGGTTGTCCTTGACCAGGGCCGCGTCGGAGAGGGACATGCGGTGGTTGACGCCGCCGCCGCAGCGGACCGCGTACTTCTCGAGGGAGCGCAGGCCGGGTGTCGTCTTGCGGGTGTCGCGGACCTTGGCCTTCGTACCGTCCAGGACGTCCGCCCACGCGCGCGTGGCCGTCGCGATGCCGGACAGGCGGCACAGGATGTTCAGCGCGCTGCGTTCGGCCGTGAGCAGGTCGCGGGTGCGGGTGGTGACCGAGAGGAGCTTCTGGCCCGCCTCGACGCGGTCGCCGTCCTCCGCATGGCGCTCGATCTGCAGTTCCTCCGCGCAGACGACCGAGATGACGGCTTCGGCGACGCGGAGGCCGGCCACGACGCCCGCCTCGCGTGCGGTGAAGTCGGCGGTGGCGACCGCCTCCTCGGGGATGGTCGCGACCGTGGTCACGTCCACGCCGTGCGCCAGGTCCTCCTGGAGGGCCACGTTGGCGATGTCCTCGACCTCGACGGGGTCGAGGCCTGCGTCGACCAGGAGCTGGGCGAGTGCGGGGTCCAGGCCGCACTCCAGGTATGCCTCGTCGTCCGCGCCACAGGCGCAGCCGTCGCCGCAGCCTCCGGACGGGGCGAGGGGAAGGTCGGGGGTGCTCACGTCGGTCACTGCTCCTGGGCCTTGGGCGGGAAAGTCGTAGGGAAGTGTGTGCTGTCCGTGGTGTGCACGGCCAGCGTGCGGTCGGGGTTCAGGGTCACGACGATGTGGCGGCGCCAGCTCGTGTCGTCGCGCTCGGGGCGGTCCTCGCGCCAGTGGCAGCCCCGGGTCTCCTCGCGCAGCAGGGCGGCGGCGACCAGGACGCGGGCCACGCACAGGAGGTTGGTGGCCTCCCAGCTGTCGACTCCGGGCTCGGCCGTCTTGCCGTTCTCGGCGAGGGCCTCGCGGGCGTCGGTGTGCAGCTGCTGGAGCCGGTCGGCGGCCTCCGAGAGGGACTCCGACGAGCGCAGGACGCCTGCCCCGTTCGTCATGATCCGCTGGATCGTGAAGCGGGCCTCGGGGGTCTGGAGGGGGTGCTCGGGGGTCTCCGGGTGCGGGAGCGGCTGCGGCACGCGCGCGTGGAGGCCGGTCGCAGCGATGTCGGCCGCGATGCGCTCGGCGTAGACGAGGCCTTCGAGGAGGGAGTTGGAGGCCAGACGGTTGGCGCCGTGCACGCCGGTGCAGGCGACCTCGCCGCACGCGTACAGGCCCGGCACGGTCGTACGGCCGTGGGAGTCGGTGCGGACGCCGCCGGAGGCGTAGTGGGCGGCCGGGGCGACCGGGATGGGCCGGGTGACCGGGTCGATGCCGTGGGCGCGGCAGGCGGCGAGGATCGTCGGGAAGCGGTGCCCCCACATGTGGGCGCCGAAGTGCCGGGCGTCGAGGTACATGTGCTCGGCGCCCTGCTCCCGCATGCGGCGCATGATGCCCTTGGCGACGATGTCCCGGGGGGCGAGTTCGGCGAGTTCGTGCTGTCCGGCCATGAAGCGCACGCCGTCGGCGTCGACCAGGTGGGCGCCCTCGCCGCGCACGGCCTCGGAGACCAGGGGCTGCTGCCCCTCCGCTTCCGGGCCCAGGAAGAGGACGGTCGGGTGGAACTGGACGAACTCCAGGTCGCTCACCTCGGCGCCCGCGCGCAGTGCCAGTGCCACGCCGTCGCCCGTCGAGACCGACGGGTTGGTGGTGGCGGAGAAGACCTGGCCCATGCCGCCGGTCGCGAGGACCACCGCGGGGGCGTGGACGGCCCCCACGCCGTCGTGCTGTCCCTCCCCCATGACGTGCAGGGTCACGCCCGCCGTGCGGCCCTCGGCGTCCGTGAGGAGGTCCAGGACGAGCGCGTTCTCGATGGTGCGCATGGCCCGCGCGCGGACCGCCTCGACCAGGGCGCGGGAGATCTCGGCGCCGGTGGCGTCGCCGCCGGCGTGGGCGATGCGGCGGCGGTGGTGGCCGCCCTCGCGGGTGAGTTCCAGTCCGCCCTCGGAGGTCTCGTCGAAATGGGCGCCGGTCTCGATGAGGCGGCGTACGGCGTCGGGGCCCTCGGTGACGAGGATGCGGACCGCTTCCTCGTCGCACAGGCCCGCGCCCGCGACCAGGGTGTCGTCGAGGTGCTGCTCGGGGGTGTCGCCCTCGCCGAGGGCCGCGGCGATGCCGCCCTGGGCCCACCGGGTGGAGCCGTCGTCGAGCCGGGCCTTGGTGACGACCACGGTGCTCAGGCCCGCGGCCTCGCAGCGCAGGGCGGCGGTCAGGCCGGCGACGCCGGAGCCGACCACGATCACGTCCGCGTCGATGGACCACCCGGGCGCGGGCGCGTGCAGTCGTATGCCTGTGGTGGTCACGAGGCGGCTCCGAAGGTTCCGAAGGTGAGCGGGACGTTGTCGATCAGCCGGGTCGTTCCGACCCGGGCGGCGACGGCGAGGACCGCCTCTCCGGTGAAGTCGTCCGCGATCTCCGTGAAATCGGACGGGTCGACCAGGGCTAGGTAGTCCAGCGCGAGCGGCGGATCGAGGCGGGCGGCCTCGTCGAGGACCTGGCGGGCGGCCGCGCGTACGGCGGCCGGGCCGCCCGGGACGGCTGTCGCGACGGCGTGCGCGTCGGCCGCCGCGCGGGACTCCCCGATGGCGCTGAGCGCCTCGGCACGCGCGCGGGTGGCGGGCACTTCGCGGGCCCGGGCGCGCAGCGCCTCCTGCGCGGCGTGCCGGTCCTGGCCCGCGAACAGGGCCCTGGACAGCGCCAGGGCCGTGCGTCGCTCGCGGTCCGAGAGGTAGCGGTTGCGGCTGGACAGGGCCAGGCCGTCCTCCTCGCGGACGGTGGGGACGCCGACGATCTCCACGCCGAAGTTCAGGTCCCGCGCCATGCGGCGGATCAGGGCGAGCTGCTGGGCGTCCTTCTGGCCGTACAGGGCGACGTCGGGGCGGGTGAGGTGCAGCAGCTTGGCGACGACCGTGAGCATGCCGTCGAAGTGGCCGGGGCGGGAGGAGCCCTCCAGGCGCTCGCCCATGGGGCCCGCGGTGATGCGGACCTGGGGCTCGCCGCCCGGGTAGACCTCGTCGACGGCGGGGGCGAACACGGCGTCCGCGCCCGACTGTTCGGCGAGCTTGAGGTCGGCGTCCAGGGTGCGCGGGTAGCGGTCGAGATCCTCGCCCTCGCCGAACTGCAGCGGGTTGACGAAGACGGTGACGACGACCTCCCCGTCGGGGCCGGCGATGCCGCGCGCGGTGCGGATGAGCGTGGCGTGGCCCTCGTGCAGGGCGCCCATGGTCATCACCACGGCGCGGCGGCCCGTACGCGCGCGTACGTGCAGTTCACCGGCGGTGCGCAGCAGGGTGGTGGTCATCGGGCGTCCCCTTCGGTGCCGTCGGTCCCGTGGGCGAGTACCCCGAGGAGGTCCTCGGCGAGCTCCGGCTTCAGCAGGCCGTGGGCCAGGGCCCGGTCGGCGGTCGCGCGGGCCATCGCCAGGTAGCCGGCGACGGTCTGCGGGGCGTGCCGGCGCAGCTCCGTGACGTGCGCGGCGACCGTGCCCGCGTCCCCGCGCGCGACGGGGCCGGTGAGGGCCGCGTCACCGGAGCGCAGGGCGTTGTCCAGGGCCGCGCCGAGCAGCGGGCCGAGCATCCGGTCGGGGGCGGCGACGCCGGCCGCGCCGAGCAGCTCCATGGACTGGGCGACCAGGGTGACCAGGTGGTTGGCGCCCAGGGCGAGAGCCGCGTGGTAGAGCGGGCGGTTCTCCTCGGCGATCCACTCCGGCTCGCCGCCCATCTCGATGACCAGGGCCTCGGCGGCCAGCCGCAGTTCCTCGGGCGCGGTGACGCCGAAGGAGCAGCCGGCCAGGCGCTGGACGTCCACGGGGGTGCCGGTGAAGGTCATCGCGGGGTGCAGCGCGAGGGGCAGGGCGCCCGCGCGCAGGGCGGCGTCGAGGACGCGGGCGCCGTAGCGCCCGGAGGTGTGGACGAGGAGCTGCCCGGGTCGAACGGACCCGGTGTCGGCGAGGCCGGTGACCAGGTCGGGCAGGGCGTCGTCCGGAACCGTCAGCAGCACGAGGTCGGATCGCTCCAGGACCTCGGCGGGTGCCATCACCGGCACGTCGGGCAGCAGTTGGGCGGCGCGGCGCCGGGAGGCGTCGGAGACCGCGGAGACGGCGACCGGGCGGTGCCCGGCGAGCTGGAGTGACGCCGCCAGTGCGGGTCCCACCCGGCCGGCGCCGACGACGCCGACGGTGAGCCGCGCGGGGCGGTCCTTGGGGTCTGGCTGTGGGGTTGTGTTCACTCGACGGCGGCCTTCCCGTTCCAGTCCGCTCCGGGTACCGGACGATTTCTCGTCATGTTAACGCGATCGGTTCGAGGGGCGTTCGGTCGTCCACAGGGTGTGCATGCCCGTGCGGCGGTCCCGACAACGGCCGTGCGTGCGGAGCACGCGGATGCGCGTGCGGAAATGCGGATGCCCGGCCGCACGCGCGCGGGGGAGGATCCGGGGCATGACTGACACGGCGGAACGCAACGACCGGACGGCGGACGAGGACCGGGGTGCGGGGCTGCGGGAGCGGCGGCTGGCCGCCCATCGCGGCGCACGGCGGGTGTTCGCGCGCTTCGGCTTCCACCGGACGCTCCGGGAACGCCTTGCGGTCCTGGACGAGGCGGAGGCCTGCTACGACCTGGACGAGCTGTCCGACGTGTACGGCGACGGCGTCGTCGAGGCGCTGGAGACGAAGGTCGCGGGGCTGCTCGGCACCGAGGCCGCCGTGTTCTTCCCGACGGGCACGATGGCCCAGCAGGTGGCCCTGCGCTGCTGGGCGGGCCGCAGCGGCGACCCGACCGTCGCCCTGCACGCGCTCAGCCATCCCGAGGTGCACGAGCGGAAGGCGTTCAGCGAGGTCGGCGGGCTGCGCCCGGTGCACGTCACGAGCGAGCCGCGCCCGGTGACGGCCGCCGAGGTGCGCGACTTCGAGGAGCCCTTCGGGGCGCTGATGCTGGAACTGCCCCTCAGGGACGCCGGTTTCGTGCTGCCCTCCTGGGAGGAGCTCACCGAGGTCGTCGAGGCCGCCCGGGAGCGGGACGCGGTGGTGCACTTCGACGGGGCCCGGCTGTGGGAGTCCACGGTCCACTTCGGCAGGCCCCTGGAGGAGATCGCGGGCCTGGCCGACAGCGTCTACGTGTCGTTCTACAAGACTCTGGAGGCGTTCGGCGGCGCGGCCCTCGCCGGCCCGGGGGAGCTGGTGGAGGAGGCGAAGGCCTGGCGGCACCGGTACGGGGGCCTGGTCTTCCAGCAGTTCCCGACGGCCCTGTCGGCGCTGGCCGGACTGGAGCGGGAGCTGCCCCGGCTGCCGGAGTACGTCGCCCACGCGCGCGTGGTGGCCGCCGCCCTGCGCGAGGGGTTCGCCGCGGCCGGGGTGCCGTGGGCGCGCGTGCACCCGGAGGTGCCGCACACCCACGACTTCCAGGTCTGGCTGCCGTACACGGCGGACGTCCTGGCCGAGGCGGCGGTGCGCACGGCCGAGGAGACGGGCGTCATGCTGTTCGGCGCCGCCTGGGACCGGGGCGGCCCGGGCCTGGCGCTCACGGAGGTGCATGTGCGGGCCGCCGCGCTGGAGTGGACCGCCGAGGACGTGAAGACGGCCGTGGCCGAGTTCGTGGCCCGGCTGCCGGAGCAGGTCGGATAGGGCGGGACGTGAAGACGCCGCCAGGACCGAGCGGCCCGGTGCCGGAGCAGGCCGGATAGGGCGAGACGTGAAGACGGCCGTGGCCGAGCGGCCCGGCTGCCGGAGCAGCCGGAACACGGCGGGTAGGGCGCCCCGCCACCGGCCCGAGGCGCGCTGTCCCACCCCGTAACGGACGCGGATCTGCCGCAATCTGGCCCGCGGCGCGTACACCCCGGGCGAGCCGGCGCAGGCGCACGGCTGACGGTCCCGGAGATGTCCCGGCACCTGGCCGTGCTGAAGGAGGCGGGCCTGATCACCACCCGCCGCCGCGCACGCTACGTCCTGCACCAGCTGGACTTGACGGTGGTGGCCCGGCTCGGCAGCGATTCCTGGAGGGCGCCCTCCGGTGGCCGTACGCCGGTCAGCCGTGTCCGCCGGCCCGCACCAGACCCGTCTCGTAGGCCAGCACGACCACCTGCACCCGGTCCCTGAGCCCCAGCTTGGTCAGGATGCGGCCGACGTGGGTCTTCACGGTCGCCTCCGACAGCACAAGCCGGGCCGCGATCTCGCCGTTGGACAGGCCCTGCGCGACCAGCACCATGACCTCGCGCTCACGGCCGGTGAGCCGCTCCAGCTCGGTGTGCTGGGGCTGCTTGGCGCCCGGCAGCATCGGGGCGAAGCGGTCCAGGAGCCGCCGGGTCGTGGAGGGCGCGACGACCGCGTCACCGCTGTGCACGGCTCGGATCGCGGCGAGCAGCTCACCGGGCGGCACGTCCTTGAGCATGAAGCCGGAGGCACCGGCCTTCAGCCCGGAGAAGGCGTACTCGTCGAGGTCGAAGGTGGTCAGGATGAGGACCTTCGGCGGGTCGGTGTCCGCGCAGATCCGCCGGGTCGTCTCCACACCGTCGAGCTTCGGCATGCGGACGTCCATCAGCACCACGTCGGCCTCGGTGGCGCGCAGCTGCTGGAGCGCCTCGACCCCGTCGCCCGCCTCCGCCACGACCTCCATGTCCGGCTGGGCGGCGAGCACCATCCGGAACCCGGTGCGCAGCAGCACCTGGTCGTCGACGAGCATCACGCGGATCGTCATCGGGGCCTCTTCCGTGTCTCTGGATTCTGAAAGGCGGGTTCTGCGGAAACCGGGGGAAAGGGTCGGGCGTCAGCCCGGGCGTTACAGGTGTCAGCGAGAGGCGTGGGCCGGCGTCAGTGCGCGGGTTTGAGCGGCAGCAGGGCGCTGATGCGGAATCCGCCGCCCGGGCGCGGGCCCGCGTCCAGGGTGCCGCCGACCATACCGACCCGCTCGCGCATGCCGATCAGGCCGTGGCCCCGGCCGTCGAGCCCGCCCTCCTCGTACAGCTCGTGCGGGGCGCCCTTGCCGTCGTCCTCGACGAGCAGGCCCAGGCCGTCGTCGAAGTACACGAGGCGCACGCTGGCGCCCACGTTGGGCCCGCCGTGCTTGCGGGTGTTCGTGAGCGCCTCCTGCACGATGCGGTAGGCGGTGAGTTCGACGCCGCTGGGCAGCGGGCGGGAGGTGCCCTCGACCTTGAAGTCGACGGGCAGTCCGGACCCGCGGCACTGCTCGACGAGGTCCTCGATCTGCCGCACGTCGGGCTGCGGCACGTACTCGCCGCCCTCCTGGTGCTCGCCGGTGCGCAGCACGCCGAGCAGCCGGCGCATCTCGGCGAGGGCCTGGCGGCCGGTGGAGGAGATGGTCTCCAGGGCCGTCTTCGCCTGGTCGGGCGCGGCGTCGAGGACGTAGGCGGCGCCGTCGGCCTGGACCACCATCACGGAGACGTTGTGCGCGACGACGTCGTGCAGTTCGCGGGCGATGCGGGCGCGTTCGGCGGCGACGGCGACCTTTGACTGTGCCTCGCGCTCCTTCTCCAGGCGGGCGGCCCGCTCCTCCAGCTGCGCGAAGTAGGCGCGACGAGTGCGGATGGAGTCGCCGAGCACCCAGGCGAGGGCGAAGGGCACGGCCATGAAGACCGTCAGGACGATGTTGCCGAAGACGGACGTCTGGTCGCTCGGCCAGCGCATCTGGGCCACGGGAGCCGCGCACAGGCCGGCGCCCAGTGCGAAACGGGAGGCCCAGCGCGCGCCCTCCGCCGCGACCGTGTAGACGATCACCAGCATGGCGAAGTCGGCGGGACCGATCCCGACGTCGGTGATCACCTGTGCCAGACCGGCCACGGTGGCGAGCAGCAGCATCTTCTCCGGCATCCGGCGTCGCAGCGCGACCACCAGGCAGAGCAGCAGCGTGATCGGGACGGCGGCGGCCGGGGAGCCGTAGCCGCCCGCCACTCCGCCCACCAGCGAAAACCCGAGGAGGACGACGGCCCAGGAGCCGTCGACCCACATCGGGTGCCTGCGGAGGAAGTCATAGAGGCGCTGCACGTGACCCAGCGTAGGGAAGCGGGATAGGTGCAGGGGTCAACCGGAGGGCCGATCCGCACCGGGCGCGCGTCCTCCGCAAGGTGGAGTTGCGTTCGTTGTGTGCACTTAGCCTGGGCCGGTGGCAGCAGGGACGAGGAACCAGTGGCGCGGGTGGCGCTCGGCGGCGCACGAGGCGCTGTACGCGCCGGGGGGCTTCTACCGGCGGGCGGGGGGCGAGGGCCCGGGCGGGCACTTCCGTACGTCCGTGCACGCCTCGCCGCTCTTCGCCGCTGCGGTGGCGCGGCTGCTGTGCCGGGTCGACGAGGCGCTGGGACGGCCCGCGGCCCTGGACTTCGTCGACATGGCGGCCGGGCGGGGCGAGCTGGCCCACGGGGTGCTCGCCGCACTTCCCCCCGAGGTGGCCGCCCGCACGCGCGTGTACGCCGTCGAAGTCGCCGATCGGCCCGCGGGGCTCGATCACCGGATCGAGTGGCGGGCCGCGCCCCCGGAGGGGACGACCGGGCTGCTGTTCGCCAACGAGTGGCTGGACAACGTGCCCGTGGAGGTCGCGGAGGTGGACGCGGCGGGCGTGGCACGGCTGGTGCTGGTCCGGGAGGACGGGAGCGAGCGGCTCGGGGAGCCGGTCGGCGGGGCGCAGGCGCGCTGGCTGGAGCGATGGTGGCCGCTGAGCGGCGAGGAGGGACTGCGGGCCGAGATCGGCCTGCCCAGGGACGAGGCCTGGGCCGCGGCGGTCGCGGCCCTCGACCGGGGGCTCGCCGTCGCCGTGGACTACGCGCACACGAAGGCCACGCGGCCGCCCTTCGGGACGCTCACCGGCTTCCGGGAGGGCCGCGAGACCACGCCCGTACCGGACGGCTCCTGCGACATCACGGCCCATGTCGCCCTGGACGCGTGCACGCTGCCCGGCGGGCGCGTACTCCCGCAGCGCGAGGCCCTGCACGCCCTGGGCGTGACCGGCGCACGCCCCCCGCTCGCGCTCGCGTCCACCGACCCGGCCGCGTACGTACGCGCCCTCGCGGGCGCCGGGGAGGCCGCCGAGCTCACTGCGGCGGGCGGGCTGGGCGACTTCGGATGGCTGGTGCAGCCGGCCGGGATCGGGGACCCGCTTCCCTAGGGGTGCGGTACCACGTGGGCCTCAGGTGCCCCCACGTCGCAGGTGCCAGTGGGCCTCGTATGCCCCACGGCTCAGGCAGCCCGGTCTCCGAGATGCCCGCATGGCTCAGGCGGCCCGGCGTCTCGGATGCCCCTACTTGTCGACGTCGCCCACGACGAAGAACATCGACCCCAGGATCGCCACCATGTCCGCGACCAGCGTCCCCGGCAGCAGTTCCGTCAGCACCTGGATGTTGTTGTACGACGCCGAGCGCAGCTTCAGCCGGTACGGGGTCTTCTCGCCCCTGCTGACCAGGTAATAGCCGTTGATGCCGAGCGGGTTCTCGGTCCAGGCGTACGTATGGCCCTCGGGTGCCTTCAGGACCTTCGGGAGCCGCTGGTTGACCGGACCGGGCGGCAGCTCGGCGAGGCGGTCGAGGCAGGCGTCGGCCAGGTCGAGCGCGTTACGGGTCTGCTCCAGGAGGCACTCGAAACGGGCGAGGCAGTCGCCCTCCTGCCGGGTCACCACCTTCAGGACGTCGCCCAGTTCGCCGTAGGCGAGGTACGGCTCGTCCCGGCGCAGGTCGAAGTCGACGCCCGAGGCGCGGCCGACCGGCCCGCTGACGCCGTACGCGTGCACGGCCTCCGGGCTGAGGACACCGACGTTCCTCGTGCGGCCGCGGAAGATCTCGTTGCCGAGCACCAGGTCGTCGAAGCGGTCCATACGGGAGCGCACGTCGGCGACGGCGGTACGCGCGCGTGCGGTCCAGCCGGCCGGCAGGTCCTCCTTGAGACCGCCCACACGGTTGAACATGTAGTGCATCCGCCCGCCGGAGACCTCCTCCATGACGTGCTGGAGCTCCTCGCGCTCCCGGAAGGCGTAGAAGATCGGGGTGATCCCGCCGAGCTCCAGCGGGTACGAGCCGAGGAACATCAGGTGGTTGAGCACCCGGTTCAGCTCCGCGAGCAGCGTGCGCAGCCACACCGCCCGCTCGGGGACCTCCATGCCGAGCATCCGCTCCACGGCGAGGACCACGCCCAGCTCGTTGGAGAACGCCGACAGCCAGTCGTGGCGGTTGGCGAGCATGATGATCTGGCGGTAGTCGCGCGCCTCGAACAGTTTCTCCGCGCCGCGGTGCATGTAGCCGATCACCGGCTCCGCGTGCGTGATCCGCTCGCCGTCCAGCACGAGCCTCAGCCGCAGCACGCCGTGCGTGGACGGGTGCTGCGGCCCGATGTTGAGCACCATGTCGGTGCTCTCCGCGGCGCCGCCGATTCCGACCATGGTCTCCGTCGTAGGAGTCATGGACACAGTCTCTCCTACGTACGCTGGCCTCATGGAGACGGGGAGCCCGCACGAAGCGGGGGCGACGGGGACCGGGAGCGCAGCCGGGCCGGCGGCATCCGAGGGGACATCGGAGCCGACGAGGGCTGACGACACGGCCGGACCGGCCAGGACTGACGGCACCGCCGGACGGGCCGCCGGACCGGCCAGGACCGACGGCACCGCCGGACGGGCCGCCGGACCGGCCAGGACCGAAGGCACCGCCGGACGGGCCGGGGCCGACGACACGGCCGGACCGGCGGACTCCGAGGGGGCGCCGGGGCCGGCCGGGGCCGAGAATTCGTCCGGACCGGTGGAACCCGGTGACGCACCCGCCCCCGCAGAGCCGGAACGCCCGAAGCCCCCCGCGCCGCAGAAGGCGGCCGAGGAGCCCCAGACCCAGGCCGAACACCCGCCGGCCAAGGCTGAAGCCCCAGCCGACCCCACGGCCCCCGAAGACACACCCGCCCCCACAGAGCCGGAGCACCCGGCACCCCCCGCCCCGAAGACGGCGGCCGAGGAGCCCCAGACTCAGGCCGGACAGCCCCAGACCCCGGCAGGGCAGCCCGGGAGTGCCGTCACCGCCCCCGGGCAGGAGCGGCCCGCCAGTAGGGCCGGGGGCGCCCCTGGGCAGGAGCGGCCCGGCAGCGTGGCCGGGAGCCCCGGGCCGGCAGCCGTCGCGCCGCACGGGACGGCCGCCGGGCGGCCCGAGGCCGTGCCTCCCGCTCGCGACCTCGCCGAGCCCGTCTGGATCGCCCTGCCGCCCGGTCTGCTCACGATGCGCCGGCTGCTGCTGGTCGTGTGGCTCGGGCTGATCACCCTGGCCGCCGGGCTCGTGCCGGGGCTGCTGGCCGGGCCCGCCTGGGCCCTCTTCGCGCTGCCGCCGCTGGCGCTGCTGGTCTGGGGCTGGGTGATGGTCGAGCGCAACTGGCGTTCCTGGCGGTACGCCGAGCGCGCCGACGACCTGCTGATCAGCCGCGGCGTGCTGTGGCGCGAGGAGACGGTCGTGCCGTACGGGCGGATGCAGCTGGTCGAGGTCACCTCAGGTCCCGTCGAGCGGCACTTCGGGCTGGCCAGCGTGCAGCTGCACACGGCCGCCGCGGCCACCGACGCGACCATCCCGGGCCTGGACCCGGCGGAGGCCGAGCGGCTGCGCGACCGGCTCACCGAGCTGGGCGAGGCCCGATCGGCGGGGTTGTGACGACGCCCCGGGCCGTCGAGCCCGAGACCGGCGTGGTCGAGCGGCGGCTGCACCCCGTCACTCCGCTCAGGCGCGCCTGGGCCCCCGTCGCCGTCCTCATCGGCTGGGCCGTGCACGACCCGGACGGGGCACAGCGCCATCTGACCCGGCTCACGACGACCACACTCCTCATCGGCCTCGCCGTGCTCGTCCCGGCCGCCGCCCTCTACGGTTTCTGCTCCTGGTGGTTCACACACTTCGCGGTGACCGGGACCGACCTGCGCATCCGCACCGGGCTCGTCTTCCGCCGCACCGCGCACATCCGGCTGGAGCGGATCCAGGCCATCGACGTCACCCAGCCGCTGCTCGCCCGGGTCGCGGGCGTCGCCAAGCTGAAACTCGACGTCATAGGCACCGACAAGAAGGACGAACTGGCCTTCCTCGGCGCCGACGAGGCCCGCACGCTGAGGGCCGAACTACTCGCCCGGGCCGCCGGTTTCGCACCCGAGACCGCCCACGAGGTCGGCGAGGCCCCGTCCCGGCAGCTGCTGCGGGTACCGCCCGGCATCCTCGCCGTGGCCCTGGTGCTGACCGGCGCGACCTGGGGGTCACTGGCCGCGGCGCTCTTCGTCCCGCCGGTGCTGTGGCTGGCCACCCACAGTCTGTGGACGGTCCTCGCGGTCGCCCTGCCGCTGCTGGGCGCGGCGGGCGCGAGCAGCGTGGGGCGGTTCGTCACCGAGTACGACTGGACGGTCGGCGAGTCGCCCGACGGCCTGCGCATCGACCACGGCCTGCTGGACCGGGCCCACGAGACGGTCCCGCCGGGGCGGGTGCAGACCGTGCGGATCGTGGAGCCGCTGCTGTGGCGGCGGCGCGGCTGGGTGCGTGTGGAACTGGACGTGGCGGGCTCGTCCAACTCCGTCCTGCTGCCGGTCGCCCCGCGCGAGGTCGCCGAGGACGTCGTCGCGCGCGTGCTGCCCGGAGTGACCGTGCCCTCGCGCGCGGACCTGTCGCCGTCGCCGCGCCGCGCCCGCTGGTGCGTGCCGGTGTGGTGGCGCGGGTACGGACTCGCCGTCACCGACGCGGTGTTCGCGGCCCGGTCCGGGCTGCTGCAGCGGAGCCTCGCGCTGGTGCCGCACGCCAAGGTGCAGAGCGTACGGATGACGCAGGGCCCCTGGGAGCGGGCCCGGGGCGTGGCCGACGTGACGGTGGACACCGGCGCCAACAAATCGGTGACGGCACGGCTGCGGGACGCAGGCGAGGCGCGCGATCTGCTCGCGGCCCAGGCGGAGCGGTCGCGCACCGGGCGCAGGGACGCGCGGCCGGATCGCTGGATGGCATGACGCGAGAAGGCCCCCGGAACGGAGGCCTTCTCTCTCGCTGAGGGGCGGTGCCGAGGGTCAGGAAACCGCGCTCCGCAGCCCCTGCACATCGATGTGCTCGGTCTCGTCGTGCGCAGTCAGGTCGATGACCTGGCCGATCCCGCGCGACTCCTCGTCCGCCGGCTTGAACCGGGCCTCGGTCTCGGCCTTGTGCAGGGCGAGGGCCTCCTGGCCGACGACGTCGGCGAGGTCCTCGTTCTGCACGGCCTCCAGGGCCGCCCGTGAGGTGCCCTGCTTGGTGCCGAAGAAGTCGAACCCGCCCTCGGTCAGCGGGCGTCGCACCGGCGGCTGCGGCGCTACGGCCACGGCGGTCGGCACGGTGTAGTGGCCGGACGCCGCCTGTGCGGTCCGGGCGGGCTCCAGGAACTGCCCGGTCTCGGTCCGCGCGGCGGTGGCGGTGGTCGCGTGCTCGTGCCCGCCGACCGCCTCGGACTGCCCCTGCGGCTCGTCCTCCGGGGACTGCTCCCGCTGCTCCGCCTGCTCCTGCTTCGAGTCTTGCTTCGACTCCTGCGCGGGCTCCGCGTCATCACCCTTCGGTACGCCGTCGCCGTCGCCGCCGCCGTCCGGGTCCGGAACCGTCTCGCCGTCGAACCGGGCAAGTGCGGCCGCGGCCCGCAGGAACAGCCGGGAGCCCTCGGGCGAGAACACGGCGGGAACCGCGGGCTCCTCCTCGACGGCGAGAGCGGCAGGCGCCCCGCCCGGCTCCGGCGAAGCACCCGCGGCGGCCGACGCGTCCGGCGCCCCGGCGGGCAGCGCCGCCCGCACCGGAGCCGTCGCCTCTATCTCGAGTACCCGGCGCTCCTCCAGGACGCTCGCCCGCTCGGCCTCCGACGTGGCGTACCGGCGCAGCAGCGCGGCGTGCTCGTTGCGCAGCCCGGCCAGTTCCGTGCGCTTGGCGCGCAGCCGCTGCTCCAGCTTCCCGCGCAGCTCGCGGGACTCCTCGAGGTCGGCCTCCAGTTCGGCGACCCGCTCCTCGAAGCGCCACTCGTCGCTCGCACGCGCGCGCGTGAGGTCGGCGACGCGCTTGCCCGCCTGGGTGTCCCAACGGCGGAGTACGACCGCACCGGTGACCGCCGTCGCCGCGGCGGCCGCGGCCAGACCGCGGAGCACCGTCGGCTCCGTGAACAGCCAGGGCCCCAGGGCGCAGACGAGGGAGACGCCTGCGATCGCCGACGGGGGCAGCAGCCTGTGCAAGGGCGGGGAATGGCGATGACGTCCACGTGGCATGGCCAGAAACTTACCGCGCGTAGGCGAATCATGGTGAGTCACCCCGCAAAAACAAAGCCATACCAAGGGACTCACACGGCATCAGAACTCGGGAAGAACCGGAATCGCCCCTTCGGTCAATTGCCGGGACCATTCCCAAGATCATTCTCAGCGGTCGTCCGGCCACCCGCTCATCGATAGCCGGCCGCTCATCCACTCCAGCGCCGCCGGAATCTCGCGCCGCCAGGTGTTGAAGTTGTGTCCGCCGCTTTCGAGGATGATCGACGAGATCCGCGTCCGCCCGGTGTCCTTCACCCGCTCTATGAACCTGAGGGTGTCCTTGTAGTTGGTTTCGCCCCTCTTACTGCTGGTGACCAGCAGGGACGTGTCCGGGGCGGGCATGTGCGCGAGGTACCACCACAGATCGGCCCGATTCCGCAGCCCCTTGTCGCCCTGGAAGAGATCTCCCGTCGTGGCGTCGATCGGCGCCTTGTAGTACGCGGACAGACCCGCCCCGGCGGCATACACGCCGGGATGGTGCAGGGCGATCTTCAACGCGCAGTAGCCGCCCGTGGAGTTGCCGATGATGCCGAGGCCGCCCGGCTTTCGGACCACCCTGTAGTGCGTGCGCAACGCGTCGGGCAGATCCTTCGCGAAGAACGACTCGGCCTGCGGACCGCCCGGGATGTCGACGCACTCCGTGTCCCGGGGCGGCGCCACCGTCGGCCGCAGCATCACGAGGATCATCGGCTCCGCCCGGCCCGCACGGGCCAGTTCCAGGGCCGTGCGCGGGTAATGGAGCTTTTCCACCAGCGCCGACGCCGTGCCCGGGTAACCGGTCAGCACGACGGCCGCGGGAAACCTGTGGGTGCGGTACCGGGGCTGGAAGTACTCCGGCGGCAGATAGACGTACGCGGGCGTGGCGATGCGGGTCGTCCGGCCCACGATGTCGACCTGCTGGACCCGGCCGCCGCTCTGAGGCCGCGCCCCGCCCGCTCCCGGCACCCGCCGCGAGCCGACCACCTCCAGCGGCCCCTCGCCCGGTGTGTGGTCGACGACCACGCCCTGCTCCTTCTCCTGCCCGAACAGGTCCGCCCAGCTCGCGTAGAACCCGAAGGCCTGGTTGGCGGCCAGGCCCACCGCCGCGAACAGCGCCGCCTGCGTGGCCAGCAGCAGGCCGACGCGCCCGCACACCGCCCGCCGGCCGCGCCGGGCCAGCCGCGGCCACAGCCAGACCGTGCCGGCGAACAGCAGCACGGCGGACAGCACCGCCAGCGCCAGCACCTTGTTGCTCGTGAGACCCATGCGTT
The DNA here is from genome assembly GCF_055578235.1 of Streptomyces sp. NPDC033136. Classification (NCBI taxonomy): domain Bacteria; kingdom Bacillati; phylum Actinomycetota; class Actinomycetes; order Kitasatosporales; family Streptomycetaceae; genus Streptomyces; species Streptomyces sp. NPDC033136. The sequence continues at coordinate 16,988 of NZ_JBVIPD010000014.1, forward strand.
GGTTACCTGCTCGCGCTCTCCGTCCGGCGGCGCCCCGCGAGCATACCTTCGCAAGGGCTTGCCCCGGACTTTCCTCGGCCTTTGAAGCGGCTTTGACCTGGGGAGTGAACCTCCCTCCCCAAGACACCGTCCTAGAGGGCGCAATGTCGCCGGATGCCCGAATCGGCACCGGATCCAAGGTCTCTCGCGGAACTACGGGATGCGATGTCTGTCAGGACAGATGAGGAAATGTCGGGTGAGGTTCCGAGCCGCCGAAGCGGTAAGGCCCGCACGGACCGACTGGGCCGTTTGGGCCGGTTTGGCCGTATGAGCCGTATCCTGCGCGGGCCGCGCCCCGAGGCCGTCCCCCTCCTCGTCGGCAGAGCCTGCGCCCTCGTGGGCGTGCTGGACATCGCCGCGGGCGTCTTCCCCCGCTTCCGGCACAGCCGGATGCACGCCATCGCCGAAGTACTGCCCGGCGCGCTAGGCCCGTTCGCGGCCGCCCTCTCCCTCAGCACCGGCGTGCTGTTGCTGCTGCTCGCCCACGGCCTCAAGCGCGGCAAGCGCCGGGCCTGGCGGGCCGCCGTGGCCCTGCTCCCGGCCGGTGCCGTCGCACAGTTCACCTACCGGCACTCGATCGCCGGCGTCCTGATCTCCCTGGCCCTGCTGGCGCCCCTGCTGTGCCACCGCGACCAGTTCGACGCCCTGCCCGACCCGCGCAGCCGCTGGCGGGCGCTGGCCAACTTCGTCCTCATGAGCGCCGGTTCGCTCATGCTGGGCCTGCTCATCGTCAGCGTCCACTCCGGACGCATGCTCGGCGACCCCAGCCTGGCCGACCGCCTCACCCACGTCATCTACGGCCTCTTCGGCCTCGAAGGGCCCGTCGACTACCAGGGCAACACCTCCTGGACCGTCGCCTTCTCGCTCGGCGCGCTCGGCCTGCTCACCGCCATCACCACCATCTACCTGGCCTTCCGCCCCGAGCACCCCGCCGCACACCTCACCGAGGAGGACGAGTCCCGGCTGCGCGCCCTGCTGGAGCGGCACGGCCACCGCGACTCGCTCGGCCACTTCGCGCTCCGCCGCGACAAGGCCGTCGTCTTCTCCCCCAGCGGCAAGGCGGCCGTGACCTACCGCGTGGTCTCCGGCGTCATGCTCGCCAGCGGCGACCCCATCGGCGACGTCGAGGCCTGGCCCGGCGCCATCGAACGGTTCATGGACGAGGCCAGGGCCCACTCCTGGACCCCCGCCGTCATGGGCTGCTCCGAGACCGGCGGCGAGGTGTGGACCCGCGAGACCGGGCTCGACGCCCTGGAACTGGGCGACGAGGCGGTGGTGGACGTCAAGGATTTCTCCCTCGCCGGCCGCGCGATGCGCAACGTGCGCCAGATGGTCAAGCGCATCGAGCGCGCCGGTTACGAAACCCGGGTACGACGTGTCCGTGACCTCGGCGACGCCGAGCTGGAGCGCATCCGGCTCGCCGCCGACGACTGGCGCGGCACCGACACCGAGCGCGGCTTCTCCATGGCCCTCGGCCGCGTCGGCGACCCCGCCGACGGCGACTGCCTCATCGCCACCGCCCACAAGCAGGACGAACACCCCGGCCCCTACGGCGACCTGAAGGCCGTCCTGCACTTCGTGCCATGGGGCACCGACGGCGCCTCGCTCGACCTGATGCGCCGCGACCGCTCGGCCGACCCCGGCATGAACGAACTGCTCATCGTGGCCGCCCTCCAGGCCGCCCCGAAGCTCGGCATCGCGCGCGTCTCCCTCAACTTCGCCATGTTCCGCTCGGCGCTGGCCCGCGGCGAGAAGATCGGCGCCGGACCGGTGCTGCGCGCCTGGCGGGGACTGCTGGTCTTCCTCTCCCGCTGGTTCCAGATCGAGTCCCTGTACAAGTTCAACGCCAAGTTCCAGCCGCGCTGGGAGCCCCGCTTCGTCGTCTACCGGGCCTCCGCCGACCTGCCCCGCATCGGCTTCGCCGCCATGCAGGCCGAGGGCTTCGTCAACCTCGCCCTGCCGCTGCCGCGCTCCCTGCGCCGTGGGGGCCCGGCCGGCCGCCGCCCGAGCGCCCACGGCACGACGACGGAACGCACCATCCGAGCGGCCTGACCCGAGCCCTCCCCCGGGGCTCGCACGGGCCGTCTCCCGGGCCGGAGCGCCGGACGGCCCCCGCCGGGGCCTACGCTGAACATATGAGCAACCAGAGCGGACGCGGGCGCGTGCCGGGCCTGCCGGAACGGGACCGCTGCGCGGTCATGGGGGTCGTGAACGTCACCCCCGACTCCTTCTCCGACGGCGGCCGCTTCTTCGACACCACGGCCGCCGTCAAACACGGCCTCGACCTGGTCACCGAGGGCGCGGACCTGGTCGACGTCGGAGGCGAGTCCACCCGGCCCGGCGCCACCCGCGTGGACGAGGCCGAGGAACTGCGCCGCGTCGTCCCCGTCGTCCGCGGCCTGGCCTCCGAGGGCGTCACCGTCTCCGTCGACACCATGCGCGCCTCCGTGGCCGAACGGGCCCTGGCGGCCGGCGCCGCCCTCGTCAACGACGTCAGCGGCGGCCTCGCCGACCCGCGCATGATCCCCGCCGTCGCCGACGCCGGCGCCCCCTTCGTCGTCATGCACTGGCGCGGCTTCCTCCAGGGCGGCAACATCCGCGGCGAGTACGCCGACGTCGTCACGGAGGTCGTCGACGAACTCCACGCGCGCGTGGAGTTCGTCCTGGCGGGCGGCATCGCACCCGACCGCGTCATCGTCGACCCCGGCCTCGGCTTCTCCAAGGACGCCGAACACGACCTCGCCCTCCTCGCGGGCCTCGACCGGGTCCTCGCCCTCGGCCACCCCCTGCTCGTCGCCGCCTCCCGCAAACGCTTCCTCGGCCGCGTCCTGGCCGGCCCCGACGGCCCGCCCCCGCCCGCCCGCGAACGCGACGCCGCCACCGCCGCCGTCTCCGCCCTCGCGGCGCAGGCCGGCGCGTGGGCCGTCCGCGTGCACGAGGTACGTGCCTCGGCCGACGCCGTACGCGTCGCACGCGCCGTCGAAGGCGCACGCACCGGCGCAGAAGGAACCCGGTGAGCGCCCCCCACACCGACGTCGAGCAGGTCGAGGCCGCCAACACCGCCTTCTACGAGGCGCTGGAACGGGGCGACTTCGAGGAACTCGCGTCGCTCTGGCTGACCCCTTCCGACCTCGGCGTCGACGAGAGTTACCACGACCCGGCCGACACCGGCGTGGTCTCCTGCGTGCACCCCGGCTGGCCCGTCCTCACGGGCCGCGGCGAGGTCCTCAGGTCGTACGCCCTGATCATGGCGAACACCGACTACATCCAGTTCATCCTCACCGACGTGCACGTCTCGGTCACCGGCGACACCGCCCTCGTGACCTGCACCGAGAACATCCTCAGCGGCGGCCCCGCCCCCGAGGGCGACGAGGAGCTCGGCCCGCTCGTCGGCCAGCTCGTGGTCGCCACCAACGTGTACCGGCGCACGCCCCAGGGGTGGAAGATCTGGTCGCACCACGCTTCCCCCGTTCTGGCTGAAGCCGACGAGGACGAGCAGGACGACACCCCCGCCTGAGTGGGTACTCACCAGGAAGGGGCTGGAATCCGATAAGTGATGGGAATCCGGTAAGTGGTTGGAATCACCGACCCGCGGGTACGGGCGGATACCAGCCTGTGAGCCACCGGGTTCCCAGGGGAAACACCGGATGAACCCTGACGGGCCCGGCCGGTCCCCCCCACCCCCTTGGCCCGGCCCCGTCCGTGCCCGCAGGTAGATTCGACCGAGGCCGGTGTGCCGCCGCGCGGCACCCCCGGCCGAGACCGACGATTGCAGGAGTGATTCGCGTGGATCGTGTCGCGCTGCGCGGCCTGAGGGCCCGTGGGTACCACGGTGTGTTCCCGAGGGAACGCGAGGAGGGGCAGACCTTCGTCGTGGACCTCGTCCTCGGCCTGGACACCCGCCCGGCCGCGGCCGACGACGACCTGGCGAAGACCGTGCACTACGGCATCGTGGCGGAGGAGGTCGTGGCCGTCGTCCAGGGCGAGCCCGTCAACCTCGTCGAGACGCTCGCCGAGCGCGTCGCCCAGGCCTGTCTGAAGCACGAGGAGGTCCAGGAGGTCGAGGTGTGCGTCCACAAGCCGGACGCCCCGATCACCGTCCCCTTCGACGACGTGACCGTCACCATCACCCGGAGCCGACTATGACCGCGCCCTTCCTCAAGGGTCCCAGCGACCCGACCGTTCAGCCGGTGCCCGCCTCCGTCGTCGACAAGGTCGACGCCGCCGACACCACTCTCAGCAATCCCAAACGGGCCGTGGTCGCCCTCGGCTCCAACCTCGGCAACCGCCTGGAGACCCTCCAGGGTGCCGTCGACGCCCTGGGGGACACCCCCGGCGTCCGCATCAAGGCCGTCTCCCCGGTCTACGAGACCGAGCCCTGGGGCGTGGACCCGGGCAGCCAGCCCTCCTACTTCAACGCGGTCGTGGTCCTCAAGACCAGCCTCCCGCCGTCCTCGCTGCTGGAGCGCGCCCACGCGGTCGAGGAGGCCTTCCACCGCGTCCGCGACGAGCACTGGGGCCCCCGCACCCTCGACGTCGACATCGTGTCCTACGCCGACGTCGTCTCCGACGACCCGCAGCTCACCCTCCCCCACCCCCGCGCCCACGAACGCGCCTTCGTCCTGGCCCCCTGGCACGACCTGGACCCCGAGGCACAGCTCCCCGGCCGCGGCCCGGTCGCCGGACTGCTGGACGCCGTCACCCGGGAAGGCGTCGCGCCCCGCGCGGATCTGGAACTCCGGCTGCCCGAGTAGCCGTTAAGGTCGAGACGGCCACGAACCGGGCCGAAGCCGGGGGAACCGAAGGGACACCGTGAAAGAGCTGCGCATCAGGTTGCTGGCCGGCGTCTTCGTCGTGGCAGGGGTCCTGTCCTGGGCGGGCGCCCGCCTGTGGAACTCGCTCGGCACGCTCCCCAGCGTCCCCGTGGCCGCCCCGATCGTCCTGGCCCTGATCGCCGTGGTCCTGCTGGCCACGGCGCTCTCGCTCCGCGCCCGGCTGAAGGCCCAGCGCGAGCGGCTGCCCGACGCCAAGGGCGTCGACCCCATGATGGCGGCCCGCGCGGTCGTCTTCGGCCAGGCCAGCGCCCTGGTCGCCGCCCTGGTCGCCGGGATGTACGGCGGCACCGGCGTCTTCCTTCTGGAATCCCTCGACATCCCCGCCCGCCGCGACCAGGCCGTCTACGCCGGCTTCTCGGTCCTCGCGGGCATCGGCGTCATAGCGGCAGCGATCTTCCTGGAGCGGGTCTGCAAACTCCCGGAAGACGACGAGAACGACGGCACGGGGGCGGCACCGACGGTGTGACCCCGCCCCCGCTCTCCAGGGCTGACGGGCGGTATGCCCCGTGCACAGGCTGCTGGTGACCCGGTGAACCCGGTGACCTGGTGATCCGGTGATCCGGTGATCCCGGTCGACGGCTTCGCCGCGGTCGTCAGCGCGCCATGATCAGGCTCATGGCCTCATTGCGGGTGGCCAGATCACGCAGCTGACCGCGGACCGCCGAGGTGATGGTCTTCGCGCCCGGCTTCCGGACCCCGCGCATCGACATGCACATGTGCTCGCACTCGACCACAACGATCACGCCACGCGGTTCCAGGATCTGCATCAGGGAGTCGGCGATCTGCGTGGTCAGTCGTTCCTGGACTTGCGGACGCCGTGCGTACACGTCGACGAGCCGCGCCAGCTTGGAGAGGCCGGTGATCTTGCCCTCGACAGACGGAATGTAGCCGACATGGGCGACTCCGACGAAGGGCACGAGGTGATGTTCGCACGAGCTCAGGACTTCGATGTCCTTCACCAGCACCATCTCGTCATGCCCGAGATCGAACGTCGTCGTCAGCACGTCCTCCGGCTGTTGCCACAGGCCCGCGAATATCTCCTTGTACGCCCGCGCCACGCGCGCCGGCGTCTCCCGGAGGCCCTCGCGGTCCGGGTCCTCGCCGACCGCGAGCAGGAGTTCGCGGACGGCGTTCTCGGCGCGCTTCTCGTCGAACTCGCCGATCTTGCCCTCACCGTCCAGCGTCACGGGGTCGGTCATCTGGTGCCTCGTTCCTGTGTCCTCATGGCGGAAAAGCCGCGCCCCCCAGGCTAAAACCTGGGGGGCGCGGCATCCATTCCGGGGCCGGTGGGCCGCCGGGAGAGCGTCGGTCAGCTCTCGGGGCGGTCCTCCGGGGTCCGCTCGGGCGCCGGGGCGGGCTCCGCCACGGTGCTCTTCGCGGTGCTGATGGCCGGCGTCGCGCCGTTCGCCCCGTTCGTCAGGGCCAGCTCCTTGGGGGAGAGGACCGGCGGGCGGGTGGACGGCGTACGGCGCGAGGAGCCCGTCCAGGCGGGCCGCGGCGGGCGCTTGACGATCGGGGCGAAGATCTCGGCGATCTCCTCCTTGCCCAGCGTCTCCTTCTCCAGGAGGGCCAGGACCAGGTTGTCGAGCACGTCGCGGTTCTCGACCAGGATCTCCCACGCCTCGTTGTGCGCGGTCTCGATGAGCTTCTTGACCTCTTCGTCGACGAGCGCGGCGACCTCTTCCGAGTAGTCGCGCTGGTGAGACATCTCACGCCCGAGGAACGGCTCGGTGTTGTCCCCGCCGAACTTGATCGCGCCGAGGCGCTCGGTCATGCCGTACTGCGTGACCATCGCGCGGGCCAGACCGGTGGCCTTCTCGATGTCGTTCGCGGCACCCGTGGTCGGGTCGTGGAAGACGAGCTCCTCGGCCGCGCGGCCGCCCAGCATGTAGGCGAGCTGGTCGAGCATCTCGTTGCGCGTGGTCGAGTACTTGTCCTCGTCCGGCAGCACCATCGTGTAGCCGAGGGCCCGGCCTCTCGACAGGATCGTGATCTTGTGGACGGGATCGGAGTTCGGTGAGGCCGCCGCGACCAGAGCGTGTCCGCCCTCGTGGTACGCGGTGATCTTCTTCTCCTTGTCCGACATGATCCGGGTCCGCTTCTGCGGGCCCGCGACCACACGGTCGATCGCCTCGTCCAGCATGTGGTTGTCGACCAGCTTCTGGTCGCTGCGGGCCGTCAGCAGGGCCGCCTCGTTCAGCACGTTGGCCAGATCGGCACCCGTCATACCGGGCGTACGGCGGGCGACGGCCGACAGGTCGACGTCCGGGGCGACCGGCTTGCCCTTCTGGTGGACCTTGAGGATCTCCAGACGGCCCTGCATGTCCGGGCGGTCGACGGCGATCTGCCGGTCGAAGCGGCCGGGGCGCAGCAGCGCCGGGTCGAGGATGTCGGGCCGGTTCGTCGCGGCGATGAGGATCACGCCGCCCTTGACGTCGAAGCCGTCCATCTCGACGAGCAGCTGGTTCAGGGTCTGCTCGCGCTCGTCGTGACCGCCGCCGAGGCCGGCGCCGCGATGGCGGCCGACCGCGTCGATCTCGTCGACGAAGACGATCGCCGGGGCGTTCGCCTTGGCCTGCTCGAACAGGTCACGGACCCGGGAGGCACCGACACCGACGAACATCTCGACGAAGTCGGAACCGGAGATCGAGTAGAACGGCACGCCGGCCTCGCCCGCGACGGCACGCGCCAGCAGGGTCTTGCCGGTGCCGGGAGGCCCGTAGAGCAGGACGCCCTTGGGGATCTTGGCGCCGACGGCCTGGAACTTGGCCGGCTCCTGGAGGAACTCCTTGATCTCGTGGAGCTCCTCGACTGCCTCGTCCGAACCGGCGACGTCGGAGAACGTCGTCTTGGGGGTGTCCTTGGTGATGAGCTTCGCCTTGGACTTCCCGAAGTTCATGACGCGGGAGCCGCCGCCCTGCATCTGGTTCATCAGGAACAGGAACACGACCACGATCAGCACGAAGGGCAGCAGCGACAGCAGGATCCCGACGAACGGGTTCTGCTTGGACGGCGAGACCGTGTAGCCGTCCGAGATCTGCTTGTCCTGGTACTTGTTCTGCAGCGTGTTGGCGATGTCCACGCCCTGGTCGCCGATGTAGCTCGCCTGGATCTTCGAGCTGCCCTCGATCTTTTCGTCGCCCTTGAGCGTGATCTTGATGATCTGCTCGTCACCGGTGGTGAGTTTGGCCGACTCCACCTTGTTCTGGTTGATCGCCTGGACGACCTGGCCGGTGTCCACCGTCTTGTAGCCGCCGGACGAGCCGACGACCTGCATCAACACGACCACGGCAAGGACGGCCAGCACGATCCACATGACCGGCCCACGGAAGTATCGCTTCACGTCCATCCATACGGAGCGGTGCCGCCCCGTCCCTCCTGCCATAGTGAGTTTGATAAAAGACTGTTCTTCGGACGGTACCCCAGCATTGTCACCTGAAGCTGCGCGGTGCGGCTGGCGATCCGTCTACGCATGCTCCAACGGCGCGAAGCCCGCTGGGGTTCCCGATCACCGTCACGGCACCCCGGCCGGGAATTCAGCCGCCGTACACGTGGGGCGCGAGCGTACCGACGAACGGGAGGTTGCGGTACTTCTCGGCGTAGTCGAGGCCATAGCCCACGACGAACTCGTTGGGGATGTCGAAGCCGACCCACTCCACGTCGATGGCGACCTTCGCGGCCTCGGGCTTGCGCAGCAGCGTGCACACCTTGAGGGAGGCGGGCTCGCGCGAGCCGAGGTTGGAGAGCAGCCAGGACAGGGTCAGGCCGGAGTCGATGATGTCCTCGACGATGAGGACGTGCTTGCCCTTGATGTCGGTGTCGAGGTCCTTGAGGATCCGCACCACACCGGAGGACTGGGTGCCCGCCCCGTACGAGGATACGGCCATCCAGTCCATGGTGACGGGGGTGGACAGCGCCCGGGCGAGGTCGGCCATGACCATCACCGCGCCCTTGAGGACTCCGACGATCAGCAGGTCCTTGCCCGCGTACTCCGCGTCGATCTTCGCTGCCAGCTCGGCCAGCTTGGCGTCGATCTCTTCTTTGGTGATGAGCACCTGCTGGAGGTCGGCACCCATGTCTTTCGCGTCCACCCGCATCACTTTCGGTCGTCCCACCGGCTGCGGCCCCTCCTCCCGACTGCTGGGAGGGGCCGTGCGTCAGCCTTGCCGAATCACCAGTCTGCCACCCTGCCGCCGGGCCACGACCCTGCCGGGGAGGTTGATGGCTCCCTGACCGCGCCAGCCGGTGATCAGCCGGTCGACTTCCTCGATGTGGCGGGCGAACAGCGATCCGGCCGGGGAACCGGCCGCGATGGCGGCCCGGCGCAGGATGCGGCGGCGTACGGCGGGCGGCAGGGCGTAGAGCTTGGCGCACTCCAGGAGCCCGGCGGCGTCGCGGACGGTGGCCTCGGCCCGGGCGGCCCAGGAGTCGAGGGCGTCGGCGTCGTCACGGGAGAGCTGGGCCGTACGGGCGAGGGCCTCCACGACGCCCTTGCCGAGTGCCTTCTCCAGGGCGGGCAGGCCCTCGTGGCGCAGCCGGGAGCGGGTGTAGGCCGGGTCGGCGTTGTGGGGGTCGTCCCAGACGGGCAGGGACTGGACCATGCAGGCCTTGCGGGCGGTCTGCCGGTCGAGTCCCAGGAAGGGGCGGCGGTAACGGCCGCCGGCCCCCGAGACCGCGGCCATTCCGGACAGGGAGCGGATCCCGGAGCCCCGGGCGAGGCCGAGCAGGACGGTTTCGGCCTGGTCGTCGCGGGTGTGGCCGAGCAGGACGGCGGCGGCGCCGTGGCATTCGGCCGCGGTGTCGAGTGCGGCGTAGCGGGCGTCACGGGCGGCGGCTTCGGGTCCGCCGGCACGGCCGACGGTGACGGCGACGGAGTCGACGGGGTCGAGGCCGAGCTCGCGCAGGCGCTGGACGACTTCCGCGGCGCGTGCGTCGGAGCCGGGCTGGAGGCCGTGGTCGACGGTCACGCCTCCGGCCCTGATGCCGAGCTTGGGCGACTCGAAGGCCAGGGCGGAGGCGAGGGCCATCGAGTCGGCGCCGCCGGAGCATGCCACGAGCACGAGCGGCGGGGACGGGGGCACCGCGCTGCCCGAGTGCGGCCCGGAGCCCGGGGGAAGCTCGGGTGAGGGGGCGTGCGGGAGTGCGGCGGGGGTGCGGTGGTGTTCGGTGAGGAGGTCGTGGAGGACGCGGCGGACCGCCAGGCGTATCGCCGCGACCGCAGGATGGGGACCCATGTCCGGTTCCCTTCATGAAGTTTTCGGGGGGTGAGCCCGAGGGCCTGTCACGCAGAGTGTGTAGATGGTGACAGAAACGGGCCGTTCCCCGAGCATCGCACGCCTACCCCTGCCTCACGGTCCCTCGGACGGGTGATTGGAGGGGCGTTCGCCTGCCGTAGGCCGGTTTCCTTTCACGACCTGCCCGCCGTGTTCACTACTCGGCCTTGCGATGCACCCGTGCGATCCAGTCCGCCGGTTTGGCGATCTCCGTCTTGGTGGGGAGGGTGTTGGGCGAGGTCCACACGCGGTTGAAGCCGTCCATGCCGACCTCGTCGACCACGGCCCGTACGAAGCGTTCGCCGTCCCGGTACTGGCGGAGCTTGGCGTCCAGGCCGAGCAGCTTGCGCAGGGCCAGGTCGAGGCGGGAGGCGCCCTTGGCGCGGCGCTGCTGGAACTTCTCGCGGATCTCGCCGACGGACGGCACGACGGCCGGGCCGACGCCGTCCATCACGAAGTCGGCGTGGCCCTCCAGCAGGGACATCACGGCCGTGAGACGGCCGAGGATCTCGCGCTGGGCGGGGGTCTGCACGATCTCCACGAGGGAGCGGCCGTCGTCGTCCTGCTCGGCCTCGGGGCGGCCCCCGGCGAAGCTCTGGGCGGCTTCCCGGACCCGCTCCAGGACGGTCATGGGGTCGACGTCGGTCTCCGCCAGGAACGACTGGATCTCACCCTCCAGGTGGTCCCGCAGCCAGGGCACGGCGGTGAACTGGGTGCGGTGCGTCTCCTCGTGCAGGCACACCCAGAGGCGGAAGTCGTGCGGGGCGACGTCGAGTTCGCGCTCCACGTGGACGATGTTCGGGGCGACGAGCAGGAGCCGGCCGCCGCCGTTTCCGCCGCCCGGGAGTTCGCGGCCGGCGGGGGCGAAGGTCTCGTACTGGCCGAGGACGCGGGAGGCCAGGAAGGACAGCAGCATGCCGAGTTCGACGCCGGTGACCTTGCCGCCGACGGCGCTCATGACCGCGCCGCCGGGGGTGTCGCCGCGCCGTTCCTGCATCTTGTCGAGCAGGGGCCGGAGGATCTCCCGGAACCCGGCGACGTTCGCGCGGATCCAGCCCGGGCGGTCGACGACGAGGACGGGGGTGTCGTGCCCCTCCTCGGTGCCGAGCCGGGTGAAGCCGCGGACGTGTCCCTCCGAGGCCTTGGCATGCCGGCGCAGTTCCGCGACGACGGCCCTCGCCTCGTCGCGGCTGACCTCGGGGCCCGGCCGTACGAGCCGGGTCGCGGTCGCCACCGCGAGATTCCAGTCGACCATGCCGGTTGAAGCACCACCGATGCTCGTCATGCGTCAACCGTACGTGAGCGCCGGCCACTGGGGCAGGGCGGCGAGGGGCCGGCGGCTTTGGAGGGCGTCCGGCGGCCCGCCCGTCACCTGCAGCCGCACGCCGCCAGGGCCGTCGCCACCCTGTCCAGGGCCTTCTGGGTCGCTGCCGCGTTGCCCGGGTCCGTTTCCGTGGCCATGAAGGCGAAGGCCAGCAGCCGGCCCTCCTCGTCGACCAGGGTGCCCGCGAGGGTGTTCACGCCGGTCAGGGTGCCGGTCTTGGCACGGACCACGCCGGATGCTCCGTCCGTGTAACGGGCGGTCAGGGTGCCGGTGAAGCCGGCGACGGGCAGGCCGGTGAGGGCCGGGCGCAGTTCGGGGTGGGCCGGGTCGGCCGCCTTCGCCAGGAGGGCGGTGAGGAGGTCGGGCGTCAGGCGGTCGGCCCGGTTGAGGCCGCTGCCGTCCTTGAAGGCGGCGCCCTTCAGCGGGAGGCCGAGGGCGCGCAGCCGGGAGCTGATCGCCTTGTCCGCGCCGGCGAAGTCGGCCCGGTTGCCGGTGGCGACGGCGGTCTGGCGGGCGAGGGCCTCGGCGATGTCGTTGTCGCTGTGGGTGAGCATGCGTTCGACGAGGGCCGAGAGCGGGGGCGAGGAGACCGCGGCGAGGGTCTCGGCGCGGGTCGTGGCCTTGGACGGGCCGGGGGCGGTGGTCTTGATGCCGTGGGACGTCAGCAGGTCCCCGAAGCGGCGGGCCGCGTCCGCCGCCGGGTCCTTCACGCGCTCGGCCGGACCGCTCGTCGAGTCGTTCGTGCGGGCCTCGTCGACCATCAGGGGGGTGACCGGGGCGAGATTGGGGTTCTCCCCGATCGGGTGCGTCGCGGAGCCCGCGTAGAGGGTCGTGTCGTAGGACAGGATCACCTCGCGCACGCCGCGTTCGGCGAGGGCGGCGGCCGTTTCGGCGGCCAGGGTGCGCAGGCTCGCCAGACCTCCCTGGGCCTTCTCGCGGGCCGTGAGCGTGGGGTCGCCGCCGCCGACGAGGACGACTTCCTTCGTGTCGGGTTCCAGCGCGGCACGCGTGGTGAGGCGGTGGTCGGCGCCCATCGCGGCCAGCGCGGCGACGGCCGTGGCGATCTTCGTCGTGGAGGCGGGCGTGAGCGCGGTGTCCGAGGCGGCGGCGAACAGGCGCCGGCCGGTGGTGACGTCGACGACCGCCGCGGCGGGCCGGGGGCCGAGCGCCGGGTCCTTCAGCAGGGGCCCGAGGGCGTCCGCGAGGGCCTTGCCGTCCGGGGCGGACTTCACGGTGCTGACGCCGCCGAGGCCGGTCAGCACGGGCCCGGCGCTGGGGGCGGGCCGGGGCCGGCCGGGCGCGCCGGGAGCCCTGCCGTGATCTGTGCCACCCGGGCGGTCCAGGGCCACTGCGCGGTCCCGCTCGGCCGTACGCTGACCCGAGGAGTCCCAGGGACCGGCGGCGGTCACCACACCGGCGGTCAGTGCGAGTCCGGCGGTGGCGGCGCCCGCGGTGTACTGCCAGGTCTTCGGCCGTGCGACCCGCGCGACCCGCGGTTTCCCGGCTCGGGTGAGCCGCGCGACACGTGGTTTCGCGGCTCGGGTGAGCCGCGCGACCTGCGGTTTCGCGGCCGCCGCGGCCCGGGCCAGGCACGGTCGTACGGCACCCGCGATCCGCACCACATGCGGTCTCGCGGCCCGCCAAGGCCTCAGCTCTGGCACGACCACCAGCCCCTTTCGCGATCACACACCTGCGTGAGGGACACTTAACCACCAGAACTATGTGCTGATCATGGAGGAGCCACCGGTGGAGTTCGACGTCACGATCGAGATTCCGAAGGGTTCGCGCAACAAGTACGAGGTGGACCACGAGACCGGTCGTATCCGCCTGGACCGGCGACTCTTCACCTCGACCGCCTACCCGACCGACTACGGCTTCGTCGAGAACACCCTCGGCGAGGACGGCGACCCGCTGGACGCCCTCGTCATCCTCGACGAGCCGACGTTCCCGGGCTGCCTGATCAAGTGCCGTGCGATCGGCATGTTCCGGATGACGGACGAGGCAGGTGGCGACGACAAGCTGCTGTGCGTGCCGGCGACGGACCCGCGTGTGGAGCACCTGCGGGACATCCACCACGTGTCGGAGTTCGACCGGTTGGAGATCCAGCACTTCTTCGAGGTCTACAAGGACCTGGAGCCCGGCAAGTCGGTCGAGGGCGCCAACTGGGTGGGCCGTACGGACGCCGAGATCGAGATCGAGCGCTCCTACAAGCGTTACAAGGAGCAGGGCGGTCACTGACCTCTTCTGATGTTCACGGGCCGCACGCCTGCGTGTGCGGCCCGTTCGCCTGTATGTGCGCATACTGAGGCTGGGGAGGGTACTGAGGCTGACGTGTCGTACAGGGAGCGCCAGGCAGTGAAGGACGCGGAGGACCGCAAGCCGAGGTCGGACGAGGCGAGGAGCGGTTTTCTGCCGCCGCCCGGGGCTGCCATTGACGGGGACATGTCGACGACGTCGGAGTTCGCGATCCCCGAAGGGCTGGCCGTCCACAGGACGGTCGCCACGGAGTCCGAGACGACGTCCGAGTTCGCCGTGCCGGAGGGGCTGGGCGTCCACTCGGCGCCCTCCGCGGAGCAGGAGGGCTCGGCGTTCACGCCGCCGAGCACGTACAGCGCGAAGCAGGGACTGTCGGCCTTCACGCCGCCGACCGGGATCCCCGTGGTCAGTCTGACCAAGGACGTGCCCTGGCAGGACCGGATGCGCACGATGCTGCGCATGCCGGTGGCGGAGCGGCCGGCACCGGAGACCGCGCAGCGCGGCGGCGACGAGGCGGGGCCCGCGGTGCCGCGCGTGCTAGACCTGACGCTGCGTATCGGCGAGTTGCTGCTGGCGGGCGGTGAGGGCGCCGAGGACGTGGAGGCGGCGATGTTCGCCGTCTGCCGGTCCTACGGCCTGGACCGCTGCGAGCCCAACGTCACCTTCACGCTGCTGGCGATCTCGTACCAGCCGTCGCTGGTCGACGACCCGGTCACGGCGTCGCGGACCGTGCGGCGCCGGGGTACCGACTACACGCGGCTGGCGGCCGTGTACCAGCTGGTGGACGACCTCAGCGACGGCGAGACGGCCGTCTCCCTGGAGGAGGCCTACCGGCGGCTCGCGGAGATCCGCCGTAACCGGCACCCCTATCCCGGCTGGGCGCTGACCGGGGCGAGCGGACTGCTCGCGGGTGCGGCCTCGGTGCTCGTCGGCGGTGGCCTGATCGTGTTCGTCGCCGCCGCGCTGGGCGCCATGCTCGGTGACCGGCTGGCGTGGCTGTGCGCGGGGCGCGGGCTGCCGGAGTTCTACCAGTTCACGGTGGCCGCGATGCCGCCGGCCGCGATCGGGGTCGCGCTGACGCTGAGCCATGTCGAGGTGAAGGCGTCCGCGGTCATCACCGGTGGGCTGTTCGCGCTGCTGCCCGGGCGGGCGCTGGTGGCGGGGGTGCAGGACGGGCTGACCGGGTTCTACATCACCGCGTCCGCGCGTCTGCTGGAGGTCCTGTACTTCTTCGTGGGCATCGTCGCGGGTGTGCTGCTGGTGCTGTACTTCGGTGTGCAACTGGGGGCGCGGCTGACTCCGGACGCGGCGCTCGGGGTCTCCGACGATCCGCTGCTGCTCATCGGCGCGTCGATGCTGTTGTCGCTGTCGTTCGCGGTGCTGCTGCAGCAGGAACGGTCCACCGTGGTGTGGGTGACGCTCAACGGAGGCGTCGCCTGGATCGTCTTCGGAGCGATGCACTACGCGGGCGACATCTCGCCGGTGGCGTCCACGGCGGCGGCCGCGGGGCTGGTGGGGCTGTTCGGGCAGTTGCTGTCCCGGTACCAGTTCGCTTCCGCGCTGCCCTACACGACCGCGGCGATCGGGCCCCTGCTGCCGGGTTCCGCGACGTACTTCGGCCTGCTGGCGATCGCGCAGAGCGAGATCGACCAGGGGCTGGTGTCGCTGTCCAAGGCGGTGGCGCTCGCCATGGCCATCGCCATCGGAGTGAATCTGGGGTCCGAGATCTCGCGGATGTTCCTGCGGATCGGATCCGCGGAGAAGCGGCGAGCCGCCAAGCGGACCAGGGGCTTCTAGGGACCGGCGCCCCTGGGGCTCGGGGCCTGGCGTCCGTTGGCGGCTGTGGGCCGGTGGGGGGCGCGGTTCCCCGCGCCCCCGGGAATGCCGGTTCAGTAACCGCCGTTGTAGGGCTGCTGGCCGCCGCCCTGCTGCTGCGTGCCGTACGGCTGCGGCCGGCCGCCGCCCTGCTGCTGCGTGCCGTACGGCTGCGGCCGGCCGCCGCCCTGCTGCTGCTGGCCGTAGCCCGGCTGCTGCTGGCCGTAGCCCGGGGCCTGGGGGTACTGGCCGTAGTACTGCTGGTCGTTGTAGCCGTTCTGGTTGTTGTACGGAGGCTGCTGGTGGGGCGGCTGGTCGTCCGGGGTGATGCGGCGGAGCTGGGTCGTCGCGTCGTCCATGACGGGGGGCTGCTGCTCCTGCGCGAGAGCCCCGGCCGCCGCGCGCTTCTTCTTCGAGCGGTCCCGGAGGTACTCGACGATGATCGGGACGACGGAGAGCAGGACGATCAGGATGAGGATCGACTCGACGTTCTTGTTGATGAAGTCGATCTGGCCGAGCCAGTAGCCCGCGACGGTGACGCCGGTGCCCCAGACGATGCCGCCGATGACGTTGTACGTGAGGAACGTGCGGTACTTCATACGGCCGGCGCCGGCGACGATGGGGGTGAAGGTGCGCACGATCGGGACGAAGCGGGCCAGGACGATCGCCTTGGGGCCGTACTTCTCCATGAAGTCATGGGCCTTGTCCAGGTTCTCCCGCTTGAAGAGCCTGGAGTTGGGACGGTTGAAGAGCCTCGGGCCCAGGACCTTGCCGATCGTGTAGCCCACTTGGTCACCGACGACGGCGGCGATCACGATCAGCGTGCAGACCAGCCACAGCGGCTGGGTGATGTACTTGCCCTGCGCGACGAAGAGGCCCGCTGTGAACAGCAGGGAGTCGCCGGGCAGGAACGCGAAGAGGCCGGACTCCGCGAAGACGATGAGCAGAATGCCGGGCAGGCTGAACGTCGAGATCAGATAGTCCGGGCTGAGCCACTCGGGGCCGAGCGCAAGCGTGGTCACGGGGATGTGGCTCCTGCTGCTGTGGGATACGGGCTGGGGCTGACTGCCTCAAAGTATCAACGCAGCCGTCACGACCCAGGTTCCATGGGGTACTCAGGATGCACTGTGGGCCGTCCCGGTCAAAGCTGTGACCCATGGGCATCGATGAATACGGCGGTGGACAGGGCCCCCAGCCCGACGTCCTCGTCGTCACCACGAACGACGTACCCGGCTACCGCGTGCAGGAGGTGCTCGGCGAGGTCTTCGGCCTGACCGTGCGCTCCCGGCACCTGGGGAGCCAGATCGGCGCCGGGCTCAAGTCGATGGTCGGCGGCGAACTGCGCGGGCTCACCAAGACCCTCGTGCAGACCCGCAACCAGGCCATGGAGCGACTCGTCGAACAGGCACGCGCGCGTGGTGCCAACGGCGTGCTCGCGTTCCGCTTCGACGTGACGGAGGCGGCCGACGTGGGCACCGAGGTGTGCGCGTACGGCACGGCGGTGGTCCTGACCCGGGAGTGAGCCACCCCCGGGCCGGGGATCAGGAGGTGTGACGCGCCGTGTTCGCGGCGATCGCGTCCTTCAAGTGCTCGGCGAGGCCCGGGCGCATCGCGTCGTAGAACGCCTTGAAGCGCTCGTCGGAGACGTACATCTCGCCGAGGCAGCAATGCAGCTCGTAGGAACACTCGTAGAACCACGTGCAGATGTGCTGCCGGTGCTCCTCCGCCAGGGCCATGGCCGCCTCGCCGGCAGGTGGTTCGCCGGCGGCCATCAGGGCGCCGTAGCGCTCGCCCCAGTCGGCGGCCTCGCCTTGGATCCGCTGCCAGTCCTCCTTGGTGTAGCGGGCGACGCGGCGCTGCGACTCGGCGTACTCCGCCGTGTCGCCCCAGCGCGCCTCCACCTCGTCGGCGTACTGCTCCGGGTCCTTGTCCCCGAAGACCTCGAACTTCTCCTCGGGCGTGAGGTTGAGTCCCATCGTGCGTGCCTCCATGGCGTGCTCCACGGCCGCCGCCATCTTCCGCAGCTTCTCGATCCGGGCGGTCAGCAGCTCGTGCTGCCTGCGCAGATGTGCGCGCGGGTCAGCTTGTCCACTGGCCAGGTCGTCGAGCAGGGCGGCGACCTCGTCGAGCGGGAAGCCGAGCTCCCGGTAGAACAGGATCTGCTGCAGCCGGTCGAGGTCGCCGTCGCCGTAACGCCGGTGGCCCGCGTGGCTGCGCTCGCTCGGGACGAGCAGACCGATGTCGTCATAGTGGTGCAGCGTGCGCACCGTGACGCCGGCGAAGCCCGCGACCTGTCCCACGGAGTAGCTCACTTCCGCTCCCTTCTTCTTCCGTGCTTCACGGTGGGGCCTCACGCAACGTGAGGTGCAAGCGTGTTTCCGGTTTGTTCCCTTTGATCCCTTTATCGTGTGCCCGTGGTCCAGGACACCGAGCAGCAGGCGCCCTCCGTCACCCCGGCGACCCCCGCGCGCGTGCTGCTGCCGTCGATCCTGCCCGCCGTGACCGTCGGCGTGATGTCCAGCCTGCTCCTGGTGGGGGTGGAGGTCGCCGCCGAGGAGCTCCAGGGCGTGCTGTGGGAGAGCGTGCCGGACGCCCTGGGCATCGGCCGGTACTCCGTGGCGTGGATGTTCGCGGTGCTCGTCGCGACCGGTGTCGCGGTCGGGCTGGTGGTGTGGAAGGTGCCGGGGCACGCGGGCCCGGACCCGGCCACCCTGGGGCTGGACGCGCCCGTCCTGCCGCCCGTCGTGCTGCCCGGGCTGTTGCTGGTGACCGCGCTGATGCTGGCCGGCGGGCCGAGCCTGGGACCCGAGAATCCGATCATCGCCGTGAACGTCGGCCTGGCGGTCTGGCTGGGCGGCCGGGCCCTGCCCCGGGCGCCGGGCCGGATCTGGCCGGCACTGGCGGAGGCGGCGACGATCGGCGCCCTGTTCGGCACGCCCGTGGCGGCCGCCCTGGTGATCTCCGAGGTGCTGGCCCGGCAGGAGACGCGCGGGCTGCTGTGGGACAACCTCTTCGCCCCGCTGACCGCCGCCGCGGCCGGCTCCCTGACCGCCGTCCTCATCGACCACCCGAGCTTCGACCTGAACCTGCCCTCGTTCGGCCGGCCGGGCTGGACGGACCTGCTGGCGGCTGTCGTGGTCGCCGCGGCGGGCGCGCTGCTCGGCATGTGCGCCGTGCGGGCCTTCCCTTACGTGCACGGCGCCTTCCGGCGGCTGCGGCACCCGATGCTGATGCTCCCGGCCGGCGGGGTCGTGCTCGGCGCCCTGGCGGCCCTGGGCGGGCATCTGACGCTGTTCAAGGGGCTCGACGAGATCGCCGAGCTGGCACACGACCCGGACGGCTGGTCGGCCGGGGAGTTCGCCGTCATGACGGTGGTGAAGCTGGCCGCGCTGCTCGTCGCGGCGTCCTGCGGGTTCCGGGGCGGGCGCATCTTCCCGGCCGTGTTCGCCGGCACCGCCCTCGGGCTGTGCGCGCACGCCCTGGTGTCCGGTGTGCATCCCTCGGTGGGGGTGTCCGCCGGGGTGCTCGGGATGCTGCTGGCGATCACGCGGCAGGGCTGGATCAGCCTGTTCGTCGCCGCGGTGCTGGTCGCGTCGCCGGGGATCCTCGCCCTGCTCTGCGTCGCCTCGCTGCCGGCCTGGCTGCTGGTCACGGGCCGGCCGCAGATGCAGCTGCGCCAGGACGGCACACCGGTCCGCTGACCCCGACGATTCCGCACCGACCCCTGGAGGCTCCCTTGCCGCTCAACGAAGGACCCCGTCAGTCCGGCGAAGACCGCCTGTCCGTCAACCCGTTCTACGGCCCCGCCAACCCGGTCGGCGACATGGCCGAGGCCCCGCCCACGCACCGGCTCCCGGACCAGCCCATGGCCCCGGCGACCGCCCACCAGCTGGTCCGCGACGAGCTGATGCTCGACGGCAACGCCCGGCTGAACCTCGCCACCTTCGTCACCACCTGGATGGAGCCGGAGGCCGGGGTGCTGATGGCGGAGTGCCGGGACAAGAACATGATCGACAAGGACGAGTACCCGCGCACGGCCGAGCTGGAGCGCCGCTGCGTGGCGATGCTCGCCGACCTGTGGAACGCGCCCGACCCGGCCGCGGCCGTGGGGTGTTCGACGACCGGGTCGAGCGAGGCGTGCATGCTCGCCGGGATGGCGCTGAAGCGGCGCTGGGCGAAACGCAACGCCGACCGCTACCCCGGGGCCCGGCCCAACCTGGTGATGGGCGTCAACGTGCAGGTGTGCTGGGACAAGTTCTGCACCTTCTGGGAGGTGGAGGCCCGGCTCGTGCCCATGGAGGGCGAGCGGTTCCACCTGGACCCGCAGGCCGCCGCCGAACTGTGCGACGAGAACACCATCGGTGTCGTCGGGATCCTGGGCTCGACCTTCGACGGGTCCTACGAGCCGGTCGCCGAGCTGTGCGCGGCGCTGGACGCGCTCCAGGAGCGGACCGGGCTCGACATCCCCGTGCACGTGGACGGAGCGTCCGGCGCGATGGTCGCGCCGTTCCTCGACGAGGACCTGGTGTGGGACTTCCGGCTGCCGAGGGTGGCGTCGATCAACACCTCGGGGCACAAGTACGGGCTGGTCTACCCGGGCGTCGGCTGGGCCCTGTGGCGGGACGCGGACGCGCTGCCCGAGGAGCTGGTGTTCCGGGTGAACTACCTGGGCGGCGACATGCCGACGTTCGCACTGAACTTCTCCCGGCCCGGCGCGCAGGTCGTGGCGCAGTACTACACGTTCCTGCGGCTGGGCCGGCAGGGCTACCGGGCCGTGCAGCAGGCCGCGCGGGACGTGGCCACGGGGCTCGCCGGGCGGGTCGAGGCGCTCGGCGACTTCCGGCTGCTGACCCGGGGCGACCAGCTGCCGGTGTTCGCCTTCACGACCGCGCCGGACGTCACGGCGTACGACGTCTTCGACGTGTCCCGGCGGCTGCGCGAGAGCGGCTGGCTGGTGCCCGCGTACACCTTCCCGCCGAACCGGGAGGACCTGTCCGTGCTGCGGATCGTGTGCCGCAACGGCTTCTCCGCCGACCTCGCGGAACTGCTCGCGCAGGACCTGGAGCGGCTGCTGCCGGACCTGCGCCGGCAGCCGCGCCCGCTGACCGTGGACAAGGGCGCGGCGACCGGGTTCCATCACTGACGACAGGGCGGTCAGGAGGGAAAGACACCGCTCCTGACCGCCGTGACGAACGTCGACCAAGCGGAGTCCGGGAGGACGATCGCCGGTCCCTGGGGGTTCTTCGAGTCGCGTACGGGAACGACCCGGCGGTGGCCGTCGAGGACCTCCAGGCAACTGCCGCCCTGATCATTGCTGTAGGAGGACTTACGCCACCCCTCCACCGCTCCCGCGTTCGGTATGACTCGGTCGGTCATGACGTTCGCAGTCCCTTGCTGTCGCCCTGAGCAGAGCCAGGGATTCCTTCAGAGGCAAGGCGTTGCCCAACGCGAAATCGTAGCGATGCTGAAGTTCCTGGACGATGGACGGGGAGTCATGGACCCTTCCCATCCACAGGCCCTCACCGTAGGCCACTGGCGGCTGGTCCTCGAACCACATCAGCGTGAGCATGTTGCTCAGTAGTGGGTGGCTGCCCAGCGCAAACGGCAGGACGTGCACCTGGATCCGGCCGACCTCGGCAAGACGTACGAGGTGGTCGAGCTGTTCCGCCATGACATCCGGCCCGCCGATCTGGCGTCGTAGCACCGCCTCGTCCAGCAGCGCCCACACCACGGGCGTCATCGGATCATCGAGGATCTTCGCCCGCTCCAGGCGTGTGACAACGAGCCTGTCACATTCCTCTTCACTCACAGGAGGGAACGACCTGCTCAGAACCGCACGGGCGTACCTTTTCGTCTGGAGGATGCCCGGCACGAACGACAGGGCGAACTCCCGGATCATCACTGCCTGTTGTTCGAGCAGCCGGGCCGCCTCGAAGTAGTCCGCGACCGCCACATCCTCCTGCGGCAGGAAGCTGCTCAGCACGTTCCCCGTGTTCAGAGCGCTGTCCAGCCGCCTCGCGTCCTCCTTGGACGGCACCCGGCGCCCCGCCTCGATGTGCGCGATGTGCGAACGGGTCATGACGGCCATCTCGGCCAGTTGCTGCTGCGTCAGACCGGCCGCCTCGCGCTGCTCCCTGAGCCAGTCGCCGTACATGTGTCCCATCCGGATCAACTCCCCTGTGACAAATGCTCTGTCACGTCTCACCCTCTGGCGAGCCTAGCCCGAGCCCTCTCACTCTGTATGTCGATCGCTACAGACAGCGACATCGATTACGGAGTCACGCCATGCTCGGCGCCATCGCCCGCTTGCTCGAAGCATTGCTTCACCTCGTCCTCCCCGCCACGGGGCGACATCGACTCGCCGCGAGGCACGGATACGACCCTCCGCGCGCGCCGGTCGAGGGGCCGACTCCCCACCGGTTCGGCGCGCGCCCTCTACGCGGTGAGGACAACGCCCTCGTCCGCCCCTACCTCGTCGCACACGAGCGCCGGGAGCGGGAGCGGCGTCGGCGGGCCCGGCGTGGCCCCCTGCTGCTCGCCCCTCAGGGCATCGACCTGCGCCCGTGTCACTCGTACCCGCACCCGATCCACGACATGGAAATGACCGCATGACGGACAACGCCATCACACCGGCGCGGCTGCTGCCCTGGACAAGCCCCGAAGGCAAGCCCTGCTATCTCCTGACCGACGGCAGCGGACGTCTCTCCCGGGCCGCCGACGCCGTCGAGAGCGTCCAACTCGACATGGCCGGTGACCTCCTCGCCCACCTCGCCGACATGCTCGACGACGAGCACATGACCGCCGTTCAACTCCGCTACCTCCTCGCCCGCATGAGCGAGGCCCTGACCGACGTACGCCGCATCGCGGAGAGCAGAGGCGCCCGCCTCCTCGCGTACGCGGACGTCGGGGACGACATGAGAGAGGACAAGGGCCATTGACCACCCATGTCGGCCGGGCTCACCTACTGAGCCGTCCGAACCTCCGCACCGCGAGCGGGAAGAACACCGCCAGCAGGGCCAGTGGCCAGACGACCGCCGCCCACACGTGCCCGGACTCCGCGCCGGGGGTGCCGAACAAGTCCCGTACGGCTGAGGCCGTGTGGGACATCGGGTTCCACTCGACGGCCGTGCCCAGCCAGCCGGGCATGGAGCCGGGGGTGGCCAGGGCGTTGGACAGGAAGCCGATCGGCCAGACCAGGATCTGCACGGCCTGGACCATCTCCGGCTTCCCTGCCACCAGGGCCAGGTGGATGCCGATCCACAGCATGGCGAACCGGAAGAGGAGCAGCAGGCCCACGGCTGCGAGGAGGGCCGCCGGGCCACCCCCGGGACGCCAGCCGAGCGCGGCTCCCACGCCGATGAGCACGACCAGGGCCAGCGCCGACTGGAGCATGTCGGCCGCCGAACGGCCCACCAGCACCGCCCCGTTGGCCATGGGCATCGAGCGGAAGCGGTCGATCACGCCCTTGTTGAGGTCCTGCGTGACGGCGATCATCGTCCCCTCCAGGCCGAAGGCCATGGTGAGCGCGAGCATGCCCGGGATCAGGTAGTCGCGGTACTCGCCGCTCACGCCCCGGCCGCCGCCGATCAGGTAGCCGAACATGAGGAGCAGCATCACCGGGAAGACGAGGTTGACGACCAGCTGGACCGGCTGCCGTCCCCAGCGGGCGAGTTCCCGGCGGGTCATGGTCCAGGAGTCGGTCAGGGCGTAGGCGGTCACGCGGCCTCCTTCACTCGGCGGTCGTCTCCGGTGAGGTGCAGGAACACCTCGTCCAGCGTCGGGCGGCGCAGGGCGACGTCCTCCGCCTCGATTCCGGCCTCCTGAAGGGCCCGTACGACCCCGGAGAGCGCCTCCATGCGGTCGGTCACCGGGGCGCTCAGCAGGCGGCGGTCGGTGTCGACGGTGACTCCGGTGAGGGGCAACAGGGCGACGGCCGCTCCCAGTTGGCCGGCCTCCCGCAGGACCACGTCGATGCGGTCGCCGCCGGTCTCGGCCTTCAGCTCGTCCGCCGTGCCCTCGGCGATGACGCGGCCGGCGTCGACGACCGAGATGCGGTCGGCGAGCTGGTCGGCCTCCTCCAGGTACTGCGTGGTGAGCAGGACCGTCGTCCCGCCGCCGACCAGGGAGCGGACGGAGGCCCACACCTCGGCGCGGCCGCGGGGGTCGAGGCCGGTGGTCGGCTCGTCCAGGAACAGCACCTCCGGTTCGGTGATCAGGGAGGCCGCGAGATCGAGGCGGCGCCGCATGCCGCCGCTGTACTGCCGGACCGCCTTGCGGCCGGTGCCGGCCAGGCCGAAGCGCTCCAGGAGCTCGTCGGCACGCGCGCGTGCCCGCCGGGCGCCCAGGTGGTGCAGCCGGCCGAACAGCTCCAGGTTCTGCCGGCCGCCGAGCTCCTCGTCGAGCGCGGCGTGCTGGCCGAGCAGGCCGATGCGCAGCCGGACGGCGTACGCCTCGCGGACCACGTCGTGCCCGGCCACCTCGACGCGTCCCGCGTCGGGCCGCAGCAGCGTGGACAGAATCCTCACCAGGGTGGTCTTGCCCGCGCCGTTCGGGCCGAGCACCCCGTGCACCGTGCCGCGCGCGACCGTCAGGCCAAGCCCGTCGAGCGCCTTCCTGCCGCCGTACGTCTTCTCCGCGCCTTCGACGGTGATCGCCGTGTCGGCCACCGAACCTCCCTCTCTAGTCAAACTTGACTACATGCTCGAAGGTAAGCCCCTGCGAGCCATTCGTCAAACTTGATTAGTGAGCGTCTCCGGGATGCCGCTCCCCCGTCGCGTACGGGTTCTCCGCGTCCTCGGCCAGCAGGCCGACGAACGGGTCGCCCTCGTCGGCGAAGGTGTAGGCGCCGCCCTCGATGCGCTCGATGAGACCGCGGGTCCACTCGGCCTCGGAATCGGCCGTGTGGACCCACATGTTCATGATCTCGCCGATGTGGCCGAGCTGTCCGGGCCCCCCCTCGGGCACGTAGTGCTCCAGGACGGACGCCCGCCACTGCTCGATCCGCAGGGTCCGCTCCTTGAGCAGGGCGACCGCCTCGGCCCGCGGCAGGTCGACGACGAAGCCGACGGCGGCCGTCTTCACGTCCCCGCGCTGGTCGTAGGTGACCAGCGCGTCCCGCAGCAGCCGGAGGTACTCCTCCCTGCCCCGCCCGGTGATCTCGTACTCCGTGCGCGGCGGGCCGCCGGCCGTGGACGGGGCCACCTCGTGCGCGTGCAGCAGCCCTTGCTTCGCCATCTGCTTCAGGGCGTGGTAGATCGAGCCGGGCTTGGCGGTGGACCACTCGTGCGCGCCCCAGTACTCCAGGTCGTTGCGCACCTGGTAGCCGTGGGCACGGCCGTGCATGCGGACCGCGCCGAGCACGAGGAGACGGATCGCTGACATGCGGTCCAGGTTAGGACCCGGCCGCCACCTGCTGTTCCGCGGCCACCAGCTCGAAGGCCGTCGCGCCGTCCAGCGACTCGCGGATGATGTCGGCGTGGCCCGCGTGCCGGGCCGTCTCGCGGATCAGGTGCAGGCACAGCCAGCGCATCGAGAGCCACTCGTCCTTCGGGTTCCAGGACGTCCTCGGGAACTCGAAGGTGTCGTCGAGGCTGGGCACCGCGCGGATGAACGCCTCCGTCTCGGCGGCCACCTTCTCGTAGTACGCGAGCTGCGACGCCACGGTCTCGTCGCCGGTCAGCCGGAAGCACTCGTGCCAGTTCGACTCGTCCCGGTGGACGGCCGGCGGCTCGCCCTTGGCCCGGGCGATCCAGCCCTGCTCGACCTCCGCGACGTGCTTGAGCAGCCCGGCCAGGGACAGCTCGCTGGCACTGGGGCGGGAGGTCGCCTGCTCGTCCGTCAGACCCAGCAGCGCCCGCCGGACGGCGTCGCGCTGCTCGGCGATGAACGACAGGAGCGCTCCGCGCTCGTCACCGGGTGCCTCGGGTCCCACGTGCTTCACCATGACGGGCCGCCTTTCGTCGGGGTGGCTGCTGCCTGACACCGACGAAACTACGGACCCTTGCGGTCAGGTTCTGGCCGCAAGGGTCCGCCATGCCGAGAGACGTCAGAACGGGAACCGGCTCCGGCCGTGCTGCACGGAGATCCACTTGGTCGTGGTGAAGGAGTCCAGCATCGTCTCGCCGTTGAGCCGGCCGAGGCCCGAGTGCTTCTCGCCGCCGAAGGGGACGATCGGCTCGTCGTGGACGGTGCCGTCGTTCACGTGGAACATGCCCGAGTCGATCTGCTTGGCGAAGTTCACACCGCGCTCGATGTTCCCGGTGTGGACCGCGCCGCTCAGGCCGTACGGGGTGTCGTTGACCAGGCGTACGGCCTCCTCCTCGCCATCGAAGGGGACGAGGAAGACGACCGGGCCGAAGACCTCCTGCCGCAGCAGCGCCGAGTCGGCGGGGACGTCGGTCAGCACGGACGGCTCGACGAGGTTGTCGGTCCGCCCGCCGCGCACCAGGGCCGTGGCGCCCTCGGCGAGCGCCTGCTCGACCACGCCCGCGAGGGCCTCCGCCTGCGAGGAGTTGATGACCGGGCCGATGACGGTCTCCGGGTCGCGGGGGTCGCCCGTCTTGAGGGTCTTCACCTTGGCGACGAACTTCTCGGTGAACCGGTCCGCGACCGAGCGGTCGACCAGGACGCGGTTGGCGGCCATGCAGACCTGACCCTGATGGACGTAGCGGCTGAAGACGGCCGCGTCGACCGCGTAGTCGAGGTCGGCGTCGTCGAGGACGACCAGCGCGCTGTTGCCGCCGAGTTCGAGGACCGAGCGCTTGAACTGCCGGGCGCAGACGGTCGCGACGTGCCGGCCGACCTGGTCGGAGCCGGTGAAGGAGATGACCTTGGGGATCGGGTGTTCGATGAAGGCGTCGCCGATCTCGGCGATGTCGGTGATGAGGACGTTCAGCAGCCCGCCGGGCAGCCCCGCGTCCTCGAAGATCTTCGCGACCAGGGATCCGCCGACGATCGGCGTGTTCTGGTGCGGCTTGAGCACCACGGCGTTGCCGAGCGCGAGGGCCGGGGCGACGGACTTGACCGACAGCAGGAACGGGAAGTTGAAGGGGCTGATCACGCCCACCACACCGACCGGCACGCGGTAGACGCGGTTCTCCTTGCCTTCCACCGGGGAGGGGATGATCCGGCCCTCGGGGGAGAGCGCCAGATGGACCGCCTCGCGCAGGAACTCCTTGGCGAGGTGCAGCTCGAAGGCGGCCTTCAGACGCGTGCCGCCGAGCTCGGCGATGATGGCCTCGGAGATCTCCGCCTCGCGCTCCTCGATGATCCTGAGGGCCTTCTCGAAGACGGCACGCCGGGCGTACGGGTTGGTCGCGGCCCACTGCTTCTGGGCGCGGGCGGCCGCCCGGTAGGCCTGATCGACCTCGTCGACCGTGGCTATGGTGATCGACGCCAGCTTCTCGTCGTCATACGGGTTGAAGTCGATGATGTCCCAGGAACCGGTACCCGGGCGCCACTCACCGTCGATGTACTGCTGTGCAAGGTCGGTGAAGTAGGACGACGACATGTGTGACCCCTCGATCCCTGGCAGACCTCTGACCGCACCTTCACGATCTGATCACACGTCATCGTACTTGTGTTTCAGAGGAGTTGGAGGAGTCCTTCAGGAGAGCTGGAGGAGTCCCCGGAGAAGGTCCCGGCTCTCGGAGGGGCCCGGGCTGTCGCTCTGCAGCTCCTTGAGCGCCTTCTCGTACTGGGCGACGTCCTCGGCCTTGTCCAGGTACAGCGCGCTGGTGAGCTGCTCCAGGTAGACCACGTCCGACAGGTCCGGCTCCGGGAAGCTGAGGATCGTGAACGCGCCACTTTCGCCGGCATGACCGCCGAGGCTGAACGGCACGACCTGGAGGCGTACGTTGGGCCGCTCGGAGATCTCGATGAGGTGCTGGAGCTGGCCGCGCATCACCTCGCGGTCGCCGTAGGGGCGGCGCAGGGCGGCCTCGTCCAGGATGATGTGGAAGTCCGGCGCGCGCTCGTCGACGAGGTACTTCTGCCGCTCCAGCCGCAGCGCCACCCGGCGCTCGACATCGGCCTCGCTCGCGCCCTGCATGCCCCGCCGCACCACCGCGTGCGCGTACGCCTCGGTCTGCAGCAGGCCGTGCACGAACTGCACCTCGTACGCCCGGATCAGCGAGGCGGCGCCCTCCAGGCCGATGTAGGTGGGGAACCAGCTGGGCAGCACGTCCGAGTAACTGTGCCACCAGCCCGCGACGTTGGCCTCCTTGGCCAGGGAGAGCAGGGAGGCGCGCTCCTGCTCGTCCGTGATGCCGTACAGCGTGAGGAGGTCCTCGACGTCTCTGGTCTTGAAGCTCACCCGGCCCAACTCCATCCGGCTGATCTTCGACTCGGAGGCGCGGATCGAGTAGCCCGCCGCCTCGCGCGTGATGCCCCGCGCCTCACGCAGTCGCCTGAGTTGTGATCCGAGCAGCATGCGCCGCACCACCGATCCCGGCTCTCCCGCGCTCACGTTCGCCAGCCTCCCCAACGTCTTCAGGGGCCGAAGTCTGCCACTAAAACACTTCGAGCAGTACTCGTCCGGTTACAGAAACGGAATCGAGACAGCGGACGCACGCGCGCGGGCCGAAGAAGCGGACCGGGGAACACGGCACTGAACGCCGCAGGGGGGCGCGAAGATGACGGAAAAATTGACCAACAAGCGGTACGGGACATCTCATTCCGGTCACCTGCACGTGCATCTGCCCTTGCATCTGCTGTACGCATCCGAAACCATGGTCCCGCACCACCGCCGCATCGCACCGACCGCGAATTCCCGGGAGTGCCTCGCATGGGGACGAATGGATCGACCATGCTCGAGCCGTTACGGCAGGGCCTTCCGCCGCTGGATCCCGCGGCCGTGTCCGACGCCGCCTCCTGTGCGCTGCCCGCCCGCTACGAAGCGGTGCGCGAGGCACGCAAGTTCACCCGCGGCACCCTCGACCAGTGGGGCATGGGCGACCTGTTCGACGACGTCTGCCTGGTGACCTCGGAGCTCGTCACCAACGCCCTGCGGCACGGCCTTCCGGCGAACCCGGTGTGCGGCACGGGCCAGGAGCCCCCGGTACGGCTGCATCTGATGCGGTGGACCGGCCGTCTGGTGTGCGCGGTGCGCGATCCCAGTCACGACAGTCCCGTCGCCCGGGAGACCGACGACTTCTCGGCCGAGTCGGGCCGCGGGCTGTTCCTCGTCGACTCCTTCAGCGACGGCTGGGGCTGGCACCCGCTCACGGGCGCCCTCAGCGGCAAGGTGGTCTGGGCGCTGTTCCGGCTGCCGCGGGCCGGTTCCCGGCCGCACATGGAATAGGAAGCCGCAGGGCATCATCACGTCGCGGTTCTACGCGCGTCACGGCGCGTAGAACGATCGATTGCCCGGAACTTTCCGTTGTCCGGGCCCTCCCGTTGTCCGAACTCTCCGTGGCACCCGTCCGGCCGTCAGCGCGGGATCCGTCCGGATGCCGGCGCGGGGCCCGTCCGGCCGTCAGCCGCCGACCAGGTGGTCGAACTCGCCGTCCTTCACGCCCAGGAGCATCGCCTCGATCTCCGCACGGGTGTAGACCAGTGCGGGACCGTCGGGGAAGCGCGAGTTGCGCACGGCCACGTCACCGCCCGGCAGCCGGGCGAACTCCACGCACGAGCCCTGCGAGTTGCTGTGCCGGCTCTTCTGCCAGGCCACACCATGCAGCCCGGCGGCCGCCATACCGTTGTACGCGTCGTGGTCCACAGGTCGCTCCCGGGTGGTGCACTGGCTGGTGTGGCCATTGATGCAGCGGTCAACTGACCCGGATCATAGCCCTGTTCATGTGCAGATGCATGGGCAGATGCACGTGCACGCGGGGTGGTCCCGCGGTTACAGCTCTGACGACCGCTTGACCAAAGCTCTCCCTTGTTGGACGGCCCTGCCTCACGTCGCGTTCCCGGAGGCCGGCGGCGCAGTCGGCGGGTCCGGCGGCGGTCTGATGGAGGCGGAGCATCCGCTCGGCGGCGGGAGCAGGTGACTGTGCGGCTGCGGGAGGGGCCGGCCGGCGTCCATACGGAAGCGGCGGGCACCGGTCCGAGCAGGGAGAAATGCGCCGGACGCAGGACCCGGGGGTCGTACCGGGAGCCGGTGTCCGGGTCGGCCCGTCGCCGGACCCGCGGTCGGCGGACGGCCCTGTCCGCCCGCGCCGCGTGTGCCCCTGCCGGTCCGCCGGGCCCCGGCGCACGGCGGCCGACCGGGCATCCGGCTGGCCCCGGCGCGTCTCGTGGGTGTGCGCGTACCTCCGGCCGTCTCACGCACATGAGGTCCCCCACGCGTCAAGCGTGGGGGACCTCACCCGGAATGGACGCGTTCAGCGGCTGGAGTACGGCAGCAGCGCCATCTCGCGCGCGTTCTTGATCGCCTTGGCCAGCTGCCGCTGCTGCTGGGCCGACACCCGCGTGACGCGGCGGCTGCGGATCTTGCCGCGGTCGGAGATGAACTTCCGCAGCAGGTCGGTGTCCTTGTAGTCGATGTAGGTGATCCCGGCCTGGTCCAGGGGGTTGGGCCGGTTCTTCACGGGCTTGCGGTCTAGCTTGCGGGGCATGGCGGATCAGACCTCCAGGAGGGTGTCGAAGGCGTGCGGCAGCCGCTGCCAGGCATCGCGCCCGGCGGCGTACTCGGCGTCGGTGAGCAGGCAGGACTCCAGCAGCCGCTCCAAGCCGTCCCGGTCGAGGCCGGGCGAGGTGAAGACCAGGTGCTGGCAGCGGTCGCCGTGCTCGGGGTGCCAGTCCAGCGCGGCGGCGGCGCGGCGCACCGGCGGCACCATCTCCCAGGCCGCGTCCGGCAGGGAGGCCAGCCACGGCCCGGCGCTCTCCACGCACAGGGCCCCGCCCGCCGCGTCCCAGTGGAAGAGCGTGTCGGGCTTGTCGGCGAGCCAGAACCGGCCCCGGCTGCGGGCGGCCGCGCAGGTCAGGTCCTCCAGGGCGGCGTAGAGCCGCTCCGGGTGGAAGGGGCGGCGTCGATGCCACACCAGGGTGGAGACGCCGTGCGCGTCGGCCTCGGCGGGCAGCAGGGCACAGGCCGGGTGCTGCGCGGCGGCCGCCGCCTCGACGTCGAAGCCGGCCAGGGCCGCCTGCGCCAGGGGCGACAGCGGACGCCGGCGCGGGACCGGAACCGTCAGGCCGTCGTCGGCCGGGTCCGCCGGGGCGTCCTGCCCGATCGGGACCTGGCGGGCCGTCGGGTGCAGCTGCGCGAGGAGCTCGCGGTCCTCGTCGTCGGCCTCCGGGGACTCGGCGACCGCGAGGACGGGGGCGTACTCCAGCTGGCGGGCGAAGGTGTCGGCGACCGTGCGCTGGTCGGTGGTGGCGGCGGCGAGTCCGCCGTCGGCCAGGTCGTCGCCGTTGCCGAGGTAGGGCAGGACCAGGGCCGGGTCGACGGCGGTGATCACCCCGGTGACGGTGAGACCGCCGGCCGTGACGACCTCGGCCATGGCCTTGGGCTCGACGGAGTCCCACAGCTCGACGACGGCGAGCCGGGTGCCGCCGGCCGCGGCGTTCTCGGCCAGTCGCTCCAGTTCCGGTACGAGGTCCTCGCGCAGGGCGCAGCAGGCGCAGTCGTTGACGAGTGGCGCCTCCCCCGCGTCGAGGAGGCCGCCGGCGTCCCGGATGGTCCGGACGACCGTGCCCGCGGCGGCCGTCGCCAGGTCGTGGTGGAGGGCGACGCTGCCGGGTACGTCGGCGAGCAGCCGCGCGACGGCCGCCCTGCGGGCGTCGGCGTGCAGCCCGCCGACGATCACGACGGAGAGCCCAGGGGGGACAGCCACCGGCTCAGCCCTTCCTTCCGTACCGGCGCTCGAAGCGCTCCACGCGGCCCGCGGTGTCCAGGACGCGGGCCGTGCCCGTGTAGAAGGGGTGGCTGACGTCGGAGATCTCGACGTCGACGACCGGGTAGGTGTTGCCGTCCTCCCACTCGACCGTCTTCTCGCTCGTCATGGTCGAGCGGGTGAGGAAGGCGTAGTTCGCGGCACGGTCGCGGAAGACGACGGGGCCGTACTCCGGGTGGATTCCCTCGCGCATGGTCAGCGCTCCTCTCGGAAGTCGACGTGGCGGCCGACGACCGGATCGAACTTGCGCAGGGTCAGTCGGTCCGGGTCGTTGCGGCGGTTCTTGCGGGTCACGTAGGTGAAGCCGGTCCCGGCGGTGGACCGGAGCTTGATGACCGGCCGGAGTTCGTTGCGTGCCATGCCGCTATGCTACTGAAAATGAATTCCATTTACATCACCTGAGTCAGAGAGGTACGTCACCACCCATGTCCGCGCACTGCATGCTGACCGGCACCCAGCCGGGCTTCGGCAACCGCATCTCGCACTCCCACCGGCGCACGTCCCGCCGGTTCGACCCCAACATCCAGTCCAAGCGCTACTGGCTGCCGAGCGAGGGCCGGTACGTACGGCTCCGGCTCAGCGCCAGGGCGATCAAGACCGTCGACACGATCGGGATCGAGGCGGCCGTCGCCCGGATCCGGGCCCGAGGGGTGAAGGTCTGATGGCGAAGAAGAGCAAGATCGCGAAGAACGACAGGCGGCAGGAGGTCGTCGCGCGGTACGCCGCCCGGCGGGCCGAGCTGAAGGAGATCATCCGGCGGCCGTCGTCGACGGAGGCCGAACGGCTGGCCGCGCAGGCGGAGCTGCGCAGGCAGCCGCGCGACGCGAGCGCCACGCGCGTGCGCAACCGCGACCAGGTGGACGGGCGGCCGCGCGGGTACTTCCGGGCGTTCGGGCTGTCCCGGGTGAGTCTGCGGGAGCAGGCGCACGCGGGGTATCTGCCCGGGGTGCGCAAATCGTCCTGGTAAGAGGCCGCCCGGGGGCTCTTGACGGGCCCTGGTAACTTGCTGCGATCGTTCCGGTCACGGGGCCGGCCGGGTCCTTCCGGACCGGTCGGCCGACCGGTCGGCCGGTTACAGCTTGGGGGCTTGCAGTGACTTCGGTGATCTTCTCGCGCCGCTCCGGCGCCGTGCGCGTCGCGGCGGCGGCCGCGGGGCTGGCGGGCGCGCTCGTGCTGACCGCGTGCAGCGGCGACGGCGGCTCCGGGGACGACTCGGCGTCCAGCCCGTCCCCGACGGTCTCGGCATCGGCCGAAACGGCCGGTGGCACCGGTTCAGACTCCGGCTCCGGTTCCGGCTCCGGTTCCGGTTCCGGCGGGTCGGCCGCGGGCGAGCTGGCGGGCAACTGGCTCGCGACGACCGGCGGCAAGGCCGTGGCGCTGGTGATCACCGGCAAGCAGGCCGCGCTGTTCGCCACCGGCGGGAGCGTGTGCAGCGGCACCGCGGACGAGGAGTCCGGGACGCGGATGATCCGCCTGAAGTGCACGGACGGTTCCAAGGACCGGACCACCGGCACGGTGGACTCCGTGACCGGGAGCAGCCTGAAGGTCACCTGGGAGGGCGGCCTCGGCGAGGAGACGTACACGAAGGCGGAGGGCGGGAAGCTGCCGACGGGGCTGCCGACGGCGAACCTCGGCTGACACCCGATCCGTCACGGACGGGCCGGGCATCGCCCGCCTTCGTTCCTCGGGTGTCGCGGCCCGTCCGGCGTTCGGGGGAATCGCAGGGGGTGCGTGCCCGTCCGGCACGCGTGTGCGTGATGATCCAGAGGCCCGAAGCCGCGCCCGTTCGACACGCCCAGAGGACCTCATGCGCACCTTGCCCCACACCCTGGCCGCCGCCCTCGCCGCGACGCTCCTGCTGACCGGCTGCGCCGACGCCAAGTCCGGTGGCGACGACGTCAAGAACGCGGACCGGCCGAGCGATACGGCCTGCGCGCTCGGTGACATGGGCGTGGAGGTCGGCGCCGGCGCCGCCCCGGCCGCCGGCGACACCGGCACGGTCACCGTCACGCTCACCAACCAGGGCGCGCCGTGCACGCTGAAGGGCTTCCCCGCCGTGGACCTCCTGGCCGACGACAGCACGACGTCAATCTCCCCGGAACAAGACGCGAAGGCCCAGCCGCTCACGCTCGGCAAGGATGGCACCACGTCCTTCACCATCACCTACGTCCGGGGCGAGGCGGGCTCCCCGAAGAGCCTCCCCGTGCGGAAGGCGTCCTTCACCCTGCCCGGCGCCACCACGGACTCGCACGACCTGACCTGGTCGTACGGTGAGGTCTTCCGGAGGGACGGGGGAGGCGGCGCCGCGCAGGCCTCGGTGAGCGGCTTCGAGTCCTCGGGCGACTGACGGGAGGTCAGCGAAGCGGCGGACGGTGCCGCATCTGCGCCCGGTCCGCCGCCCGCGCGCCCTCCGTCCAGCCCGCCGCGTCGCGCACCCCGCGCAGCCGGGTCGTGGTCGTCTCCGGGAACATGCGGTCCAGCCGCCCGGCGACGGCGACCTCACGGGAGGCGAGGACCGGGAGCAGGTCGTCGGTCGCCTGCGTCTCGGCGGCTGCCGCCAGCCGGGTGCCGAGGCGGTGGGCGTAGGCCGCGAGGAAGGACTGCCGGAACGTCTTCGTACGCTTGCGGCCACCCGCCCGCTGTTCCGCCTCCGCCTTCGTCATCGCGGTCGTGGCCTGCACCAGGAGTGAGGTGTAGAGGAGTTCGACCGCTTCCAGGTCGGTTTCGAAGCCGACGACGGTGGAGAAGCCGAGCGACTCGTTCCACACCGCCCGGCAGTGGTTGGCGTGGGCGACGGCGTCCAGGAGCACTGCCTTGGCCTGCTCGTACGGCGGCTCGACGCCGATCCGGCAGGCCCCGGGCGTCCCCGGTGACGGCGCCCGCGCCGCGAGCAGCGCCTCGTCGACGCTGTGCCGGGCCATCAGCTCCTGCGCCTTCGCGCTGAGCGCCTCGGCCTCGTCCGGGAAGCCGGTCGCCTCCGCCTTGGCGAGCAGGGCGCGGATGCGGGTGAGCATGCGCGACTCGGTCCTGGCTTCCCCGGGCGACTCGTCGAGGGCTTCGAGGGCCGGCAGCCGCAGCAGGAGGCGGTACAGCTCCAGCACGGCGGTGGCGTGCGAGAAGCGGTCGGTGCGGGGCGGGGCGTCGGCGGGCAGCTCCGCGAGCTGGGCGCTCCAGCGGCGGCCGCGGGGCCCGTCGCCCGGTGCCTGAGCCCGTATCAGTGCCGCCACGAGGAGCGCGTGGACGTCGTCCAGCTCGCGCCGCACGACGCGTACGACGTCGGCCGGCTGCCAGCCGCGTCGCCAGGCGGCCGCTACGAACTCCTGCCCGCGCCGGGCGAGTTCGGCGTCCGCCGCCGGGTCGGCGGCGAGCAGGGACGCGCCGGTGTCGAGGGCCGTCTCGCCGGTCTCGTAGAGGGCCGCCGCGAAGGCGCGGTCGACGGTGGTGGACGTGCTCACGGGCCGATGGTGCCACGCCCTCGCGGGCCGCCCGGCACCCGCGGCCTTCCCCCGTCTCAGTCCCCGGAATTCACTGGCCCCCTCGGGACGCGGCTTCGAGCATGGCCCGCATGGTGGACATGTCTCTGTACGCGGCGTTCCTCGTCGCCGCCTTCGCGCTCTGCGTGACCCCCGGCCCCGACATGATGTTCATCGTGGCGATGGGCGGACGGGGCGGGCCCGCCGCCGGGGTCATGGCCGCGTTCGGGGTGGCCTGCGCGATGCTCGTGCACTCGGTCGCGGCGGCCCTCGGCCTGTCGGCTCTGTTCACGGCGCTGCCGACGCTGTACCACGTGCTGCGCTGGGCGGGTGCGGCCTATCGCGCGGGCGCAGGAGAACGTGCTGGACGAGTCCTGCCCCCCGTCGGGCGGCGGCTGGGGGCGTTGTCAGACCCCCCTGGCACACTCGCAGCATGGCCGACCGGTGGGCGCTCGCTCCGGCCGAGGACGGTGGCGTGGACGTCGCCCCCCTCGGGCCTGACGGGCTGCCCGCCGGGCCGGTGCGGCGGGAGGCGGATCCCGCCGCGGCCGTGCGGAGCCGTCCCGGCGTCACGCGGTGGGTGTGGCGGTCCACCGCCGAGGTCTACCGGCGCCTGCTCGCCACGGGGGTGCGAGTCGAGCGGTGCTACGACATCGAGGCCGCCGAGACACTCCTCCTCGGCCATGAGGGGAGGTACGGGGAACCCCGCTCGGCCGCGGCCGCCCTGGCCCGGCTGCGCGGCGGCCCCGTACCGCCCGATCCGCCCCAGCGCCCCGCCGAACCAGGATCCCAGTCCTCCCTGTTCGAGCCGCAGGGCGTCCCCCTCCCCCTGCCGGACCTCCTCGCCGTCTACGCCGGGCAGCACGAGCGGCACGAGCGGGCCGGGCACCCCGGCCGGATGCGGCTGCTGACGGCCGCCGAGTCGGCGGGCATGCTGGTGGCCGCCGAGATGAACCGAGCCGGTCTGCCCTGGAACGCCGAGGTGCACCGCGCGGTACTGCACGACCTGCTGGGCGAGCGGTACGCGGGCGGCGGCGAGCCACGCCGCCTGGCCGAGCTGGCCGAGGAGGTGTCCGCCGCGTTCGGCCGCCGCGTCCGCCCCGACCTGCCCGCCGACGTGGTCAAGGCCTTCGCCCAGGCCGGCATCAAGGTCACCTCGACCCGCCGCTGGGAGCTCGAGTCCGTCGACCACCCGGCCGTGAAGCCCCTGATCGAGTACAAGAAGCTGTACCGCGTCTGGGTCGCCCACGGCTGGTCCTGGCTCCAGGACTGGGTGCGCGACGGCCGGTTCAGACCCGAGTTCCTCGCGGGCGGGACGGTGACCGGGC
Source organism: Streptomyces sp. NPDC033136 (assembly GCF_055578235.1). Classification (NCBI taxonomy): domain Bacteria; kingdom Bacillati; phylum Actinomycetota; class Actinomycetes; order Kitasatosporales; family Streptomycetaceae; genus Streptomyces; species Streptomyces sp. NPDC033136. The sequence goes on from NZ_JBVIPD010000014.1 coordinate 53,167, forward strand.
GCTGGGTGACCAACGGCGGAGGCGGGCTCCAGATCCCCAAGGTGATCCGGCGCGCCGTGGTCGCCGACCCCGGCTGGCGGCTGGTCGTCGCCGACGCCGACCAGATGGAGCCGCGCGTCCTCGCGGCGATCTCCCGCGACCCCGGGCTGATGGAGGTGGCCGGCCGGGAGAGCGACCTGTACCAGTCCGTCTCCGACCGCGCCTTCTCCGGCGACCGCGCCCAGGCCAAACTCGCCGTGCTCGGCGCGGTCTACGGCCAGACCTCCGGCGACGGCCTGAAGAACCTCGCCGCGCTGCGCCGCCGCTTCCCCCGGGCGGTCGCCTACGTCGACGACGCGGCCCGGGCCGGCGAGGAGGGCCGGCTCGTACGGACCTGGCTCGGCCGGACCTGCCCGCCCGCGGCCCGGGGGACGGACGACGCGACGGAGGAGGCCGGCATCCCGGCCGCCGACGAGGAGCGCCCCGACAGCGGACAGTGGGTGCCCGGGTACGCCTCCACCAACGCCCGCGCCCGAGGCCGCTTCGCCCGCAACTTCGTCGTCCAGGGCAGCGCCGCCGACTGGGCCCTGCTGCTGCTCGCGGCGCTGCGGAGGACCTGCGCGGACCTGGCGGCCGAACTGGTCTTCTTCCAGCACGACGAGGTGATCGTGCACTGCCCCGAGGAGGAGGCGGAGGCGGTCGTCGCGGCGATCCGCGAGGCGGCGGACCTGGCCGGGCGGCTGACCTTCGGTCAGACGCCGGTGCGGTTCCCGTTCACGACGGCGGTGGTGGAGTGCTACGCGGACGCCAAGTAGGGACGCCACCCTGCCGCACATAGCAGGCACATAGCAGGCACGTAGCAGGCACGTAGCAGGCAAAAGGCCGGTACGAAGGCGGTACGAAGCCGTCAAAAGGCTGGACAAAGGCGATGTCAGTCGCCGGGAGCCAGCAGCTCGCGGAGTTCCGTGACCACCGCCTGCTCGTCCGTCCCCTCCAGCGTCGCGGGAGCCGAGCCCCACTCCGCCCGTGCCTCTCCGACACGCCCCCGTTCCCGTAGCAGCAGCCCGTACTGGTGGCGGGCGAGACCGCCGGTGCAGCGGTCGGCGCGGGCCTCGGCCCGGTCCAGCAGCTCGGCGCACTCCCGGGCGGCCCGCCCGGTCCGGCCCAGCAGCCGCAGGGCCCGGACCAGACCGAGCCGGGTCCGGGACTCGCCGTGCCAGTCGCCATGGCCGCCCAGGATGCGCAGGCTCTCCTCGAAGTGCGGCAGGGCGGCGGCCGGTTCACCGAGCCTCAGATGGGCGAATCCGATGTTGCGGTGCGCGGAGTGTCGGACGATCACGGCGCCGAGCTCGTCGCCGAGGGCGAGCGAGCGCCGGTGCTGCTCGATGGCGGCCCGCGGGTCGGTGTGCTCGGAGAGGTTGCCGAGGTGGCCGCGGGTGACGGCCTCGCCGTACGGGTCGTTCAGCCGCCGCGCGTACTCCAGGCTCCGCGTCAGCGCCTCCCCCGCCTCGGCGTGCCGACCGAGCCCGTCGAGCAGCAGGCCGCGGTTGCTGAGGCAGCGCCGGATCCAGGAAGGGTGGTCCAGCCGCCGCCAGATGGCCAGGGCGCGGTCGTTGAGGTCGAGGGCCTCTTTCCGGCGGCCGGTGAGGCAGTGTGCTCCGGCGAGGTCGACCAGGGCGCACGCCTCGGCGGCCTCGTCGCCGAGCCGCCGCGCCACCCGCAGGCCGGCCCGTCCGAGCACCTCCGTCTCGGCGACGCACCCCCGGCGGTGCGCGTACGGGAAGATCAGCCGCACGAGTGCGGAGACGAGGCCCGCGCGCCGGTCGCACGGGGCGTCGGCGTGCCGCTCGACCAGGGCGACGATGTTCGCCAGCTCCCGGTCTCCCCAGGCGAAGGCCTCTTCGGGAGTGCCGAAGGCGGCGACGGTGACGTCGGGACCGTCCGGCCGGCTCGCGGTGGGGCGGCGCCGGTCGTCCTGGTCGGGGCCGGGTTCGACGATCGCGACGAGGGCCCGCTCGGCGACGGCGGCGTACCAGCGCAGCGCGGTGTCGGCGGCGTCGGCCGCGTCGGAGCCGTCCCGCTCTCCGGCCAGCTCGCGGGCGAAGTCGCGCACCAGGTCATGCGGTGCGTAGCGGCCGTAGGCGGACTCCTCCAGCAGGGCCACGTCGAGGAGGCGGTCCAGGGCGGCCTCGGTGCGGGGCTCGTCGGTGCCGGTGAGGCGGGCGAGCAGCGGGGCACCGTACGCGGGCAGGTCCAGCGCGCCGATCCGGCGCAGGGTGCGGGCCGCGTCCCGGTCGGCCTCGCGTTCGGAGGCGGCGAGCGCGTCGTGCGCGACGGCCAGGGAGCGGCGGACGCTCAGGTCGTCGTACTCCAGGTGGTGCAACCGCCCTTCGGTGGCGGCCAGTTGACCGGCCAGGGCGTCCGGGGTGAGGGCCCGGCGGGCGGCGAGCCGTGCGGCGACGACGCGCAGGGCCAGTGGGAGGCGGCCGCTGAGCTCGACGAGGAGACGGGCGGCGTCCGTGCCGTCCAGACCGTCGCGGCCAGAGGCGGTGCGCAGGAGTTCGGCGCTCTCCGCGTCCGGCAGCGGGGCGAGCGGGAACCGGGCAGCGCCGTCGAGGGCGGTCAGCGGGGAACGGCTGGTGACGATCACCGCGCACCCGGCCCCGCCCGGCAGCAGCGGCCGGACCTGCGCGGCACTCGCGGCGCCGTCCAGTACCAGGAGCGTGCGGGTCGGCGCGAGCAGGGAGCGCAGCAAGGCCGAGGCGGCGTGCGGTTGTTCGGGGATGCGGCAGGGTTCCGTGCCGAGGTCGCGCAGCAGAGCGGTGAGGGCCTGACCTGGGGTGAGTGGTGTCATGCCCGGGGTGGCACCGTGCAGGTCGAGGTGGAGCTGCCCATCGGAGAAACGTTCCGCCAGATCATGCGCGACGTGCAGCGCGAGTGCGCTCTTGCCGACACCGGCCATGCCGCTGATGACGGCGGCGGGCCGCGGACCGGGTGCCGTGAGGGTGCGGCGCAGCACGTCGCGTACGAGGGCGCGGCCGATGAAGTGAGCAGGAGGCGGCGGCAGTTGCGCGGGCCGGGGCGGCGCGGGGAGCTCACGGCCCGGACGGCGGGCGGACGGCTGGGCGGCATCGTCCCCCGGGCCGGCGTTCCCCGCCGCTTCTCGCAGCACCTCCACATGCGCCGCCCGCACCCCCGGCCCGGGCTCGATGCCGAGCCGGTCGACGAGGCGGGTGCGCAGATCGCGGTGGACGGCCAGGGCCTCGGCCGGCCGGCCGGTGCGGTGCAGGGCGAGCATGAGCTGGCGGTGGTAGACCTCCCGCAGGGGATGCTCGCCGGTCAGCGCCGTCAGCTCCGGGACCAGCCTGTCCAGGCGCGGCCCGCCCAGCGCCAGCTCCGCGTCATAGCGCCACTCCAGGAGCAGCAGCCGTGCCTCGCGCAGCCGCTGCGCGAAGGCGTAGCCGCCGACCTCGGGCGGCAGCCCGGCGAGCGGTGCACCCCGCCACAGCGCGAGCGCGGCGGCGCACTCGCGTACGACCCGCTCCCAGTCCTGGCCGCCGTGCGCGGCCCTCGCCGCGGCGACATGGGCGTCGAACACGTGGACGTCCAACTCACCCTCGTCGACCCGCAGCACGTACCCGGACGGTACGGTCCGCAGCCGCCCGGGCTCGTCGAGCAGCCGCCGCAGCCGGGTCACGTGATTGTGCAGCGAGGCCTGGGCGGAGACGGGCGGGGCCCCGCCCCACAGCGCGTCCTTCAGTGACTCGACGGAGACGACCCGCCCGGCGTCGAGCAACAAAGCGGCCAGCAGGACACGGGACTTGGGAGTCGCGATGCCCCGGGCCTCACCACTGCCCGCAGTGCCGCCCCGGACGTCGTAGAACAGCGCCGGCGGCCCCAGCAGCCCGAACCGCATCATCGCCCCCGTTTCCCCGTACCTCCGCCCCTTGACGGGTTTCCACCCTTGGCCAGCGGAATTCCGCCACCTTGGCCTTCCCCTGTGCCGCGCCGGTCGGCCGCAGCTCGGGCCGTCCCCGCTCCTGGTTCGGCGACTTCAGGCCAATCAGCAGACGACGCAACGGCAAACCGTTGGCCACATGTTAGCGATCCGTTGGCAAAGCCTGATGTGATCACTACATCGGATCTGGCCCGGCGGCGCGCGCGTCTGAACGCGCAGCTCGGGGGAGTGTCGCCGCCGCGGCCGGATCCGGGTCCCGGTCGGCGGAGGTGAACGGCCGGGGCCCACTCCGCCCCCCACGGGACATCAGATGACGGGCGGCCGCCCCAGCCGGGTGAGCCGCCACACCGTGCGCCAGCGCATGGGCCGCCGCTCCCCAGCCGGCTCCCGTACGCCTTCCACGAATCCGCCGAACCACGCGCGCAGCCCGGCACCCGACCGGTTGCGGGCGAGCGTGAGCAGCACCCACACGGCGAGATGGACGGGGACGAGCGCGACCGGCAGCCGGCGGCGGGCCAGCCAGACGCGGTTGCGGGCGTTGACGCGGTAGTAGATGGCGTGCCGGGCGGGCGAGGTCTTCGGGTGCCGCAGCAGCAGTTCCGGCGCGTACAGGATGCGCCATCCGGCGTCCACCGCACGCCACGCCAGGTCGGTCTCCTCGTGCGCGAAGAAGAATTCGGCGGGCCAGTCGCCGATCTCGTCGAGCATCGCCATCCGCAGGGCGTGCCCGCCGCCGAGGAAGCCGGTGACGTACCCGCCGCGCAGGGGGTCCGAGCCGCCGATCCGGGGCACGTGCCGCTGCTGCGTCTCGCCGAGCTCGTCGGCGATGCGGAAGCCGACGATACCGAGCCGGTCGTCGGCGGTGTACAGGTCCCGCACGCGGCGCAGCACATCGGGATCGACGAGCAGTCCGTCGTCGTCCAGATCCACCACGACGTCGATGTCGCCGAACTCCCGCAGCCGCGCGAGGGCCGCGTTGCGCCCGCCGGGGCAGCCGAGGTTCTCGTCGAGCTCGACGAGGGTGACCTCGCCGGGCAGCGACAGCCGCCGGGCGAACTCGGGCAGCGGGCAGCCGTTGCCGACGACGACGATCCGCTCGGGCGGCACGTCCTGCTTGGCCACGGACTCCAGCAGGGCCTCGACCTCATCGGGCCGGTTGCCCATGGTCACCACGGCGACGGCGATCCTGGGCGCCCTCATGTCCTCACCTCGTCCCGGTCAGCAACTGACGGTGTGCCGGGCGATGCTAGCCGTTCACGACGAGGACCCGTCGAATCCGCCTGCGGGACGGCGGTTCGCCTACGCCGTTCAACGGAGGCGGCACCGAGCGGCCCCGAGGCGGCACCGGACCGGTTCGTCCACGCCGTTCAACGGAGACGGCACCGAGCGGCCCCGAGGCGGCACCCGACCGGACCGGGCACAGGATGTCGGGTGCGGGCGAGCGCCCGCTGCCTAGCGTGAGGGTACGAAAAGGGAAGGAGGACCGGGCGTGCTGGAACGGCTCAACCAGACCATGGCGCACATCGAACGCCACCTCGACCAGCCGATCGACGGGGCGGACCTGGCGCGTACCGCGTGCACCTCGGAGTACCACCTGCGCCGCATGTTCTCCGCGCTGGCAGGCATGCCGCTGTCGGAGTACATCCGCCGCCGGCGGCTGACCGTGGCGGGCGCGGAGGTGCTCGGGGGGCGCGAGACGCTGCTGGAGATCGCGGTGCGCTACGGCTACGGCTCGGGTGAGGCGTTCGCCCGGGCGTTCCGCGCGATGCACGGCGTGGGCCCGGGCGAGGCCCGGCGCACCGGCGCCGCGCTCGTCTCCCAGCCCCGGTTGACCTTCCGCCTCACCGTCGAAGGGAACAGCAGCATGCAGTACCGCGTAGTGGACCGCCCGGCCTTCACGGTCGCCGGCTTCAAGAACCGGGTGCCGCTCGTGCACTCGGGCCCGAACCAGGCGATCATCGACTTCGTCCGCGGGCTCGACAAGCAGGCCCTGGAGCACCTCGGAAGGCTCTCGGACCAGGAGCCGAACGGCATCGTCGCGGTCTGCGACGACCTGGACCCGAGCCGCGCCGCGGGCACCGAACTCGACTACTACCAGGCGGTGATCACCGCGGCGGCCACCGGGCCGGACGCCCCCGAGGGCATCACGACCCTGCCCGTCCCGCCCGGCACCTGGGCGGTCTTCACCACCTCCGGCCCGGCACCGCGGGCCATCCAGGAACTGTGGCGCGAGGTGTTCACCGAGTGGTTCCCGTCCACCCCCTACCGCAGCCGCCCCGGTCCGGAGATCCTGCGGACCGACCTGTCGGCGGACGGGACGAAGGCGGATGCCGAGCTGTGGCTGCCGGTGGAACGGGATGTGCGGACCTGAACGCGGCCCGGCACCGCGGCATCGAGATCTGACGCACCCGGAACGACGACGACTGCCGAGTCGGGCGGGAGCACCCAGGCCTGCGGACCAGTGGCGGTCTCAGACCGGCGGCGCCGTCCACGCCGCGTACCACGTGGCCGGACCCACGACGCCGTCCGGGGTCAGGCCCTGCTCCTTCTGAAAGGCCACGCACGCTTCCCGGGACCGTTGGTCGTAGACGCCGTTGACCGGTACGTCCCGGTCGCGCTCTCGCATGCGCCTCTGCCAGGCGCGCACCCCGGGGTGCACGGTCCTCGGCGGCGAGGTGAACAGGACGCCGGGCCAGTCCGGCGTGGCGGCCCCGCCCGGGGCGCCGCGGTGGGAGGCAGCCGTGGTGACCGGCGCTGTCCAGGCGGCGTACCAGGTCTTCTCGCCGACGACACCGTCGACCGTGAGGCCCTTCTCCTGTTGGAAGGCGAGGCAGACGCGCCGGGACTGCTCGCCGTAGGCACCGTCCACGGTGATGGTCCAGCCCCGGTCCTTCATCCGCTGCTGCCAGGTACGGGCGCTGGAGTGCACCGTCACCGGCGGGTAGTGCAGCAGAACGCCGGGGAACGGCGGTACCCCGGGCTGCGGCGGGTCCGTGGGACCGCCGGACGAGCCCGGCTCCATGGCGGACATGTGGTCGCCCAGCCTGCCGGGGCACTCCGTGGCGAGGAACGTCTTGTGCCCGGTGATGCCGGCCGCCGCACCGCCCACGCTGCGCAGGCGGGCGATCGCGGTGCGGAAGCCGTCGATGAGGTCGCTGGTGACCGTGTCGTACGAGCTGGAGGTACCGCCGACGAGGCCGCAGACGGCGTAGTAGCGGTCGTTGGAATCGTTCGTGCCGTTCGCGGCGGTCCTCACGCCGACACCGCGGCCCTCGTAGACCGAACCGTGGACGCAGACCAGGTAGGTGTAGGCGATGTCGTCCCAGCCCCTGACGTCCATGTGGTGGTTCTGGATGCCGCGTACCTGCCCGGCGCAGCCGCTGTGGCTGCCGGCTGCGAATCGGGTGGCCCCTGTGTGGTGGACGGCGACTCCGCCCCGTGCCGGGTCGATGTCCGCGGACGTCTTCTTCGGGGCCCGGGCGCCCCACTGGGCGCGGGGGACGAAGGTGGCCATCAGTGTCTGCCTCCAGAGGCTCCGGCGGCTCCCGCGGTTCCGGCGGCTCCGGTCGGCAGGCCGCATTCGACGGTCGCGTTCAGCGGCTCCCGGGACACACCGTCGGCGTGGTCAGCTGCGGACACCCGTGGGATACGGGCGTCGGGGTGGTCCGGGCTGGTCACCACCGGCAGCTCGGCCGCGTCCGCGGCGTGGGCGGGGCCGGTGCGGATGACGGGCAGGGCCGCAGCACCGGCGCCGACGACCGCCGCCCGCCCGGACAGCTCCAGGAATCCGCGGCGCGTGGTGTGATCGATCAACTTCTCCCCCTGGCATGTCACTGGTCAGTTGGGCTGCTTGCGGAGCGCTGCCCAGGTCTTGGGTCCGACGATGCCGTCGGGATCCAGTGCGTGTATCCACTGGAAGTACACGACCGCGTCCCGGGTCCTGGTTCCGAAGATCCCGTCGACGGCCAGGTTCGCGGTGCCTCCCCTGTCGATCTTCCTGAGGATGCACTGGATTTCGCGGACGTGTTGTCCGGTGCTGCCCGACTGGGCCGTACGGTTGCCGCTGTAGTAGCCGCAGTCGGCGGCGGCCGCGGGAGAGGCGGTCGCCGTCTGGAACGTCACGGCGCCGCCCGCGAGGGCGAGCAGTGCCGCCCCGGCGACGAGGGTGTTGCGTGTCTTCATGGGATCCGTTCCTGTGAGGGGGTGCGGTGGTCAGCGGCGCAGCCACGGCCAGGACTGCGGGCCGGGCCATCCGTCCACGGCCAGGCCGACGTTGTGCTGCTGGTTGATGAGCCGCTGGTAGCGCTTCATCGCATCCTGGGACAACGGCCCGAAGTAGCCGTCGATGGCGCCCGTGTAGTAACCGACGTCCTTCAGCAGGCACTGGGCCTCGATGCCCGCCGCGGTCACGGTGGTGGCGGACGGGACGACGGTCATGCCGCTGTAGTGGCCGGCGTACCAGTACCCGCCCTTCTTGACGATGTCGCAGGTGTAGGCCGCGGCACTGGCCGTGCCGGTGCCGGTCGCGTAGGCGGTGGCGCCCGCCGCGGGAATCAGGGCGAGGACGGCGACGGTGGCCGCGGCGACGGAGCCGAGCCGTGCGGGGATGCGCATCAGGGACCTCTCTTGCCGGTAGGAGAGTCAGGCGGTCGGTTGGTCAGCGGGAGCACCCGGCGACGCGGGTCTGCGGGACGAAGCCGCCGTCGGGCGACAGCTTCTGCCGTGGTGGGCGGTGGGCGGTGGGCGGTGGGCGGTGGCAGTCGACCTGGCCGTCGTGCCTTGCCCGTTCGGCGGCGGTCGGAGCGGGCGCGACGCCTCAGTGCTGAGTCGCGGCCATGAGTCCCACGGCCGTGCACGCCCGCATCTCCCACTTCACCGGTGCTCTCCTGGTGTGGGGATGCGGCGAGTCTGCAAGCCGGTGGAAGCCGGTCACAAGGGTTCCGGACCGACAAGGCCGCTCTTGAGATGTCTCGGCTTCTGACCAGCGGAGACACAAGCAGCCGTGGGACGCCCTGGGATGTCTGGGACGCCGCTCGACGCCTGGCTCGCGTCGCACCTGCGTACGGTGGCTGCCCGTCGCCACCGGCATCCGCGGCCCGTGCGCCGCGCGGCCGGCACCACAGGCCGAACCCTTCGTCCGACGGGAGGCCGACTCGGTGAGTGGGCGACGGGGAGTCCCTGGGCCCGGATTCCTCGGGCAGGTGCCGCAGTTACCGCGGGGCGGAGAAGCACTCCGTGGCGTCCTGGTCGTCCGTTGCCCCAACGACCTGTCCGGAACCGGGAGTCGGGGTGGGGCTGAGGCCTGGGGTGCCCTCCCCGCTCTCCTTCTCCGGGGGCCGGCCGGCCGTGGGCGCGAAGTAACAGGCTTCGACCCCCTCTTCCGGTGTTCCGCCGACCATCGGCGTGTACACGTATCCCTGGGCGTCGTGGCGATCCCGAATCGTCGCCTCCTGGACGTCGCCTTCCGGTGATCTGACCACGATCCGGGTACCGACCTCGGCGAGCCATATCCGGGCCCACGAGGCAGCGCAGCCCTTGCTGTGCCGGACATCCATTCGCCCCCCGCCGATGAGAGCGCGCTCGACGACGGTGACCGGCTTGTGTTCGGCGTGGGTGCACCCCTGGGACTCGGGGTCCTTCCCCGTACAGCCCGTGGATCGGCAACCGGGCGGGGACGCGGTCCTCCCAGCCTTGTCCAGAGTCTGCTCGGCGGCGGTCACGCCCACCGCGACGGCCGAGCCCAGCAACACCCCGGCGGCGATGGGCCGCCACCAGCGGCGCAGTGCCGGGGGCTCCCCGGGGGATCCGCGTGTCCGGCCCGTGTCGGCACCGGCCTCGCCGCTTGTCGCGGTGGGCGTGGATGTGGGTACGGGTCGGTGTGCCGGCTCCTTCGCGGGCTTCGCAGCCGGTTCCCCTCGTGCCTCCCGGGGTGAGGCCGGGCTCACGCCGTCCCCGGGCTCGGGTCTGCAGGCCGCCTCCGCCCGTCCGTGCAGGGCGAGAACCCGGTCAGGCGGCTCCTGCGCCAGGACACACAGCTCGCGCACCAGCTCCCGCGGCGGGAGTTTGGTCCCCTTGAGGTAGCGGTGCCAGGACGACCTGCTGGCGCTCGTCCGGTGCGCGAGGGCCGTCAGGCTGAGCCCGGCGCGTTCGCGCAGCGCGTGCAACTCGCGGCCCAGTTCGAGGCATTGCGACGGCGGTCGGCCGGTCACCGGCGCAGCACCTTCCATGTGTGCGGGCCGACTATTCCGTCCACGGCCAGTTCCGGCGACTCTTCCTGGAAGCGCTTGACGGCACGGGCCGTCCGGGCGTCGTAGGCGCCGTCGATGTCACCGACCGAGTAGCCGTGCTGTTCCAGCAGGCACTGGGCCTCCACCACGTCCCAGCCCGTCTTGATCTGGTACAGGACGGTGTCCTCGGTCTGGCTGTGGCCCGCGTAGAGCGCGCCGTCGCGACGGTGGATCGTGCAGCCGTACGTGCGGCCCGGCTCAAGGACGAAACTGCTCTCGGTCCCGTCGGCCGCGTCGTCCCCGCCCCAGGCACGGAGAGCCGGGATGAGCCCGGTGGCCGTGAGCGCCGCCGTCAGCAGGGTGACCGTGAGAGTCTGCAGAATCGGAAGGGCGCGCGCTCGCGAGGCGTGCTCCGCTGCTCCTCCGTCCCCCTGCCTCGTTCCCCGCGCCTCTTGAGCCGCTTCGTCCACCTCCTCGCCGGCACGCTCCGGAGCCGGTCCCGTGGCGCGCTGCACGCCCTGGGACCAGGTCTCCTCGGCAAGCGCGTGCGTGGCGAGCAGGCGATGCACGTCGCCCCCCGCGAGGAGTGTCAGCTCCTTCACGGCACCGGCCGGCGGGAGGATCTTGCCGTTCAGATAGCGCTCCCACGAAGACCTGCTGTACGTGGTGCGCCGCTCCAGGGCGGCGAGGCTGAGCCCGCTTCGGTCCTTGAGCGACCGGAGCTGCGCGACGAGTTGCCGCCCTTGGGGGTCGAGCGTGTCGGGTAGCGCTTTCCAAGACGCCATGGCTGAGTCGCGGTTCCCTTCTTCCGGTCTCTGCCGTGTGCCGTGCCACACGGGGCGCGAACGGCCCCGAGCCCCTTCGCCGAATCGGTGCCTGTAGCAGAACGCGCAACCGTCGAGCCGCGTTCCGGGGGACCTGTCCTGTGTCCCATGGTCTCCCAACAACTCAGGGAACGGCCATGGTGTGTCGCGTCTCAGCAGGTCAGCGCGTGAGACGTCCCAGAAGTACCCGCTTCCGTCACTGGACGTGGCGGCACAGCGGCTCGCTCCGGAAGCATCGTCGTACCGCGGTTGCCACCGCTGTGGCGACCTGCGCGGACCGCACCAGACCGCCAGCGCGTGAACGCACCTGAACGGAGACACACATGTCTGTACGCACACCCGTGGCCCTGCTCGCGGCCACCGCCGCCCTGTTCGGCGGAGTTCTGGCAGCCGCACCTGCCGCCGGTGCCGCGACCAGCGACACCAAAGCCTCCGCGGCCCGGACTTGCTACACGCAGAGCACGATCGGCTTCACCTGCCGCTACTACTACGGCCGGGAGTGGGCGGAGCGCGGCAGCACCGGCATCCACGTCAAGGAGATCCAGGGGCTGATCAACGGCTCCACCGATTACGGGCGGAAGACCGGCAAGAAGCTCGTGCTGGACGGCGTCTTCGGCCCGGCCACGGAGTCCGCCGTGAAGTGGTTCCAGCGCTACTACATGGGGCCGTCCGCTGCGGACGGCATCGTCGGCCCCCGGACCTGGGAGGCACTGCGCCACGACCGCTCCCCCGCCTGACCCTCCTGACCCGCCTGACCCGCTCTCATCACTCGTGCACCGCTGAATACGGGGAAGATCATGAAGACACGTCACCCGGTCCGCCGTGGCCACGTCCCGAGGAGCCTGGCCGTGGCCGCCGCCACCGCCGTCCTCGTCGGCAGCCTGGCAGCCGCCCCCGCCGCGTTCGCGGCCCCGGCCGCCGACACCTGCCGGGGCGTCAGCACGGTCGGCCTGTACTGCGGTTACCACACGGGGACCAAGTGGGCCGAACTGGGCAGCACCGGGGCCCACGTCAAGGAGATCCAGGCGCTCATCAACGAGACCACGGTCCACCCGGAGGCGAGCGGCAAGCGCCTGGCGGTGGACGGCGTCTTCGGTCCGGCCACGAAGTCCGCCGTGACCTGGTTCCAGTGGTACTACATCGGCGAATCGGCCTCCGACGGGATCGTCGGCCCGCAGACCTGGAAGGAACTGCGCTACGGCAAGCGCTGATCCGCCTGTCTCCTCCGGCATCCGCAAGCGGCCCTGGCGCGCCGCTGAAGGCTGCCGCCGCTGAACACTCACGAGAGGAACACGACGTGAAGATCCGCAGGACCCTCGCGGGTGCCGCGGCCGTGCTGGCCCTGACCTGCGGCATGGTCGCCGCCCAGTCGACCGTGGGCGCTCAGAACGCTCACGCCGACAGCACCTGCTGGTACTACACGGGGAACACCGCCGTGATCAGCAAGGGCAGCACCGGCAACACCGTGAAGGAGGCCCAGTGCCTCCTCAACAGCTACAACACGTGGCACGGCCGGCCTGCAATCGCGGTCGACGGCATCTTCGGCAACGAAACCCACAACGCGGTCGTCGCCTTCCAGAAGCGCATGAACGTCGCGGTCGACGGGATCGTCGGCCAGCAGACCTGGCGCAAGCTCCGCTCTCCGGGCTCCTGACCCGCAGCGGTACTCGAGAGGGGCCGGGCGCTTGCCCGGCCCCTCTCCGTCGGCTCCGGCTACCCCCTGTCCTGCTGACGCTGCACGTTCATGGTGGTGCGGGCCAGAACCCGAGGGCGAGCGCGGTCAGGACCGCCGTCGCCCGGGCACCCCGGGAGGTGAGCGCCGTCAGCCCACCTCCGGTGACGCACGCAACAGGTGACGCACGCAACAGTCGTCCCGGACATCGTCGGGACGGCGCTGCGGATTTCTCTCCAGGAGTTCCTGGACCAGATGATCGAGACGCTGGGGCCATGAGAGGCGTGCCACCATGGCGGCTCCGGCGCGCTGCCATGACGTAGCCTTTCTGAAACCCGCCGGTACGCACGCCAGGAGATCCGCCCCGACCACAGCACGCTGCTCCAGCACACGGGCAGAAATATCAGTCCGATGTCGATGTAGGTCGGCAGCGGTTGACGTGGACCTGGGCGGAAAGTGATCCAGAACCGGGATCCTGACCGCGGCCGACGACGCGCTGGAGGAACGTCGACGCAACCATCGGGCCGCGGGTCACGGATCGATTTCGATGCCGGTCGAATGCCCGGCGGGTGATGCGAGGGGCCTTGACGGCTGGGCACCTGGCGTGTTCGCTGTTGCGCCTACCGATGTCAATCTCTCACTGCGCAACACTTTTCACCCCCTGTGCCATCGCAGCCCAAGGCTGTTCGAGTCAGCGCAAGCCGCTGAGACCGCAGAGGCGCACCACAGCGTCCGGCCAACCGTGCCCGAGCCCGACGACACGAGGAAAGAGAGCATGACTGCTCCCCAAGTGACGAAACCACCGGCTGATATCCAGGATCAAGAGAACAGCGGGACCCGCTCCCCCTTGACGTCGATCGCACCACGCGTCTTCTGGCCGTCCGCGATCATCATCGTCGCCTTCGTCCTCTACACCACGCTCTTCAAAGACTCCGCACAAAGCGCCATCAGCGCGGTGCAGGAAGAGATCATCAGCGGTCTCGGCTGGTACTACACCGCTCTCGTCTCACTCTTTGTGATATTTGCCCTATGGGTCGGTATTGGCCGTTTCGGAGACATCCGGCTCGGTAAGGACGACGAGCGACCCGAGTTCAGCATGGGCTCGTGGCTGGCGATGCTGTTCGCCGCGGGCATGGGCATCGGCCTCGTCTTCTGGGGTGTCGCCGAGCCGCTGAACCACTTCGTCTCCCCGAGGCCGGGTGTCGGCGAGGGCGAGGCGACGCGGAGCGAGTTCGCCATGGTCCAGACGTTCCTGCACTGGGGAATCCACCCCTGGGCCATCTACGTCGTGGTCGGTCTCGCCGTCGCCTACGCCGTGCACCGCAAGAGCCGTCCCATCTCGATCCGCTGGGCTCTGGAACCGATCTTCGGCGACAAGATCAAGGGTGCCTGGGGCGACGCCATCGACACCATCGCCGTCGTCGGCACGGTCTTCGGCGTGGCCACCTCGCTCGGCTTCGGCGTCCTGCAGATCTCGGCGGGGCTCGGCTTCCAGGGGTGGGTGACCGACCCCGGCACGTCCCTTCGGGTCGTCCTCATCATCGGCATCACCCTGCTCGCCACCATCTCCGTGGTCACGGGCGTCGGCAAGGGCATCAAGTGGCTGTCCAACATCAATATGGGCCTCGCCGGCGGGCTGTTGCTGTTCATCCTCGTCGCGGGCCCGACGCTCTTCCTCCTCAACGGCTTCGTCGAGGACATCGGCGCGTACCTGCAGAACATCCTCGCGCTGAGCTTCGACACCGGCGCCTCCCAGGGCGAGGAGGGCACCGCATGGGTCAGCGGCTGGACGGTCTTCTACTGGGGCTGGTGGATTTCCTGGGCTCCGTTCGTCGGCGTCTTCATCGCCCGCATCTCCCGCGGGCGGACCGTTCGTGAGTTCGTCACGGGCGTGCTGCTGGTACCGACCCTGCTGACCTTCTTCTGGTTCGCCGTCCTCGGCGGGTCGGCACTCCACCGCGAGACGGTCGGCGAGGGCGGACTGGTGGGTGAGGACGGCGCGGTCGGCACGGACAGCGCGCTCTTCCAGCTGCTCGACGGCATGCCGGGCGGCGCGATCGTCGCCGGGGCGACGATCCTGCTGATCGTGCTGTTCTTCGTCACCTCCTCCGACTCCGGCAGCTACGTGGTCGACGTGCTGGCCTCCGGAGGCAACCCCAACCCGCCGACATGGAGCCGCGTGTTCTGGTGCGCGGCCCAGGGAGCCGTGGCCATCGCACTGCTGATCGCCAGCGGCACGGGGACCGGGTCACTGACCACGCTGCAGACGGTGGCGATCATCACAGCGCTGCCCTTCAGCCTGGTGATGATCGGGATGTGCCTCGCCACGGCCAAGGCCTTCCGCCGCGAACACCACGCCACCCTGGCCGCTCGGCGAAGGAAACAGGAACAACAGCTCATCGACCGGGCCGTCACGGCGTTCGAGGAGGGCCTGGAGGACGGGTCTGTGTCGAACCGGGCCGAAGACGGCACGGTGGACGCGCGCACCACGTAGTCAGGCACCCGCGCGCCACGCGCCCCGGCATCAGTCGTCAAGGCCGACGACTCGGGCCGGGGCGCGCGGCATGCACGATGACCATGCAGGAGTGGAGGACGAGGCACCTAAGTGCTTCTCGCTCCGCCCGACGCGCGGTCCCGGTGGTATGCGCGACGGAGGCATCTCCATGCCTTCGAGCTGTGGGGAGCACCGGGAGGACGCCCGCACGTGCTTGCGGCCCGGCGCGATCCTCCTCACGGCCGACGCCGACGAGGTCGCCATCGGCCAGCCCCGGGCGCCCAGGTCGTCGGGGTGCACGGACAGCGACCAGGAGGCTGGGATGCAGTCCGCCCGCGCATGCGTCGGCGAACAGCGCGTGCACGGGATTCACCACTCGGCTACCGGGCGGCGCAGGCCCGGACGAAGGCATCGGCCAGTTCGACGGGGCGGGTGAAGCAGCCCTCGTGGCTGCCCGGGGCCTCGACGATCAGCGGGTTCTTGAGCCGCTGCGGGAAACGGCTGCCCCAGGCCCACTCGCCGGGCAGGGAGAGGTCCTCGGTGGACAGGACGTAGGCGGTAGGGAGGTCGAGCGCGGTGAACGCCGACGTGTCCGGCTTCTCGGTGAAGGTGCCCAGGGGCTGGGGGACGAGGAGGGAGTGCACGACGCGCTGGGTCTCCTCGTCGGCGTCCTGCATGAAGGCCTGCTGCCAGACCTCCAGGGGCAGCGCCACCGTGTCGTTGCCGGAGGCGGCCGCCAGGGCGTGGAACATCTCGCCGTAGTGCGGCGGGCACGCCTCGATCAGCGACTCGCCGTCGTTCGGCACGAACGCGCTCCAGAACACCAGGCGCCGTATTCGGGCAGCGAGCCTCGGGGCCGCGCCGGTCAGAACGTAACCGCCCCAGCTGTGACCGACCAGGGTGATGTCGTTCAGTCCGGCACTCTCGACGTATGCCACGAGGCTGTTCACGCAGTCGGTGAGAGTGACGCCGTGCGTGTCGTCGTCGGCGCCCAGGCCGGCCAGAGTCGGGGTGTGCACTTCGTGCCCGGCCGCTCTGAGTTCGTTCGCGACCGGGCGCCAGGCCCACCCGCCGTGCCAGGCTCCGGTCACCAGGACGAAGGTCTCGCTCATGCATGCCGATCTCCCTTGATCGAGTGATGAAAGCTGGATTCACAACCAGCGTGGAACGCCCGGGAGTTCACCCGTGACAAGCAGCTCGTCGATGCCGCCCCGGCCGGTGAGCCAGGCGGCGAGGGCGTACGGCGGTCCGGTGACCGTGACACCGGTGGAGGGCGTGCCGAGCACGACGGTGCCGTGGCCCTCCGCCGTCAACTCGGCACCCGTTTCCGGTTCGACGCGGGCCGACATCCATCCGGCCACATCGCGGACGAGGGCCCACGCCAGGTCGGGCGGCAGGACGTCCATGCCGACACCGACGTCCAGGTCGACCAGGTGGATCCAGACCTCGCGGACCCGGAGCCAGGGCACTTCCGAGGCCGGGATCTCGCGCCCCTGACCGCTGACGACCGTGGCCGACCAGGCGTCGCCGGACAGGGCCTCGGCGGCCTTCCGGAACCGGGCGGCGGACTCCCGTACGTCCGCCCGCTGTTCGGCCGACGGCCGTCCGGCGCCCGCCTCGATGTCCGTGGCGCGCTGGTCCGGCGAGGCGTACATGGGCGTACGGATCCCCGTCCGGGCCCAGGTCAGGAGGTTGACCAGGGCGTCGGCGTTGCGGGCGAGGTGGGTGAGCAGGTGGCCGCGGGTCCAGCCGGGCAGGGCGGACGGCTCGGGCACCGCGCCGGCGGGCAGCGCGTCGACCGCCCGCTGCAGCGCGAGCTGCCCGTCCTCGACCCAGTCCAGGAGTGTGGCGACGGGGACCTTCACGGCTTGTCCTCGACGATCGTGTTCACGCACTCCCCGATGCCCTCGACCACGGTCCGTACGACCTGGCCGGGCTCCAGGAACACCTTGGGATCGCGGGCCGCGCCGACCCCGCCCGGAGTGCCGGTGAGGACGAGGTCGCCCGGCTCCAGGGTCGTGAACGTGCTGAGGTAGGCGGCGATGTGGGCAGGGGTGAAGAGCAGGTCGGACGTGCGCGAGCGCTGCATGACCTCGCCGTCCACCTCGAGGCGGATCTCCAGGTCGGCCGCGTCGTCGATCTCGTCGCCGGTCACCAGCCAGGGTCCGGCCGGCGTACTGGCCTCCCACACCTTGCCCTGGAGCCACTGCGGGGTGCGCCACTGCCAGTCGCGCAGGGAGATGTCGTTGACGACGGTGTAGCCCGCGATCGCGGCCGCCGCCTCCTCCTCGGTGGCGCGGCGGCGCAGCCGGGAGCCGATGACGAAGCCCAGTTCGGCCTCCCAGTCCAGCTCCTCCGTCTCGCCGGGATGGACGATGTCGTCGCGCGCGCCGAGCAGGACGTTGGCGAACTTGCCGAAGAGGGCGGGGTACGACGGCATCTCGCGGCCCATCTCCGCGATGTGGGTGCGGTAGTTGTGGCCCACACAGAAGATCTTGGCCGGGGTCGTGACGACCGGGGCGAGGTCGAGTGTGGCCGTGTCGTGCGCCGGCCCGTCGGCGGCGGCCGCGTACGTACGCCAGTCGGGGCGGCGCAGCAGGGCGGCGACGTCGGGGGCTCCGGTCTCCACGGCCCGGTCGCCGTCGAGGCGGACGGCCGCCGTGCGGTCGGCGGTGCGGATGGTGGCGAGCTTCATGCGTGGGTGCTCCCGGTCGTCTCGGTGCGGGCGAGGTTGAGCGCCTCGTACAGGGGCGCGTCGTTGAAGGTGAACAGGTCGAGCCGGGTGTGCGCGGCGATGGTCAGCGCGCACCAGGAGGGCACGGCGATCAGGTCGCCGGCGGACACCTCGATCGCGCGGTCGTCGAGGGTGACGGTCCCGCTTCCGCGGAAGACCTGCCAGACGGAGGAGCCGACGGTTCGGCGGGTGGCTGTCGTAGCGCCCGCGCGCAGGCGGTGCATCTCGGTGCGCAGGCTGGCCAGGGCGTCACGGCCGGTGCCGGGGTTGGTGAAGCGGATGCCCGCGTGGCCGGGCTCGACGACCCCCGCGTACCCCTCGTCCTCCAGCTCCAGCTGGGCGGTGAGGGCGTCGTCGGTGTCGGCCCGGCGGTAGGCCATGAGCGGAGAGTCGGGGCTGTCCTCGGCCGCGATCGGGCGCAGCCCGGGGTAGCCCCACAGCCGCTCGTTGCGCGACCGGGTCGGGGTCGACCGGTCCGACACGCCGTCCTCGCCGAACTCGAAGAACCCGGCGTCGAGGCGGTGCACGAGCGGGATGTCGAGGCCGTCCAGCCACACCATCGGCGCGTCACCGACGTGGTGGTGACCGTGCCAGTGCATCGACGGGGTGAGGAGCAGGTCGCCGGGGCGCATCTCGACCGCGTCGCCGTTGACGACCGTCCAGACGCCCTCGCCCTCCAGGATGAACCGGAAGGCTCCCTGGGAGTGGCGGTGCGCGGGGGCGACCTCGCGGGGGCCCAGGTACTGAATGGCCGCCCAGAGGTTGGCAGTCGCGTAGGGCCGTCCGGGCAGGCCGGGGTTGGCGAGTGCGATCGCGCGGCGTTCACCGCCGCGTCCCACCGGGACCAGGTCGCCGGACCGGCGGGCGAGCGGCAGCAGGGTGTCCCACTGCCAGACGTGCGGGACGGCCTCGGGCTGCGGGGTGAGCGGCATGAGGTTGCCGATCTCGGTCCACAGGGGGATGAGTCCGGCCGCCTGGAATCCGTCGTACAGCTCGCGGAGTCCGGGGTCCGTCTCCTCCGGGGCTATGACGGTGTCACTGGTCATCGGGGTTTCCTTCGGCGTCGAGCCGGCGCGTGATGTCGGCGCGCAGCGCTTTCTTGTCGATCTTTCCGACCTTGGTGGCGGCGAGTTCGGGGACCGTCACCAGCCGGTCCGGGAACTTGAAACGCGCGATGCCGGCGCGCTCCATGACGTGGTGGACGTCGTCGAGGGTCACCGTGCGGCCCGGTTCCGGTACGACGTAGAGGCAGACTCGTTCGCCGAGTTCGGCGTCGGGCATCGCCACGGCGGCGGCGCGGGCGACGCCGGGGGTCTGGTAGGCGAAGTTCTCGATCTCCTCGGCGGAGATGTTCTCCCCGCCCCGGATGATCATGTCCTTGTCGCGGCCCTCGACGACGAGGTTGCCGTCGGGCAGCAGCCGCACGATGTCACCGGTGCGGTACCAGCCGTCCTCGGTGAAGGCGCGGGCGTTCTGCTCCTCTGCCCGGTAGTAGCCCCGCGGGGTGTACGGGCCGCGGGTGAGCAGCACGCCGGGGGTCCCGTCGGGGACGGGGTCGCCCAGCTCGTCGACGACGAGGAGTTCGTCGTCCGGGCACATGGGGCGTCCCTGCGTCGTGCAGATGACGTCCTCGGGATCGTCGAGCCGCGTGTAGTTGAGCAGCCCCTCGGCCATCCCGAACACCTGCTGGAGCGTGCAGCCGAGTTCGGGGCGGACGCGGCGGGCGACGTGGTCGGCGAGCCGGGAGCCGCCGACCTGGAGCACGCGCAGCGAGCTCAGGTCGGCCTCCGCGTGGTCGCGGTGGTGGTCCAGCCAGCGCTGGGCGATGGCCGGGACCAGGGCCGAAGCGGTGACGCCCTCCTGCTCGATCAGCGAGAACGCCTTCTGCGGGTTGGGGGAACCCAGCACCACCCGGCCGCCGTGCAGCAGCGTGCCGAGCAGGCCCGGGCAGGCGAGCGGGAAGTTGTGGCCGAGGGGCAGTGCGGCGAAGTACACCGTGTCCGCCCCGAATTCACAGACCTCGGCGCTGCGACGGGCGTTGTAGACGTAGTCGTCGTGTGTGCGGGCGATGAGCTTGGGCAGCCCGGTCGTACCGCCGGAGAGCAGGAAGACGGCGATCGAGCGGCTGTCGGGCCGGTACGCGTCCACGACGGCCCGGTCCGCCGGCGTGCCGGGCGCGGCGCACAGCTCCCGCAGGTCCACGGCGTCGTCGCCGGCCTTGTCGCCGAGCACCAGGACATGCCGGAGGGTCGACGACTCCTCGGCGATCTCGAACGCCATCGCCCGGTGGTCGTGGTCCTTGAGGGAGTCGGGGACGGCGACGGCGACCGCCTCGCTGTGCTCGACCAGGTAGCCGACCTCGTGCTTGCGGTGCCCCGGCAGCGCCATCACCGGGATGACCCCGAGGCGCAGACAGGCGTACGTAAGGATCACGAACTCGGCGGTGTTGGGCAGCTGCACCACGAGCCGGTCGTCGGGGCGGAGCCCGAGCGCGGCCAGGCGCAGTGCGGCGGCGTCCGCGCGCTCGGCGAGCCCGCGGTACGTCAGGCGGCGGTCGCCGTCCACGAGCGCGACCGCGTCGGGGGTCGCGTCGGCGGCGGCGTGCAGCCGGTCACCGATGGCGAGGCCCTCCCAGTAGCCCTTCGCGGTGTAGCGCTCGGCGTACTCCGCGGGCCAGGGGACAGCGCCGTTGCTGCTCGGCCTTGGCATGGTCGTTCTCCTCAGGTGCGGTCGGCCGTGCGTACGATCACGGCGTCCAGGGCGATCAGTCCATCGGCGGTCAGCCGCAGCGGGTTGATCTCGATCTCGGCGGTGCCGGGGCTCGCGGCCAGGGCGGCGGCGAGGGCGGACACGACCCGCCCGAACTCGGCACGGTCGAGCACCGGCCCGCCGCGCCAGCCGTCGAGCAGGGTGCGGGCGGCCAGGTCGTCGGGCATCGAGGCGGCCTCGGCCACCGGGAGCGGGGCGAGCCGGATCGCCACGTCGGCGAGCGCCTCGGCGGCCGTACCGCCCAGCCCCACCAGTACGACCGGCCCGAACACGGGGTCCCGTCGCACGCCCAGCACGAGGTCGACACCGGCCGGGGCCATGGCCTCGACCAGACAGCGCCGGTCGCGTCCGATGGCGTCCAGCGCCGCGTCGAGCTCGTCGGGGGTGCGCACGCCCAGGTGGACCCCGCCGACCTCCGTCTTGTGCAGGATCGCGGCGTCGAGCACCTTGACCGCGACGGGCCCGCCCAGCAGGCGCAGGGCGTCGTGGGCGTCGGCGGGGGTCTCGCAGGCGACCCGGCGCGGGGTGCGGATGCCGAGGTCGGCGAGGAAGGTCTTCGCGGCGTCCTCGTCCATCGGGCCGGGGGGAACGGTGGCGATCGGCGGCGGCGAGGCCCCGTCCGTCAGCAGAGCCCGCTGTCGGGCATGGGTCACCAGCGCCCGTACGGCGTTGGCGGCGGACGCCGGTCCGGTGAGTGCCGGAATCCCCGCCTTGTGCAGCCGCGCCCGCTGCTCGGCCACGTCCTCGGGGAGGCCGCCGACGACCACCACGGCCGGTGAATCGGCACCGAGGCCGGCGTCCTGGGCGGCCGAGGCGAGGTCGACGCTGTCGGGCTCGGTCAGGGCGTAGACGGACAGCAGGTCCACCTCCGGGTCGGCGGCGGTGGTGTCGAGCACGCGGGCGAAGGTCTCGCCGGGCCGGCCGGTGTCGACCGGGTTGCGCTGGTAGGTGAGCGGGGGCAGCAGCCCGCCCAGCGTGCGCTGCGTGGCCTCGGACAGCTCCGGTGTCCGGATGCCGTCCGCGCCTGCCCGGTCCGCCAGCAGCAGCCCCGGCCCGGCCTGGGCGGTCACGATGCCGAGCCCCGGGTCCGGGTGCGGACGCAGCCGGACCCGGGAGAGCGCGGTGAGCGCGTCCGCCATCTCCCGCTCGTCGTCCACGACCACCGCCCCTGCCTGCCGCAGCGCGGCCCGTGTCGTACGCCAGCTCGTGGCCAGCGCCCCGGTGTGCGACCGGGCGAAGTCACCGACGTCGCTGCGGCCGACGACCAGCGCCACGACCGGCTTGACGGCGGCCACCAGCCGTACGGCGGCCACCAGCCGCGGCCCGTCCGGAACCGTCTCCAGGTGCAGGGCCACGGCCGTCGTACGACCGTCCCCGGCGAGGTGCTCCAGTACGTCCGCCGCCGTCACGTCGAGGCCCGCCCCGATGCCCACACCGAGGCTGATGCCGTTCCCGGCGGTCACCAGGTCGAAGGCGAGCGCGTGGTTGACGCCGCCGCTGGCCGCGACGACCGCGACGTCCCCGGCGGGAAGCTGCCCGGCGGCGGGCACGAAGCTGGCCGTCAGGCCGAGATGAGGCGCGAAGAAGCCGGAGGTGTTGGGGCCGAGCAGCCGGATGCCGGTCTCGTCGGCGACGCGGCGCACCGCCTCCGCGTACTCCTCGCCCTCCGGGCCCGCCTCGCCGAAGCCGCCCGCGCAGATCAGCGCGGCACGGCAGCCCGCTGCGGCCGCCTCGGCGAGGGCGTCCGCGCAGCCGGCCGCCGGCACGCACAGCACCGCCAGGTCGAGCCGTCCGGCGACGTGCTCGGCCGCTTCGGCGACCGAGGTGTACACACCCTCACCGGGGTCCGGGCGGCGCGCGTTGACGAGGGCGCGGGCCCCGGGGAAGGCGGCCAGGGAACGGGCCATGGCGGCGCCGAGCTTGCCGCTCTGCCGCGAGGCGCCGATCACGACCACGCCCTCGGGGGCGAAGAGCGGCGTCAGGTTCGTGGTCATGGCTACGCCCGCCCCTCTTCCGTGGAACCGACCAGATCGGCGCGCCCGGACAGCAGCAGCGTCTCGGCGCGGTCGTCGTCCATCCCGTCCTCCACGATCAGTGCGGGCACCCCGTGCACCAGCCGGGCCTGCTCCGCGAGCAGCTGTCGGGTGAGGGCGGTCCCGGCGTGGACGGCGACCAGTTGCGGCGGGGTCGTACCGCTCACGGCACCGGCCAGCTCCTCGTACAAGGCGGGCAGTTGCGCCTCGCCCTGCGGCGCGGTCAGCGACAGGCACGCCACCCCCGCGAGGTCGGCGCCGGTCACCCGCCGCCCCGCGAACTCCTGCCCGCCCACCCGCAACGGCGTCTCCAGGGGGTCCCGCCCCTCGTGCGCCGCCCGCCAGTCCCCCACGACCTGCTCGACGAACTCCGGGTCGCGGCGCGCGATCCGTTCCTTGCCGATGCTGCGGGAGAGGAAGTGGAAGACGAACCGGGTCGGTTCGAACGCGTCGTGGTAGCGCCCGAAGTGCTCCCACCAGGACAGGCTCGGCCGGGCGGAGGTCTGGATCTTCTCCACCGACGGCCGCGCCGCCGCCTCGTACGCCTCCAGGGCGGCGGACAGGTCGTCGCGGTGGGCGAGCAGGCTGCCGGCGAGGGCGATGGCGTCCTCCATGGCCATTTTGGTGCCGGAGCCGACGGAGAAGTGGGCGGTGTGCGCGGCATCGCCGAGCAGGACGACGTTGCCGCTGTGCCAGCGGCGGGTGCGGCGGGTGCGGAAGTTGCCCCAGCGCGAGTTGTTGACCAGCAGTTCATGGCCCTCGATCTGCTCGGCGAAGAGCTTCTCCAGGTACGCCTTGGTCTTCTCGTCGCTCGGGCCGGGCGGCTGCGAGGTGTCGAACTCGTCGAGCCCCGCCCTGCGCCAGGACTCCTCGTCCGTCTCCACGATGAAGGTGCCGACGCCGTCGCTGATCGGGTAGCCGTGCACGGCGAACGTGCCGTGCGGCCCGTGCTCGTGCACGAAGGTCAGGCCGTCGAAGGGATACGTCGTGCCGAACCAGATGAACTTGGCGGTCGCGACCTCCGCCTCCGGCACGAACACGTCCGCGAGGCGGTCACGGAAGCGCGAGTTCGCCCCGTCGGCGGCCACGATCAGGTCGTAGTCGGCCAGTTGCGCCGGATCGGCGGGGGCCTCGTGGCTGAACCTCAGATCGACACCGACCTCCGCCGCCCGCCGGTGCAGCAACTGGAGCAGGGTCTTGCGGGTGATCGCCGCCATGCCGTTGCCGCCACAGCGGATCCGCCGCCCCTTGAGCCGTACCTCGATGTCGTCCCAGTGACGCCCGTGCTCCGCGAGAGCGGTGCGCAGGACGGGGTCGGCGGCGTGGATGCCGGCCAGGGTCGCGTCTGAGAAGACCACGCCGAAACCGAAGGTGTCGTCCTGGCGGTTCCGCTCGAAGACCGTCACCTCGACCGACGGATCGGCCTGCTTGAGGAGCGTCGCGAAGAACAGCCCGCCGGGGCCCCCTCCCACGCACGCGATCCGAGAAACCATGGCTTGTGCCTCCATGTCCAGTATCGGAGCGAGCCGCCCCGCACACCAACATTGTGTGTCACTCACTACACGGACGTCAATCATTTGTTACTCAAATGGAGGGCCCCGCCGCCTGACGTTACGGCTGATGCGATGCACCTCCGCAACGGCCGTCCGTATGACATAGTCGGTTTTCGTGAAACCTCGATCGATCGTCTTCGACCTGTTCGGCGACTACGTCCGCTACCGCGGAGGCGCCGCCCGGCTGCGCACCCTCAGCACACTGATGGGCTGCTTCGGCGTCGGCGACAGCACGGTGCGCGTGGTGCTCGCACGCCTGCGCAAGGAGGGCTGGTTCGACGTCCGGCGCGAGGGCAGGGAGACGCTCTACACGCTCAACGCGCGCAGTCTCCAGCTGCTCGACGAGGGCCGCTCACGCATCTTCGACCCGGCCCCGTCCGACTGGGACCGCCACTGGTACATGGTCATCTACTCGGTCCCCGAGACCGAGCGGGGCGTACGCGACCGCATCCGCAAGGAGCTGGCCTGGCTGGGCTTCGGCCCCCTGGCCCCCTCCACGTACGTCTCCCCGCACGACCGCATACGGCAGGTGAGGGAGAAGTTCGCCGACGAGTCCGCCGTACGCCTGGACACCCTGCGCTGCCAGTCGTCGGGCCTCCCCGTGGACCGCGAGATGGCCGCCCGCTGCTGGGACCTGGCAGCCCTCAACGAGGACTACCGGGAGCTGCTGCGCACCTACCGCGGCCGGATGCCGTCCTACCGGGCCGGGCATCTCAGCCCCGAGGAGGCGATGGTCGAGCGTATGCAACTGACGTACGACTACCGCAAGTTCCCCTTCCGCGACCCCGACCTGCCGACCGAACTACTCCCGGCGGGCTGGGTGGGCCACGAGGCGCACGAGATGTTCCTGGAGGCCCACGAACTGCTGGGTCCGGCGGCCGAGTCCTTCTACGACGAGGTGGCCGGGTCCCGCCCGGTGCCACAGAAGTAGTGCCGGGCCCGTACGTCGTACGGGCCCGGCTTCTGGCCTTACGGCCTCCAGTCCGCCGGCCCCGCTCTGCCCGTGGAACCGGTTGTCGTTGCCGCGTGCGTCGACGGCGATCACCGCCGTCGGTGCGTCGGGACGGTCGCCCACCTTGTGGAAGAGGTCCTTCTCGCCGTTCACCTGGTCGTTCGAGGTGAGCGCGGAGCCGGGCGTCCACGTGAGGGAGGCGTAGCCCCGCGCCGGGGCCGCGATGTCCGGGTAGGTCCTCAGCAGGGTGCTGACCGGCCACTCGTGGTCGGGACCGGCGCCGTGGTCGTCCCAGAGGCAGCCCTGGTAGGGGAACTCGCCCTCGCGGTACGCGCTGGACGGGCAGACGCGGTTCGGATCGGCCTTTCAGGCCCCGGTGTTCTCCAGCTGGGACGCCTTCGCCTCGGGCTCGTTGAGGCTCCGAGGGCCGGGCCAGGCCCGCGCCTGCGACGTGTCCGCCGGGGCCGTGGCGGCCGGTGCTCCGGCCACCCCGGCCATCGCCGTGGCGAGGGCCACGGCGGCGACGGTCAACGACCTCGACAACGTGCTCAAGCGGTACGGACCTCCACCTGGGCCGCCTGCTCGGAGGCCTGCGTGGCCTTGCCCGGCAGCAGGAGTACGACGGCCGTCGCGAGCGCGGCGGGGATGGCGAAGGCGTAGAAGTTCCACTCGATGCCGACCTTGGAGTCCAGCAGCAGACCACCGAACAGCGGTCCCGTGATGGCACCGAAGCGCCCGATGCCGAGGGTCCAGCCGAGCGCGGTGGCCCTGACCTCCACCGGGAAGTGCTGAGCGACGTAGCCGAGGACCAGGATCTGGGCGCCGATGGTGCCGAAACCCGCGATGGCGACGAGGAGATACATCAGCGGCGCCGCGGTGGCGATGCTGAGCAGGGACATCGAGGCGGCGGCCGCCAGGAAGGACAGCAAGGTGATCGGCTTCATGCCGAACCGGTCACCCAGCGGCGAGAACAGCACCGAGCCGATGACCGCGCCGAGGTTCATCACCAGCAGGAACAGCAGGGAACTGGACAGGGGGTAGCCGGCGGACCGCATGATCTGCGGAAGCCAGGTGTTCAGGCCGTACACCAGCAGCAGGCCGAAGAAGCTCACCACCGCGAACAGCACGGCGGGCAGCGCATGGCGCCGGGTGAACAGGGCGGCCGGGCCCAGCTTGGGCTGCGGCTCGGCCGTGGCGGGAGGGGCCTCCGGCACGGGAACGCCCAGGCGCGCCGCGGTCCGCTCGGCCTCCTCAAGACGCCCCTTAGCGACCAGGAATACCAGCGATTCCGGCACGTAGCGCACCAGCAGCGGCAGGATCAGCAGCGGAACGGCACCGAGCCCGAACAGGAACCGGAAGCCCCACACCGGCAGCAGCGCCATGGCCAGCACCGCGGCGAGGATGCCGCCCACGGAGTAGCCGGAGAACATCAGCGCGTTGTTGAAGCTGCGGCGGCTCGGGTGGGAGTACTCGGCCGTAAGCGCCACGGCGGTCGGCATCACGCCGCCGAGCCCGAGCCCGGCGAGCAGCCGGAAAATGCCGAACCAGGTCGCGTCGGGCGCGAGCGCACACCCCATCATCGCGGCCGAGAACCAGCCGACGCCGGTCAGCATGACCCGGCGGCGGCCGACCACGTCGGTCAGCGCGCCGGCGAGAAGCGCGCCGATGAGCATGCCCACGAGGGCGTAGCTTCCGATGACACCGGCCATCGCCGGGGTCAGCCCCCAGGGCTCGTACTGCAGCAGAGCCGGCACGCTGGCTCCGTAGACGATCAGGTCGTATCCGTCGAACACGATCACCGCGAAGCACAGTCCGGTCACCAAGAGTTCCGGGCGCCGGGGGTTGCGGGTGGGTTCAGGTCTCATCGCTGGCTCCTTTGCGTCCGCCATGAATCGGCTGAGACGCCGAGCAGTGTGTGTCACATTCGACACGAACGTCAATGAGTCGAAACATAAAGAATCGGATTCGGCGCGCACTCTGGACGTCAAGCCGAGCTCTCAAGATGCAATCCGGCGACGACCAAAGTTCAAGTGACCCTCATGTCGGCGGCGGGGTCGGTGGCCGCGACAGCCGAAGCGGCCCCGCCGGGCCCCTGAGAGGGAACAGCGGCCGGTTCTCCGGCTCGGGCGAGAACCGGCCGGCCGCGAGTCGGCCCACCACCGGTCGTACGGCGGGTACGGCGCGCCGGCCGGATGCCGACGAGGCCGGGAGCGGGGTCAGGCCGGAGCAGCGGGACCGGGCACGGGGCGTGGTCGACGACGAAGAGGCCGGCCGAGCCCGGGATCTTCGGGCCAAGACGGGGTGCGGTCGCCGTCACAGCACGCCCTGCTCGCCCTGCTACCGCCGAACCGCGACGCACCACTCGAGGAGTGCCGCAGCCTGATGCCCTGCACACTGCTCCTGGACAGCGAGGGCCTGTCCCAGCTCTACCTCAAGGACCGCACCGTCCTGGCTTTCGTTCAGGCGGCCTCGGAAGAAGGCATCCGGGTGGCCACGACCGCGATGACCACCCTCGAGGCGGACTACGAACGCATCCACCCCGCCCGCATCCGATGGGTGCTCTCCCGGAGCGATGTCCGCGACGTGACCAAGGTCATCACCGACCAAGCCGCAGCGCTGCTGCGCGACCACAGCCTCAGGGGCCAGAAGTACGCCATCGACGCCGCCCTCGCAGCCATCGCCCGCTCCGCGCAAGGACCCGTCACCGTCCTCACCTCCGACACCGAAGACATCAGCCTGCTCTGTGGACCCGCCATCGAGGTCGTCAAAGTCTGACGCACGCAGCTCGCGGACGCACCCGCTCACGCATGACGCTCCGCGAGCCCCCGACCGCGCACAGAAATCAGCCAAGGAAATACAGAAAGCCCAGGTCAGCGTGAAACCTGGGCTTCTCAGAGCCGCCTTCGGGATCGAACCCGAGACCTACGCATTACGAGACCATGAGTGATCGTGTTGCGTGGTGCTTCACCGTGCTGTCCGGTGACGTTTTTCCTGATCAGAGCAACGTGCGACAGGTTGACCTGTGCCGCCCCGTGATGCATCGCCCAAAGGCGTCTGTCCACCGGCTGTCCACCGGTGGGGCCAGCCGGAAGAGGCCAGCGAGGGCACTACGTGGCCGCAAGCGTAGCCCTGACGAGGCCAGACGGGCACATGAGACTGCTTGTCCGGCCTCGACAAGAGCACCTTCGTCGTTCTCTGTTACCGCACGGTGCCTGCCCAGGCCAGAAACCGGACCAGCCCTCGCTACTGCATATCATCTGCGCCGCTGCTAAAATGCAGGCATGACCGCGATTACGATTCGGGATGTCCCGGACGACACCGTCAACGCCCTGAAGGTCCGCGCCGCACAGGCCGGCAAGTCGCTCCAGGCATATGCCCTGGACCTTCTCTCCCGGGAAGCCGCCAAGCCCACCCTCGCGGAGATGGCCACACGCCTGGAGCGTGAAACCCGCACGGAGCTCACTACGACCGACATCCTCGACGCCATCGAGGACGGACGGGACCGGCGTTGATCGTCATTGATTGCTCCAGCCTCGTGCACTTCCTCCTCGACCAGGGCAAAACCGGAACCGCGATCCGTGAGCGCGTGGGCCGCGCCGACACTCTCGCAGCGCCGGGCCTGCTGGACTACGAGATCACCTCGGCCGCCTTCGGCCTGGCCCGCGGCCGGCGGGGGAGCAAGCCGAAGATCACGGAAAAGGAGGCCGTGAAGGCGATCACCGACTACCAGGCCCTCGCTCTCGACCTGCACCCCACGCTGATCCTGTGGCAGCGCGTACGCGAGCTGTCGAACAACCTCTCCGTCTACGACGCGCACTACGTAGCCCTCGCAGAGAGCCTCGGTGTCCCGCTGATCACCAGCGACGCCAGGATCGAGCGCAGCGGGGCAGCACGCTGCACGATCGAGACCTTCGAGGCACCCAGCACCTGACCCCAGCAGCACCAACACGCACGGTTCCACCACCCATGAACGGGCTGCGAGGCTCCAAAGCTGTCGCACTGGGTCTGACCTTGGCGTCCGCCGCGCCCCGATCAGATTCGGGCGCTCCCCTCGCCTTGAGCCGGAGCGGACCGGATCCGTCCGGGGGCCTCAACATCTGGACTCGTCACAAAACCCTACCTACGACCTACAGAAGCCTGACCTGGGTTCCTCAGGAGCCGCCTTCGGGATTCAAATCCGAGACCTACACATTACGAGGGCTGGCGGGATCATGACGGGTGGGTCTTGATGGTGCTCGGCGGTCCGGCCCCGCATCGGGCCACTCGGTAGTGACCCGATCCAGCCTGGACCGGCTCGTAGCGATGGGGCGCGACGACCAGACCAAGATTCACAGGCTGCGGGTCACCGGCACCCAGCGTCTCTATGGCTTCCTGGAAGGGGACATCTTCCACGTCGTCTGGTGGGACCCGGACCACGAGGTGTATCCCACGAGTCCCCGCAACACCTGATACGCCAGGCGTTCCAGGAGCTTGCCGCCGTGGCACTGGTGCGCCGCACTACCCACGTGGCGCCAGGGCGCTGGCCGCCGCTGACGCCGCCGTGGCGGCCTACCAGGAAACGGGCCGGACCCGTACCTCGTTCCCGTCGGACGGACCTGGCGACGGCGCTGAACAACAGCGGTCTGTGGCGGCTGGAGTCGGGTGATGTGGCAACGGCCGTGGGCCTGCTGGCCGAGGCAGCGGCAATCCGGCGCGCGCTCACCCGACAGGACGCGGCAACCCATGTTCCCGGCCTGGTGAGATCTACCCTGACCCTGTGCGGGGCACTGCTGGCCGCAGGTCGCCGCGATCGCGCGGCCCGGGCCTGGCGGCAGGCGGTGGCAGCGGCCCGGAGCCCGCTGCACAGCGCAGAAGTCCGGGCCGCGCAGGCGATCTGGCAGTACCGGCACGGGGCGCGGGCGGCCGCCCTGCGCACCGCGATGCGGGCGGCGGCCGAAGCCGAGACCACCGGCCCCGGCGGCGAACCGCACCTGCTGAGCCGGGTCCGCCGCTCGGTCCGCGGCGCGGTCGACGAACTGGGCCTGCGCTCAGCGGGCTTACCCCACTGGGCCACGGCCGCCATCCCCGTCGAGGTGACCGCGCTGGTGACCACTCTGGCGGAGGCTGACGGCTGGGACGCCACACACGCGGCGCTCGTGCAGCATCGTGCCCTGCTGACCGATCCAGCGACCCCGGGTGCCGCCGCGGCCCTCGCCGCGCTCTTCCCCAGCGACGCCACAGCCGAAGCCGCCCGTACCTGGACCGGCCGCATTGCACGTTCGGGATTCGACGCCGCCCTGGCCGAACTGGCGGAAGAGGCCGCCGTGTCACAGGCGGTCACCGCGTGGCTGGCCTTGACCTCACCGGACGCCATCGTGGACCACCTGGAAACACACGCCGACGAGCTGGCGGCGCGGTCGGTGGCAGAACTGCTCGCTGCCGATCCGGATGGCGGTCCACGACTGGCCATGCGGCGGCTGACCGAGTGGCTCACGGTGGACGAACTGCGTGAAGCCCTGGCCGACCCGGACACCGCGGCCCGTCAGGCCTTCGACGACGGTGATCTCGACCGTCTCGGCCAGCTCGCCGCAGCCGCGCCGGACCTGCTGGACCAGCCGGGCATCGGCGCGCTGACCGCCGCGGTCCTGCTTGTCGCACACGGCCTGCCGGAAGCGGGCCTCGACGTGGGCCGTCGCCTGGCCGACGAGTCCCCCGCCCTGCAACGTCGCGCCTACGCCGTCTACCTGCGCAGGACGGCGTCAGCGGTACCGACCGAGCAGGGCCGGGAAGCGCTCATGGCTCTGGCGGCACTGATGGTGCCGGGCCCGGCACCATCAGTGCCGTAACGACGGGCCATCGGGCACCGAGGAGCTCATCGATCCGCGAAGGAGCACAGTTATCCGACCGCCTGCACGTTCTCACTGCCATCTACCGATCGGACCGGGCCGACCGGTCCAGCACCCTCACCGTCAGCCTCGCCACCATGGGCGCCGCGGTCACCTACCTCGTGGGCACCATCGCGTTCTACGACAAGGTCGATCTGCTGGGCTGGGCCATCAGCCTTCTGCCGTTTCCGCTGGTCTGCGTGCTGGCCTTCCAGGCACAGCTCGTCAACCTGGCCACAGTGCGGGCCCGTTCCATCCTCACCCTCGAACAGGCAATACTCGACGCCGCCGAACCGGCGAGCGGTCCCCGCCTGGACCGCACAACCATCGGTGTCACGGCCAGCGAGCGGGCACCGCACCGACGTGGTCGGCATCTTCCCCGACCGCACCGCCGTCATCCGGCTCGTCAGGGCGGTCCTGGCCGAGCAGAACGACGAGTGGACCGAGGCCCGCCGTTACATGGGCCGCGAGCTCCTCGCCAAGGCCCGACTCCACCCGATCGAGTCAGAAACCGACGACACCGTCCTACCCACCAAACTCACCGCATAGCCTCAGAACGAGATCACCGAGTGGCCGTCCATACACCACTCCAGCGGACGTGACCGGACCGGACAGTCCCGACGCCGCCGATAGCCCCGTCGGAGACCGGTGGATTTCACCCGTCGGCCAGGGGGCGGCGAGAGTGCCCTGACGGAGTTTCACGCACGGCTGTCCACCGGGTGTCCACCGGGATCCATTGCGCTGGCATGGTCCGTTCCCTACGAGCAATCAAAAGACCAGTTCAGAGGCTTGCCGCGTCGGTCTCGTCACAGAAATCAAACCGCCGACCTACGCATTACGATGCACAGACCGCAGGTGCCCGATTTGTTCGAATCCCAAGGTCAACGAAAACAAGAAACCCCAGGTCAGAGGCGCAACCTGGGGTTCACTATGGAGCCGCCTTCGGGATTCGAACCCGAGACCTGCGCATTACGAGACCATGAGCGATCGTGTTGCCTGGTACCTCGTCGTGCTGCGTGGTGACGTTTTTTCCTGATCAGAGCACGTGCGACAGGTTGGCCCGTGCCACCCTGTGATGCACCATCCAAAGGCGTCTGTCCACCGGCCGTCCACCGACAGGGCCGCTTGGTCGACTCCCTCCCGCCACCCCATCGCTTCTGGCGAAACCCCCGACAGGGGCGGAGCCCGACATGAGGGCGATTGTCCATTTCTCACAACGGGCGACCACGCGGCACGTCACCCGTGAACGCCATAGCCTCCATCCATGACGGACCTAATGATCGAAACGATATCTGTCATCGCTGATGATTGGTATCATTTCGCTGGAAGGAGCACCTCCGAGAGGATCACCACATGGCCAGAACCGTCATCGACCTCGATGAAGACATGGTCACCGAGGCCATGCGCATCTTCGGGACCAAAACGAAGGCCAAAGCCGTCCGCCTCGCCATGGAAGACGCCGTCAAGAGGCACCTTCGGCAGGAGGGCTTCGACGCCATGGACGCCGGCGAGCTCGACTTCAGTGAGATCGTCGAGAACACCGGCCCCCGCAACGCCGACGGCTCTCTCAAGCACAACGGCGACCGCGACGGAGGCCGGGCCGCCTGATGCAGGACCGCTATCTGATCGACAAGTCCGCCCTAGCCCGCTGGACGAAGCCGAGCGTCAAGGAGGTGCTCAAGCCTCTGCACGAGCGCTACCTCCTCGCCGTATGCCAGCCCACCGAGTTCGAGATGATCCACTCCGCACGGGACAGCTCGGAAGCAACCCGGATCAGCACCTGGCTCCACGCCTTCGACTACCTCCGCACCGACGACGACACCTTCACCCGCGCTCTCGAGATCCAGCGCCATGCCCTCAACTCAGGCTTCCACCGAGCTCTGTCCCTCCCCGATCTGCTGATCGCCGCCACAGCGGAACTGAACCGGCGAACGGTCCTCCACTACGACGGAGACTTCGACATGATCGCCTCCCTCACCGGCCTACCCACCGAATGGGTCGTCCCGCCCGGCAGCGCCGACCGATGACCATGCGGCCCTTCCCCTCTCCGATGAGTGTCCGGTGTCACTCTGGGGGTCGCTTGGGGTGTGGCAGTCGGCCTCCGTCAGCCCGCCGGTCGCCCTGTTCAGCCTGGCTCCGCGCGGATCCGTGCAGGCCTTGGACCGGGCTCCGGGGTGAGCCTCGTCGAACTGGCCCTCGCCGTCTTCTGATCGCGAACGCTCCCTCGGCCTGTTCTACCTGCTCGGGACGGCGACGAGGGCTGTCGCCACCGGCCTGACGCTCCGTATCCGGCGGATGCACCCGACGGTGCTGGAGGACCGGGCCGCCCGCCTGGAAACAGAACGCGCCCAGCGCGTCCGGCTCACCGTGGCGATGGGGCGCTCACGGGTCGCGCGCGAGATGCGCAACCTCGTTGACCTCAACCTCTCGGTCATGGTCGGTCTCGCCGACGGCGCCGCGGACCTTCTCGTGGCCCCGCCTGACGTCGGAAGCCCGTTGTCCGCAGGACCCCTGGGTGCAGTGACACGGGGCGCCTGACGGGTGAACCGCTCGGCGACCTTCGGCTCCGCCTTCTTCGCCGCCCCGGAGAACAGCTTCCCGAGCGCGCCCTTGACGACGTTCAGGACGGTGCCGGGCTTCGACGCGGCCTTGACGCCGCCGCCGACGCCGGCCTCGCCGCCCCCTCGGAAGAACGGGAGCGGGCAGGACACCGCCTCCTCGGCGTGAGTCCTGCCCGCTCCTCTGCCAACCTGCCGGTTAGTCCTCGTCCTCGTGCAGGTCCTCCGGCAGCAGATGCCGCGCCACCTGGAGGAGCCGCTCCACCCGGGCCGGAGCCGTCTCCACCTCCTTTACCAGCCAGTAGGCGACAAGAGCGCTGCCTTTGGCCCTACCTGAGAACACTTCCTCGTACAGGGTCCAGATGCCTGTCCGTACGACGTCCTTGCACGCCTCGGCCAGGTGGCCGTCGTCCAGGACCACAAACCCCCAGACCAGGTCCAGGAACTGATGCCGGGCCTGCACGGAGAGGCTGTGCCCGGCCAGCCCGGCCATCATGGCCCGCGCGACCGGGACCACGGTCTTCGTCCCCCAGGTCTCCTGGAAGACGTGGCCCTCGATTCCGCGCGGCTCGGCCTCCTCCCGCGTCTGCGCGCGGGCCAGCCGCAGCAGGTCCCCGGGAACGTGTTCCGCCGACTTGCATCTGCGGCACGGAAGTGCGGCCCAGTCGTACAGGCTCAGCTCCAATTCCATGGCGTCCATCGCCCACTCCCCTCAGAAGTGCTGCTTCTCCCAGATGCCGCCCTTTTCCGGCACGGCGCCCGATTCAAACTGGAACGGAGACGGATAGTCCAACTGACATTCCACGCACACGGGCTTCACGACGGCGACGGTGCTCTTGTCGGCCTCGGTCACCACGGTGTACGCGATGGTGAACCGTACCTTCGTGGGGTCACCGCCCAGCGCGCGTACGACATTGCCCTCGGCACAGTAGCTGGGTCCGGGTTTGCACCCGCCCGACTGAGCCAGGGCTATGTCGCCCGTCTCGATGTTGTAGCCACCGGCATAGGTCTTGTGCCTCTTCTTCTTCGTGAAGTTTTTGATGGCGAAGTCGGCGACCTGGGACGACGCGTCCTCCATCCGGCTGGCGTGGGTCCAGCCCGCGGGGGCCTTCTGGACCTCCAGGGCGGGTGCGCTCTTGCCGCCGACGCCACGGGTGCTGACATCGGGTCGGGGGACGATCCTCGGCGGTGCCGCCTTCGGCGGCGCCGACTTCTTCGCTGCGCCCGAGAACAGTTTCCCGAGCGCGCCCTTGACCACGTTCACGACGGTGCCGGGCTTCGACGCCGCCTTGGCGCCGCCGCCGACGCCGGCGGCACCCGGGATGAACGGCGTCAGGAACTTCCCGATCCAGTACGAGGTCTTGTACCAGGCGCCGCTCTGGTCCGGCCCGCGGATGGTCTGGTAGACGCTGACCAGGCCCTTGCCCGCGCGGTCGTTCTTGATCTTCTGGGCGTTGCCGCTGGTCCAGCCGAAGGTGTCGGTGACCGTGTAGACGCTCTCGGCGAGGTCGTAGTAGCCGTCGACGACGCCGTTCTTGATGCCGGACCCGACCTGCTTGGCCTTCTTGACGGTGTTGTCCCACCACTTCCACTGACCGGTGCTGTCACTGAAGGTGACCGGCGAGTTCTCCGCGTAGGCGTAGCCGTTGAGCTGCTGCGGGTCCGTGAGGTCCATGACCGGGTCGACGCTGAGGAAGCGGCCCGTCGTGGAGTCGTACTCACGGGCACCGAGGTGGCCGAACCCGGTGTCGGAGGTGTCGTCGGTGCCGCCGACGAAGCCTCGGGTGCCGACCCACGCGGTGGGCGGCGTGCCCCGGAGGCCGCCGAAGGGCAGCGTGCGGCGCTGGGTCAGCTGCTGGGTGGCGGCGTCGACCGCGAGCTGGCCGGTGCCCTGGTGGTCGGCGAGGGTGAAGGCGATGGCCCCGTTGTCGGACTTGACGGCCTGGTGGCCGCCGCCGAGCGGGGTGTAGCGGGTCGCCTTCGCCTTGTCGGCCCCCTTGGTGAGGGTGAGTTCGCTGTGGCCGAGGTAGAGCGTGGTCGTCGAGCCGGTGCGGCCGATCAGCCGGCTGCCGTCGGCGCCGTAGACGTACTCGGTGACCTTCCCGGCCTCGGTGACCTTGGCCAGATGGCCTTCGGCGTCCCAGTCCAGTTTCTGGCCGCCGCGGGTCGTGGTGTTGCCGGTCGCGTCGTAGCCGTAGGACTCCTTGGAGGTGGTGCCGTCGGGGCGGCGCGTGGTGACCGACGTGAGGCCGTGCGGGTGGGCGCTGCCCGGCGTCGGATAGGCGTACGTCCGCTCGGTGTCCTTGCCACTGTCACCGGACGGGTCGTGCAGGGTCTCGTTGAGACGGTTGCCGGTCTTGTCGTAGGTGTAGGACTGCCAGTACGGGGCCGGGCCGCCCACCGCGCCACCGGACGGGGCGGTGGCGCAGGTCTTGTCGCCCTGCGTCCATGCCTCGGTCAGCCGCTGCAGGTAGTCGTAGCCGAAGCACTGGGTGTCGGTGCCGGAGCGGGAGACGTCCGAGACGGACAGGATGTTGCCCGACTGGTCGTAGCGGTAGGTGTTGTGCCGGTCGACGCCGTTCACGTCCTGCCGGTCCACCCGTGAGGTTTCGAGGCGCTGGGTGCCCCACTCGTAGGTGTTGGTGACCTGGACCGGCTTGGCCCCGGCAGCGGTGCCGTACATCTTGTACTGGAGCGGTTTGCCCGTCTTGGAGTAGTTGGTCTCCGACTTGAAACCGTCACCCAGCAGGGAGACGGGCCGCAGGGTGTCCGGCTCGTAGGTGTACGAGTGGCCGCCGCCCGGCAGCGAGCCGGCCGCGGAGTAGCTCACGCCCCTGACCAGCCCGGAGGGCAGGTAGGCGGTGCCCGTCTGGTAGGTGCCCGCGAGGGCGCCCTCCCGCTCGGGGACGACCACCGCCGTGCGCGCCGGCCGGTACAGACGGTCGTACTGGGTGACCTTCGAGGTGTACGCGGCGCCATCGACGTAGCGCGTGGCCTCGGCGAGGAGGCCCTTGGCGCCGCTGACGGTGTCGTACGTCCATTTGGCGCGCAGTGTGCCCGTCCCGGAGCCCTCGCGCAGCTCCGTCTGGCGGTCGAGGCCGTCGTAGCGGTGGGCGAGGACGGTGCCGCGGGCGTCCTTGGTGGTGGTGAGCAGGCCGCGGTCGTCGTAGGTGCGGACCGTGGTGCCCCGGTCGGGGTCCTCCACCCGGGTCTCACGGCCGCGCTGGTCGTAGCCGTAGCCCCAGGTGTTGCCGGCCGGGTCGGTGACCTTCTCCAGCTCTCCCTTCAGGGTGTACGCGTACTTGGTGGTGTCGTAGGCGGCGTCGGCGCTGCGGGTGTGGTGCTGGCGCAGCTCGGTGACCTGGCCGCGTGGGTTGGCGATCGCAGTGGTGGCGGTGGAGCCCTCCGGCGGGATGACGGTGGTGCGGTCGCCGCCGTAGAGGGTCTGGGTATTGCCGAGGACGGTGCCGCCGTCACCGTTGCCGGCGACGTCCCAGGTCTCCGTCTCCCGGCCGAGCCCGTCGTAGGTGTGCCAGGTCTGGGTCTCCACGCTGAGTGCGTCGGCCGGCTTGAACAGGTCGCGCTTGGGTGCGGCCTCGTCGTTGAAGTACGGCGCGAACGTCCGCCCGGTCAGACCGCGTTCGTCGTAGAAGACGTCCGTGAGGATCCGGCCGCCCTCCGGGCCCGGCGACTGGGTCTGGCGCTCGCGCAGGAAACCGTCGTAGAGGACGTACGAGGCGCGCTGTCCGCCGTTGTTGTCGAGGGTCTGGGTGCGGATCGCGGCCGGCTTGTTCTCGTCGATGAAGTACGTGAACTCGTAGTTCGGGGTCTGGCTGGTGCGCCGGTCGGGGAGCCAGATCTTGTGCGAGCGGCCGAGCGCGTCGTAGGTGAACTCGGCGCGCTTGCGGTTGGGGTCGACCTGCGCGGACGGCCGGCCGCGCAGCGCCTCGAACTCGGTCACCGTGGACTGCGCCGTCGACGCCACGCCCGGCTTCGCGGGCGGGGTCGTCTCGGTGACCTTGGCGGGGAATCCGCCGGCGGGGCTGTAGGCGGTGGTCGTCGTGCGGCCGTCGGTGCGGGCCGTGTGGACGGGTTTGCCCGTGCTGCCGGTCACTGTGACGTTCGCGGTCAGGTCGGTGGTGGTCAGGCGCCGGCCGTAGGAGTCGAAGGTTGCCTTGGACTCCAGGTAGGTGGCCGTGGTGCCGTCGTGGCTCTTCAGCGTCGCGGACGCGGTGGCGTCGCCCTTGGTCGCGGCGTCGCCGTACTCGCCGCCGTCGTAGGCGGTGCGGACGTCGGAGACGACGTCCTTGGCGCGGTCCGGGGTGCGGGCGCAGGCGCCGAGGACGGTCTCCTCCCGGGCGACAAGGGTGAGGATGGAGCCGGGGGCGTAGGTGGTGCGGGTGCACCGGTCGTCGGCCGTGGTGGTGGTGTCGCCGAGGTCGTCGACCCGGGTGACCCGTCCGGCCACGGTGTCGAACGTCGACTCCGTCGCCGTCGTGGCCCACTTGGTGCCGGCGCCGCCGTCCAGGGAGGTCCAGGACGCGGTGCGGGCGGTGCCGGTGAGGTTGGCGGTGACGGTGCCCCAGTCGCGGACCTTCTTGGCGGTCTGGTGGTGCCAGGGCCGGGTGACGGTCTTCGACAGGACCTTGCCGCCGACACCCGAGTAGGTGACGGTCTTGTAGGCGAAGCCGGCCGCAGACGCGTGGTCGGTGATCGGGTCGCCCTCACCGCTGCCGAGGGAGACGGACACCTTCTTGGTGCCGCCCTTGGCGGACTCGCGGTCGCCGTCCATGCCGCGCAGGAAGTAGGTGTCCTGCTGCGTCTTCAGAGCGGAGGCGCCGCCCTGGCCGCCGGACTTGACCCGGACGTGGCCGTAGCCGCGCCACTGCGACCACGTCTTGTGCTTCTGCCTGGTCAGGCCGTCGTCATCGTCGAAGTGCCAGGCCGCGCCGCCCAGGTACTCGTACCGCGTCACACCGTCCGGGGCGCCGCCGGTGCGGTCGGTCTTGGTGGTGGAGGTGACGACGTACTTGTTGAACCACTGCCGCTCCGGCGCGTCGTCCGAGTCACCGCCGATGAACTGCGGGTAGCAGCGCGTGGTGTTCTTCTCCGGCGTCGGCAGCGCGTTGAAGGAGCAGGCGGGCGCCGAGTAGTTGATGTCGACCTGGCCGCCGTACTCGTCGGCGACGGTGGACAGCCGGGACTTGATGAACGGCGCGTAGCCGTCACCGGTCCTGTCGAGGCGGTTGGGCAGCTGGGTGTAGCCGAAGGTGGTCTTCGGCAGGGTGATCGCCGGGGTCGCGGTGTGCCCTGTGTGCTGGACGGAGTCCAGCAGCAGCTGGTAGTCGGTGTCGGCCTTGCCCCAGCGGTGGCCCAATTTCCAGGAGTCGACCTTGGCGTAGGCGGTGCCCTTGAGGACCTCGGCGGTGATGCCGGTCAGCCGCTTGCGGGTGAAGAACACCGGGGACAGCCGTCCCTGGTCGCAGTCCTTGCCGACCTCGCAGTTGAGGTCCCAGGGCGTGTCGTACCAGTAGAAGGCGTCCTTGCCGATGTCCTTGCAGGTCGTCTTCCCGTCGGGCAGGCAGCGCTCGGAGGTCGTGAAGTCGACCTTGGCGAGCGGCTTGCTGCCGTACATCGACGACGACTTCAGGCCGTACTCGATGCGGTCCAGGGAACCGCCGCGCACATAGCGGGTGTTGTCCTTGGCCTTGAGGTTGCGGCCGTAGGAGTTCTTCTCCTGGTCGTAGTAGTAGGCGACCGCGTTGCCGTGGGTGTCGACGACGTAGTCGAGGTTCCAGCGCCACGCCTGCCGGCACCAAGAGTCCGCGAAGGACGACTTGTGGCAGGGTTCGCCGGAGTCGTCGCCGAAGACCGGGACCGTCCAGGTGGAGTCGGTGGTCTCCTTGCCGTCCTTCCAGCCTGGCAGCCGGTTGTAGCCGAAGTAGTAGCGCACGCCGTCCGGGTCGGTCAGGCGCCAGTACTCGCCGTTGTTGTCGCCGTTGCCCCGGTTGGTGGAGCGCAGACGCTTGATGCGGCTGCCGTCGTCCTGCTTGAACCTGAACTCGTCGCCGCCGACGGGGACGAGTTCGCCGCCCTTGCCGTTGAAGGTGATGAACGCGTTGTCGTAGCCCCAGCACAGGTCGCCGGGCTTGTCGCCGTCGGCGTTCTTGACGCCGTCGTCGTAGCACGGCTTGTAGCGGCGCTCGATGAAGCCGGACCACAGGTCGAATCCGTCACCGGCCCAGGAGGACTGGTTGTTGGTGGTGCCGGTCTGGCCGTCGATCTGGCCGGAGTTGTACGACAGACCGAGGTCCGGAGTCAGCCCGCCGGGGACGTCGGGCACCGGGATGTCGTACGACCAGGTGAAGTCGCCCGTGTTGAGGTTGGTGTCCCAGGTCGCGGAGGGGGACAGCTTGGTGGCGGTGTAGTCGCCCTTCCCGGCGGTCTCCTCGGCGGCGGCGACGGCCGCGAGGACCGTCGGGCCGGACGAGCGCAGGGCCACCTTCGACGCGGTCAGCGTCTGCTTCTCGGTGTCGTTGACCGTCGCCACGGGGGTCGTGGGACGGCACTCCGCCTTGTCAGGCTTGTCCAGGGCGCACGCGGGCAGCTCGACCAGCGTGAGCCGGGATCCGTAGCCACCGCCGAACGCCTCGGCGAAGGAGGAGTAGTCGAGGGAGGCGTCGGCCTTACCGGGCCGGCCGTCGGCTTCAAGGGTGAAGACCACACCGTTCACACCGGCCCGCTCTGCTGCGGTGCGGCCCAAAACGCGGGCGCTGGCAGTGCCTTGGGCACTGGAACTGGAACTGGAACTGGAACTGGTACTGGTACTGGCACTGGTACTGGTACTGGTACTGGTACTGGTACTGGTACTGGTCCGGGTGGCTGTGGTGAACCGTGCGGAGCGTTGTCCGTTGGTGGCCGTTCGGGGCATGGCGGCTCCGGTCACGCTGACCAGCTCCGCGCCCTCCTTCGGCCAGGCAGCCTTCGGCTTGCCCTGAGGCGTGCGGGGCCCCTTGGTGGCGGTGCGGGGCTCGCCCGTGCGGGTGTCCTTGCCCTTGACCGGCTGCTCGGCCGAGGGAAGGCCGGGCAGGTCACGCCCGGCGGCGGGGGTTGCTGATGCGGCGGCGGTCTGCAGCACCGTGCCCACCATGACGGCGGACAGGGCCAGCGCCACCCTGCGTCGGACTGCCGTATGCAGTCGCGATCTGGATGTTCCAGACATAGGTGATTGAAATCCTCGTGGGGGATCCGGGCCGGCCACGCCCCCGGAGGGGCGGGCCGGCGGAAAGGAAAGGGAGCGGACGTCGGGGGTCAGCCGATGCCCGGTACCTCGGTCGAGAGGTCGAACCAGGTGGTGGCCAGCTTCTCGACCTGCTCGTCGTTCAGCGCGCCCTGGAAGGTCCAGACGTCGTCGACCAGGCCGGGGAAGTACCCGCCCCAGGCCCCGTCGGTCTTGGCGCGGCCGATCTGCAGGGACTTGGTCGCCTTGAAGGCCAGCGTGTTCTCCGCCCAGGAGACCTGGTCCGCGCACGCGTCCTCGTCGGCTTCCCTGTCGCCGTCGGTGTCGCCGCAGGAGACCACCTGGAGCGTGCCGTTGACGTAGAGGCGGGCCTGCTTGGCGAAGCCGTCGTAGACGACGGCCAGGTGGTTCCAGTCCCGCGCGTCGGAGA
The DNA here is from genome assembly GCF_055578235.1 of Streptomyces sp. NPDC033136. Classification (NCBI taxonomy): domain Bacteria; kingdom Bacillati; phylum Actinomycetota; class Actinomycetes; order Kitasatosporales; family Streptomycetaceae; genus Streptomyces; species Streptomyces sp. NPDC033136. Next base: position 94,454 of record NZ_JBVIPD010000014.1, read on the forward strand.
ACTCGCTGTTGGTGACACGTACGACGGTCGCGTCCGTGCCGTCCTTGCTCCGCACCGTCAGTGCCCAGTGGCCGAGGCCCTCCGGATCGGCAGTGTCCGGTACGAAGCCGACGTTGAAGGCGCTCTGCCCGGAGCCCTCGGCGCTCACCAGCGAGACCCCGCTCTTGGGCAACGCGGCGGCCTGGGCCCAGGCGGTGACGGTGTAGCTGGCGCTGGTGTCCACCGGGACGGACGTGGTGGCCGCGTAGCCGCGGACGCCGTCGAGTTCCAGGCCGCCGTAGTCGATGAAGGCCGAGTCGGACTTCGTCGCGCCGCCGTTCAGTGTGAGCGCGCTGCCGCCGGAGACGGCGTTCGGCGTGGTGACCGCGCCGGTCCCGGTGGTCTCCTCGAAGTTCCAGCGGCTCTTGACAAGGGGCCGTTGCTGGAACAACTGGCGGACCTCGTCATCGGCGACCGGCCGGTCGAAGAGGCGGACCTCGTCGATGCTGCCGGGGAAGTAGTCGACGTACTTGCCCGTCCAGATGGTGCGGCCGACCTGCACGGGGCCCTGGGCCTGCCACGTCTTCGGGGCGGCGTCGGTGCCCTGCAACTGCCCGTTGACGTACAGCCGGATCTGGTGGGCGGTGGCGTCGTGGACGGCCACCAGATGGGCCCACTCACCGGGCCGGGCGGGCTGCTTGGCCGCCACGCGTTGCTCGCTGATGTTGCCCGCCTGGACATCCGCCAGCGAGGTGCGCAGGGACCAGGTCTTCTTCCCCGCCTCGTACGACAGATAGAACGGGCTGTAATAGGTGCCGCTCTGGCTGAGCACGGTGCGGTTGCCGGTGGTCTCCCCGGCGGGCAGCTTCGCCCAGGCCGACACCGTGTACGAGCGGGCCGTGTTGAGCACCGGGCGGCCGGTGGCGGCGTAGCCGCTCTTCCCGTCCAGCGTCAGGGCCGCGCCCGCGACACCGCTCGCCCCGCTCGTCGCACCGCCGTGGAGGGTCAGCGGCTGCTCGGCCGCCGTTCCGGCGACCTCGGTGGCGGTGGCCTCCTCGTCCAACGGGAAGACGGCACGCGCCGGGCGCCCGCTGGTGAGGTCCTGGCCCTGGTGCAGCCGTCCGGCCTCGGCGGTGGTGACCGCGCGGTCGAAAATCCGCACATCGTCGATCGTGCCGGGGAAGAAGGACTTGTGCGCCCCGCTGTAGATACCGGCGCCCAGTTGCAGACCCCGGCGGGCCTCCCATGCGGTGGAGTACGCGGTGGAGCCGGCGAGCTTGCCGTTCACGTACAGCAGCAACTGCTTGGCCGTGGCGTCGTACGCACCAACCAGGTGGGTCCACTCGCCCGCCTTGGCGCCACCAGGGGTGGCGGACATGGCCCGGGCGATGGAGGCCCCGGGCTTGTCGGAGGTGTACTGGTTGAACACCCAGCGGTCGTAGTACTGGGAGTAGTACAGCTCGAAGCCCGGCGAGTCGTTGCCCGGCTGGGCGGCGATGATCGCCGCCGTACCCGGCATGCGGTCGAGCCGGGCCCAGGCCGCGACGGAGAAGCTGTCCGAGGTGTCCACGACGGTGAGGTCGGAGTCGGCGTAGCCGGACGCGCCGTCGAAGTGCAGGCCGGTGCCTTTCCTCCCCTCGGCGCCGAGGGTGGCCCCGCCGTGCAGCCGCACGGTCCGCGGGGTCGTCTCGCCGGCAGCCGTGGTGGCACCGGCGGCCTCGTCGAGGCGCCAGGCCGCCCGCTCCGGCTGGCCGGCCTTGATCCGGAACTGGTAGGTGCGGATCTCGGAGCTATTGCCCGCCCGGTCGAACGCCTGCGCGGTGACGAAGTTCAGCCCCGGCTTCGCCGGCAGCAGCCGTACGGACCTGGCCGCGCCGCCGCTCGTGGAGATCTGGCGGGACGCGGACGGGTCGGTGTTGAACCCGTAGCGGTAGCGGACCACGTCCGTCGAGGAGGAGTCCAAGGAGAAGGTGCCGTACTGGCCCACCCCGTCATACCACGGGTCTTCCGGGTCCTCCGGATCCGACGCCGGGTACTGGCCCGAGGAGATCGCAGGGGCCTTGGGCACGCTGGTGTCGTAGACGAAGTAGCAGCCCGTCGGATCCCCGGCGTACGACCACGGCGAGTACTGCGCCCCGTCGTACGACCGGACGTACCAGTGGACCTGCTTGTTCGGCGTGATCGACTTCGGCAGGACGATGGAGAAGCTCGAACCGGACTTCTTGTACGACGTCCGGGCCGGCTTCCAGCGAGCGATCAGGCCCCTGCCGTCACCGGAGTCCCACTTCGCCTGGAACTGGACCGCGATGTTGTCGCCGTCCGGGTCGGTGATGTTGTTCGCGTAGATCTTGCCCAGCGTGCGCACCCGGGCCGCGCTCCCGGGCTTCTTGCAGGTGCCGCCGTACTCCATGGCGAGCTGCGACATCTTCACCTGCCGCGGCGCGCGGTTGTACTTCACGCGCAGGAACGCCTTGTTCGAGAACCGCTTCCAGCCGTACCGGTCGCGCTCACTGGTGGCCCGCAGCCCGAACGTCATCGACGACCATTTGCCGTTCGCGGCCTGCTGGACCGCAGACTTCACGTTGAACTCGGCGTCCTTCGCGGCGCAGCCCGTGTAGCCGTACGCGAACGACTTGGTCGCCAGCTTCTTGACCCAGAACCCGGACGCGTTCTGCGAGTTCCAGGTCGTCGACGACGAGATGCCCTTCGTCCGCCACAGCTGCACCCCGCGCGCTGAGCAGGACGCCGAGTGCACATTGCGCACCACGAACTCCGCCGACAGGATCGTCTTGCCCGCGAACTTCGAGGTCGGGACGCGGTAGAAGAGCCGCTTGGTGTCGTACGGCTTGCAGTAGGCCCAGCCGCAGTAGCCAAGGCCGGCGTTCGACTTGCCGTTGAACTTCCACTGCGGCGACGACGCCCAGTACTTCGACGCCATCGTCCAAGCTGAGGCACGCGGCGAGTACCACTGCGGATCGATGAACACCGGGTACTCGGTGTCCTTGCCCTTCAGCACGTCCTGGTCCGGCTTGAGGACCAACTCGCGGCCACCGGCCGGGAGATCCACGGCGACGGGGGCGAGCTTGGCGGACTCGGTGGGGCCGGGTTCACTGTCGGTGGCGTCGTCCGGAGCAGGCTCGGCCTCGGCCGACAGGGCGGCGGTCCGCAGGAGCTGAGGAGCGTCCCCCTTGTCGGCGTCCTTGGCGTCATCCGTGGGGTCATCCTTGTCGGCACCGCCACCGGCACTGCCGTCGCCAGAGTCCCACATCAACGGCTTGGGCGCCTCGAACACCGCGTTCCCGGCGCCCTCGTCGACCGCCGCCAGGCCACCGCCCGCAGTCTCCTTCACCTTCATACCGTCGGCGGCCAGCTTCAGCCGCAGCTCGGCCAGCGCCGGACTCGCCGCCGCCTCGGCCGAGTTGACCACGAGTAGCTGGGTGAACCCGTCCTCCTGCGCTCCCATGCGCAGATCGACATCCGGCAGGACGTTCCGGTACATCGCCGTGCCACCGTCCAATTCGGGCACGGGCAACGCGCCTGGCCAGGACAACGCCAGCTCTCGGCCCGCCTTGTTCATCCGCACCAGCGGCACATCGGTCCCGCCGCCGGAGAACTCCAGGCCGACCGTGGTCACCTTGGGCACGACCGCGCCGTGGCCGGTCCGCGTCAGATCCGTGTCGATGGCCTTCCACTCACCGCCGACCCGGGCCCGGACAGGACGCAGGTACTCCCGCGTCTCCAAGGCCCCCTCGGGGGTCACGAACACGTCGTGACTCTCACCGCGCAGTGAGGTGATCTCCACACTCCGGCCGGTTCGTTCGGCCTGCGCCCGTGCCTCCTCCTCGGAAAGCGGCGCCTTCTCGACATCGGAACGGGCCTGCGTCTCCGGCGTGTTCGGCCCTGCCGCGGTCGACGCCGTCGCGGTGGCAGGCAGCAGCCCGACCGCGAGAACGGAACTCACAGCGATCGCGATGGTTCCCCCGACGCCACGCATACGCGCACGCGTCATCATCTTCAGTTCCCCCGCATCATGAAAAACATATGAAACTTTTATGGTCGGCAGGAACCTAACTCGCGCACACAAGTTCGGTCCAGGCCGATTGATTCCGGTCACTCCAGCCGCGCACGACCAACGGGCACTGCCTGATCGACTCCCACAACTCGCTCTCCGCCAGCTCCTGGGCCACCGCCCGTTGAGGTTCGTACGGGCGGGCACGAGGGGCCTCGACACCGTCGTGACGTTCTCGGCGGACAGTGAGTCCTCCTCGAACAAGGGGTGGTCGGTGAGCACCCGGCGCATCGACTCGCTGCGGCGCTCGAGCCTGCCTTCGCCTTGCCATCCCGGTCCGACCACACCGACGTCGCCGTCGCCTGGCAGCGACACCTCCTCACCATGTGCCAGCCCACCGAGTTCGAGACCGAACTCGCCGCGGGCGACCTGCGCCCCCTCTATCCGGCCTGCAGGACGACGTCGACGAGGACGAGTACACCTCCACCGTCGAGCCGCCCGTACCCGCCGGTCTTTCGACCTCGGCCGCCGAGAGCGCGACGAGCGAGTCACCGTCGGGCACCAGCCGACCCAGCAGGCGCTGTGCCACCGCCTCGTCCGCCACCAACTCTGCCCCCTCCGCCCCACTCCGGCCCACCTGCCGACCTCCCACGGATGGGGGTCCGTCCGTGGGCGACGCTACGGCGGGAACCTCACCAGTGACGCCGCCCCTCGACAGCCAGGGTTTCCCCTCGCCTGTCGGAACAGCACAAGCCCTACGCCGCCGACCACCATTCCCAAGGCCCCCGAAACCCTCGACTCCCCAGGGGGCCGGCGAGGCGTTTCTGACTAGCCGCCATGCACGCTTGTCCACCGACTGTCCACCGGAGCGCTTGCCTGCATAGGCAACCGAAGGGCTAAATACCACAAACCTGCTGGTCAGAGCCCTGCCGCGGTCCAGCGACAACAAGGAGCGAACCCGTGACCTACGCATGCGATGCACAGACCGCAAGCGTCCGATCCACCCGAATTCCAAGGTCAATCAAAAGAAAAACCCCAGGTCAGAGGCCCGACCTGGGGTTCACCATGGAGCCGCCTTCGGGATTCGAACCCGAGACCTACGCATTACGAGTGCGTTGCTCTGGCCATCTGAGCTAAGGCGGCGCGCTGTCCGCACCATGGTGCGATCAGCAACGACGGTAAGTCTACACAGTTTCCGAGGGTGCTCCGTACCGGCCCCGGAGGCGGTACCCCCGGGGCCGGGAGGTGGCTATGAGCAGCGCTTTCCGTCCTTGGGCGGGGTTCCGCGCAGGAGGTAGGCGTTGATCGTGCGGTCGATGCAGGAGCTGCCGCGGCCGTAGGCCGTGTGGCCGTCGCCCTCGTAGGTGAGGAGGCGGGCCGAGGAGAGCTGGCCGGCCAGGGCCTGCGCCCAGCGGTACGGGGTCGCGGGGTCGCGGGTGGTGCCGACCACGACGATCGGGGCCGCGCCCCTCGCCTCGATGCGGTGCGGCTCGCCTGTGGCGTGCACGGGCCAGTACGCGCAGTTCAGGGCGGCCCAGGCGAGGCCCTCACCGAAGACCGGGGACGCCTTCCGGAACCGCGGCAGCGCCCTGCGCACCTCGTCGGGGGTGTCGAAGGCGGCCGGCAGGTCCAGGCAGTTCACCGCCGCGTTGGCGAACATCAGGTTGCTGTAGGCGCCGTCGGCGTCCCGCTCGTAGTAGCTGTCGGAGAGGGCGAGCAGTCCGGAGCCGTCGTTCTCCTTCATCGCGGACGTCAGCGCCTCGCGCAGCTGCGGCCAGGCGCCCTCGTCGTACATCGCCGCGATCACGCCGGTCGTGGCGAGCGACTCGGTGAGCCTGCGGCCGTCGGCGTCACCGGTGGGCACGGGCCGCGTGTCCAGCTTCCGGAAGAAGGCCTTGAGGTTCTTGGCGACCTGCTCGGGCTTGGTGCCCGCCCCGCCGAGCGGGCAGTCCGTCTGCCGTACGCAGTCCCGCGCGAACGAACGGAACGCCGTCTCGAAGCCCGCCGTCTGTTCGAGGTTCAGCCGCCGCGCCGGCAGCGAGGGGTCCATCGCCCCGTCCAGCACCAGCCGGCCCGTCCGGTCCGGGAAGAGCCCGGCGTACGTCGCCCCGAGGAAGGTCCCGTAGGAGGCTCCGACGAAGTTCAGCTTCTTGTCGCCGAGCGCCGCCCGCACGATGTCCATGTCCCGGGCCGCCTCCACGGTGGACACATGGCGCAGCAGCCGGGGCGCGTCCGCGCCGCAGCCCTCGGCGAACGTCCGGTACGCCGTGACCAGCCCGTCCGTCTCCTTGCCGTCGTCGGGGGTGGTGTCCGTCTGCGTGTACGTGTCCATCGCCGGCCCGTCCAGGCACTCGACGGGCTCGCTGCCGGCCACGCCGCGCGGGTCGACCGCCACCATGTCGTAGCGGGCCCGCACCTCGGCCGGGTAGCCGATGCCCGCGTACGACTGCACGTAGCCGACCGCCGAGCCGCCCGGCCCGCCGGGGTTCACGAGCAGCGAGCCCAGCCGCTCGCCCGGGCCGGTGGCCTTCTTGCGGGCGAGGGCGAGGCGGACGTCACCCGCGGACGGCTTGTCGTAGTCGAGCGGTGCCTTGACGGTGGCGCATTCGAAGCCGGGCACGCCGCAGCCGCGCCAGGCCGGCTTCTGCCCGTAGTACGGGGAGAGCGCCGCGGGGGTGGACCGTGGCAGCGCCACGAGTGCCGCCGTGTCCGCCGTGGAGGCGGCGGAGGCGGCGGATGTCGTCGAGCTGCCGGAGGAGCAGGCGGAGACGAGCACCGCGGCCGTGGCGAGGAGGCCGGCCGCGGTCCTGGCTCCGCTGCGGGTCCTGCGGTGTCCGCCGCCGGAGCGAGCGGCCGAGGCGGTGCGGGGGGTACGCCTTGTGTGCATCCGGGTGTGCATCCAGCGAGCGTAACTCTGCGCGACGGAATGGATGCCATGCGTGCGTGTCGTGCCTCGTACGAGTGACGGCGTCAACTTCGCGTCTGCCGGGCGGGGGTCGGGCCTCTCGTCAGCCCGCTCTGAGCGCCATCGTCATCGCCTCCACCGCGAGCAGCGGCGCCACATTGCGGTCGAGGGCGTCGCGGCAGGCGGCGATCGCCTCGATGCGGCGGAGCGTGGACTCCGGGGAGCTGCCGCGGGCCAGACGCTCCAGGGCGTCCTCGGCGTCCGCGTTGGCGATGGCGACCCGCGAGCCGAGCTGGAGGGCCAGGACGTCGCGGTAGAAGGCCGTGAGGTCGGTCAGGGCGAGGTCGAGGCTGTCGCGCTGCGTACGCGTTCTGCGGCGCTTCTGCTTGTCCTCCAGGTCCTTCATCACCCCGGCGGTACCGCGGGGCATGCGGCCGCCCTGGGCCGCTCCGAGGGCTGCCTTCAGCTCCTCGGTCTCCTTGGCGTCCGTCTCCTCCGCGAGCTGCTTGGCGTCCTCGGCGGCCGCGTCGACGAGCTCCTGTGCGGCCCTGAGCGCGCTGCCGATCTCCTCGACGCGCAACGGCAGCTTCAGCACGGCGGCACGGCGCTCGCGCGCGGCCGGGTCGGTGGCCAGCCGGCGCGCCCGGTCGACATGGCCCTGGGTGGCGCCGGCCGCCGCGGCGGCGACACCCGGCTCGATGCCCTCGCGGCGTACGAGCATGTCGGCGATGGCGTCGACCGACGGGGTGCTCAGGTTCAGGTGGCGGCAGCGGGAGCGGATGGTCGGCAGGACGTCCTCGACGGAGGGGGCGCACAGCAGCCAGACGGTGCGGGGGGCGGGCTCCTCCACGGCCTTGAGGACGGCATTGGCCGACTTCTCGTTCAGCCGCTCGGCGTCCTCGACGAGGATGACCTGCCAGCGGCCGTTCGCCGGCGAGGTGAACGACTTGCGGACGGTGTCGCGCATGTCGTCGGCGAGGATCTGCGCGCCGACCGCGGCGACGGTGGAGACGTCGGCGTGCGTCCCCACCAGTGCCGTGTGGCAGCCGTCGCAGAAGCCGCAGCCCGGGGAACCGCCGAGGGCCCGGTCGGGGCTGACGCACTGCAGCGCCGCGGCGAACGCCCGCGCCGCCTGGTTCCGCCCGGCTCCGGGCGGGCCCGTGAACAGCCACGCGTGCGTCATCTTCGACGCCTCGGGCGGCGGGGCCTGGGTGGCGGCGGCGGTGACCAGGGCGTCGGCGTCCCTGGCGGCGGCGTCCAGCTGCTCGCTCACCCTCTCCTGCCCGACGAGATCGTCCCACACGGTCATGGGTCACGCCGCCCTTCCGTCACGTTCCGCAGTGCGAATCCATTGTGGGGGTGACCACTGACATCGCCCGCCGCCGCCTGGTCTCGCGGGGCCGGCCCGGGCGCCTCGCGGGCACATCCCAGGCGTCTCGCAGACACCTCCAGACGTCCCGCAGGCACCTCCCGGGCCTCTCGCGGACCCGGTCCGGTCGTCTCCCGCGTGGGCCCGGGCTCCGGTGCCGGACCGCCGGCGGCCTCAGCGGCCCCGGCCGCCCCTCCCCCGGCGACCGCGCCCGTCCTCCGGCTCGTCCTCGTGCGGTCCGAGCAGCTCGTCCGCCAGCGACGGCAGGTCGTCCAGCGGCGTCTCCTCGGCCCAGTCGGACCGGCGGCGGCGCGGCGCGCCCTCGTCGTCGACCTGGGGCATCTCCCGCGTACGGTCCTCGGTGCCGTCGGGCCGGGCGGCCGGGGCGTCCTTGCGGAAGTACCCGGGCGGAAGCCGGTCCGCCGGTTCGTCCCCGCGCACGGGCGGCAGCACGGCCGTCTCCTCGGCGTCCCCCGGCCGGACCGGAGGCAGTACGGCCGTCTCGTCGCCCGCCTCGGAGGGCACCTGAGGCAGCACCTCGGTCTCGTCCCCGGCCCCCGGCGGAACCGGCGGCATCGGCAGCTCGGCCGTCGCCTCGGCATCGGACCCGCCCGAGGTCCGGCGTTGGGCCTTGCCCTCGTCGCTTTCGTCCCTCTCGTCCCGCACGGGGCGCAGCACGGTCGTGTCGTCCGCCGCGCCGCCCGGTGTCACCACGGGCGTCGGCACGGTCACCGCGTCCTGAGCGGCCGCCGGACCGGAGGCACCCCGGGGGGCAGGGCTCTTCGGCCCAGCCTCCGCGGCAGCGGCCGCCGCCTCCGCGAGCCGCCGCGCCTCCTCGGCCCGCAGCAGGGCCTCCTCGGCCTTGCGCTGCTTCTCCAGGCGGAGCGCATCGGCCTCGGCGCGCAGCCGGGCCTCCTCCTCGGCCTGCTTGCGGCGCCGCTCCTCCTCGGCCTTGCGGCGGGCTTCCTCCTCGGCCCGGGCCTTCTCCTCCGCGAGAAGCCTCGCCCGCTCCTCCTCGGCCTTCTTCCGCGCTTCCTCGGCCCGGCGCCGGGCCTCCTCCGCCTGCCGTTCGGCCTCGCGGCGCTGCGCCTCCTCCAGCTCGCGGCGCTTGCGCTCCTCCTCCTCGGCGCGCAGCTTGGCGAGCTGCTCCTGGCGCTCGCGCTCCAGGCGCTCCTCCTCGGCCTTGCGGGCGGCCTCTTCCTCGGCCTTGCGGCGGGCCTCCTCCTCGGCCTTCTTCCGGGCCTCCTCGCGGGCCTTGATCTCGGCCTCGGACAGCGGCAGCACCTGGTCGAGCCGGTGCCGGATGACGGTCGTGACGGCCTCGGGCTCCTGGCCCGCGTCCACCACCAGGTACCGTCCGGCGTCGGCCGCGGCCAGGGTGAGGAAACCGGCCCGCACGCGCGCGTGGAACTCGGCGGGCTCCGACTCCAGCCGGTCCGGTGCCTCGGTGAACCGCTCGCGCGCGGCCTCCGGCGCGACGTCCAGCAGCACGGTCAGATGCGGCACGAGTCCGTTCGTCGCCCAGCGGTTGATGCGGGCGATCTCGGTCGGCGACAGGTCACGGCCCGCTCCCTGGTAGGCCACGGAGGAGTCGATGTAGCGGTCGGAGATGACGACCGCGCCGCGCTCCAGGGCGGGCCGTACGACGGTGTCGACGTGCTCGGCCCGGTCGGCCGCGTACAGCAGCGCCTCCGCGCGGTGGGACAGGCCCGCGCTCGACACGTCCAGGAGGATCGACCGCAGCCGCTTGCCCACCGGCGTCGCCCCCGGCTCGCGCGTCAGCACGACCTCGTGGCCCTTGGAGCGGATCCAGTCGGCGAGCGCCTCGGCCTGCGTGGACTTACCGGCCCCGTCGCCGCCCTCCAGGGCGATGAAGAAGCCGGAGGCCGCGGGCACCTCCTCGGGGTCGTCGCCGCCGAGCAGGGCGGCCTTCAGGTCCTGCCGCAGCGGCACGCCGGAACGGTCGTCGACCTTGGCCAGGACCAACGCGGCGACGGGCAGCAGCAGGGCGCCGACCAGCATCAGAGTGAAGGCCGCGCCGCCGTGCGCGAAGACGAACTTGCCGCTCTCCAACCGGTGCGGCCCGATCCCCGCCGCCACCAGCGGGGCGATCACCGCGCCGAGTGCCACGCAGACCCGGACGACCGCGTGCAGGTGCTCCGTCGTGCGGGAGCGCCGGAACTCCTCGGTCTCCTGGTCGAGCAGGGTGTGCCCGGTGTTGGCGGACATGCCCGCGCCGACGCCGGCCAGCCCGAGGATCAGCAGCACGGTGGTGACGTCCGGGACCAGCCCGGCGGCCAGCAGCGCGACTCCGGTGAAGGCGATCGTCAGCGCGAGCAGCCGGCGGCGCGACAGGGTCGGCAGGAGGGAGGGCGCCGTACGGATGCCGACGACGACACCGCCGGTCAGCGCGGCCACGAACAACCCGTAGAGCACCGGGCCGCCGCCCAGATCCTTGGCGTGCAGCACGGCCACGGCGACGGCGGCCGAGACCGCCGCGGCGACGGCCGCGCAGGCCGGCACCAGCAGCGGCATCGCGCCGGTGCGGCCCTTGTCGGTGCCGGCGGCGGTCTTCGGGCGGCGCAGTCCCTCGAGAGGCGACCGCGCGCGGGGGGTGCGCGTGCCGGGCAGTTCCAGGAAGGTCAGCACGGACAGGGAGGCGGCGAACAGCCCCGCCGCGACGTAGGAGGCGAGGGCCGCCTGGTGCTGGCCGAACCAGTCGATGCCGGCACCCAGCAGGTTGTTGAAGAGGGCCGCGGCGACCAGCACGACGGCCGCGAGGGGGATCGCCACGAAGCCGGTGCGCAGCGACAGCCGGCGCAGGGCGTCCATGTGGTCGGGCAGCGGCCGGACCGTCGCTCCCTCGGGGGGCGGTGCCGGCAGCAGCGCGGGGGCCGCGCTCTCGCGGCACACCGCCCACAGCCGCTCGGCGACACCGGTCACGAAGGCCGTGACGAGCAGGATCGCCAGCGCGTCCTCGGGAGTCCAGTCGATCCACAGCGGCGCGACGATGAGCAGCGCCGCGCGCAGCCCGTCCGCGCCGACCATGGTCCAGCGCCGGTCGAGCGGGCCGTCCTGCGAGGTGAGCGCGGTGAGCGGACCGAGGAGAACGGCGCCGAACAGCAGCGTCGCGAGGATGCGCACCCCGAAAACGGTCGCCACTGCGAACGCCACGCCCCGGTAGCCGCCCCCGAACGAACCCTCGGCGACAGCCGCCTGCAGGGCGAGCACCACCAGCACAAGGAGGGCGAGGATGTCGCCCACACCACCCACGAGCTGCGCGCTCCACAACCGCCTCAGCTGCGGACGGCGCAACAGGGCGCGGACGGCCCGCTCGCGGGAGTCCGTGACCAGGGCATCGTCGGGGGCCGGCTGAGGGTCCGTCGGTTGGTCGGCTCGCGTCATGCGTTCAGCCTATCGGGAGCCACCGACACCCCGGGGCCCCCGGCCTGGCATGCGCACGCCCCTACACCGAAGTGTGGCCAGGGTGTTCGCTTTCCGAACCCCGGGCGAAGATCCGGGCCTTGGCGGCCCGGGTCCTCATCGACTCCTCGCCGAATCCCCAAGGGGTCCTCACACTGTCTTCACCAGGACCTGAACGGTCTCAGTCCTCCGCCGACTTGGAGGCGGTCGCCGTCTTGGCGGCCGTCTTCTTCGCGGTGGCGGTCTTCTTCGCCGTGGTCTTCTTCGCGGTCGTGGTTTTCGCGGTCGTGGTCTTCTTCGCCGCGGTCTTCTTGGCCGTCGTCGTCTTCTTCGCCGGGGCCTTCTTGGCCGCCTTCTTCGCGGTCTTCTTCGCCGGCGCCTTCGCGCGCTTCTCGGCGAGCAGCTCGAAGCCGCGCTCCGGGGTGATCTCCTCGACGCTGTCGCCGGAGCGCAGCGTCGCGTTGGTCTCCCCGTCGGTGACGTACGGGCCGAATCGACCGTCCTTGACCACGACCGGCTTCTCGCTCACCGGGTCGGTGCCCAGTTCCTTCAGCGGCGGCTTGGCCGCGGCCCGGCCACGCTGCTTGGGCTGGGCGTAGATCGCCAGCGCCTCCTCCAGCGTGATCGTGAAGAGCTGCTCCTCGGCCTGCAGCGAACGCGAGTCCGTGCCCTTCTTCAGGTACGGGCCGTAGCGGCCGTTCTGCGCGGTGATCTCCTGGCCCTCGGCGTCGGCGCCGACGACCCGGGGCAGCGACATGAGCTTCAGGGCGTCGTCGAGGGTCACCGTGTCCAGGGACATCGTCTTGAACAGGGACGCCGTCCGCGGCTTGACCGCGTTCTTGCCCGTCCTCGGGGTGCCCTCAGGGAGGACTTCCGTCACATACGGGCCGTAGCGGCCGTCCTTGGCGACGATCGTGTGGCCGGTGGCCGGGTCCGTGCCCAGTTCGTAGTCGCCGCTCGGCTTCGCGAGCAGTTCCTCGGCGAGGTCGACGGTCAGCTCGTCGGGCGCCAGGTCGTCCGGGATGTCCGCGCGCTGGTGCTGCTCGGTGTCCTTCTCGCCGCGCTCGATGTACGGCCCGTAGCGGCCGACCCGCAGCACGATGTCGTTGCCCACGGGGAACGACGACACCTCGCGCGCGTCGATCGCGCCCAGGTCGGTCACCAGCTCCTTGAGGCCGCCGAGGTGGTCCCCGTCGCCGTTGCCGGCGTCGGCGGCGACACCGCTGACGGTGCCCTCGCCGAAGTAGAACCGCTTCAGCCACGGCACGGACTTGGCCTCACCGCGGGCGATGCGGTCGAGGTCGTCCTCCATCTTGGCGGTGAAGTCGTAGTCGACGAGCCGCCCGAAGTGCTTCTCCAGGAGGTTGACCACGGCGAAGGACAGGAAGGACGGCACCAGGGCCGTGCCCTTCTTGAACACGTAGCCGCGGTCGAGGATCGTGCCGATGATCGACGCGTACGTGGACGGGCGGCCGATCTCGCGCTCTTCCAGCTCCTTGACCAGGGAGGCCTCGGTGTAGCGGGCCGGGGGCTTGGTGGCGTGCCCGTCGACCGTGATCTGCTCGGCGCTCAGGGCGTCGCCCTCGCTGACCTGGGGCAGCCGGCGCTCGCGGTCGTCCAGCTCGGCGTTCGGGTCGTCGGCGCCCTCGACGTAGGCCTTCAGGAAGCCGTGGAAGGTGATCGTCTTGCCGGACGCGCTGAACTCGACGTCGCGGCCGTCGGCGGCCGTGCCACCGATCTTCACCGTGACGCTGTTGCCGGTCGCGTCCTTCATCTGGGAGGCGACGGTCCGCTTCCAGATCAGCTCGTAGAGCCTGAACTGGTCGCCGGTCAGTCCGGTCTCGGCGGGAGTGCGGAAACGATCACCCGAGGGGCGGATCGCCTCGTGGGCCTCCTGCGCGTTCTTGACCTTCCCGGCGTACGTCCTCGGCTGCGGCGGCAGGTAGTCGGCGCCGTACAGCTGCGTGACCTGGGCGCGGGCGGCGGCGACCGCCGTGTCGCTCAGGGTCGTGGAGTCCGTACGCATGTACGTGATGTAGCCGTTCTCGTACAGCTTCTGCGCGATCTGCATGGTGGCCTTCGCGCCGAAGCCGAGCTTGCGGCTGGCCTCCTGCTGCAGCGTCGTCGTACGGAACGGGGCGTACGGCGAGCGGCGGTAGGGCTTGGACTCGACGGAGCGGACCGCGAACCGGGTCTGCTCCAGGGCGGCGGCCAGGGCTCGGGCGTTCGCCTCGTCGAGGTGGAGGGTGTTCGCGCTCTTCAGTTGTCCCAGGGAGTCGAAGTCGCGGCCCTGCGCGACGCGCCTGCCGTCGACGGTCTGCAGGCGCGCGACCAGCGACGACGGGTCCGACGAGTCTCCGGCGCGGCCGGTCGCGAAGGTGCCCGTCAGGTCCCAGTACTCAGCCGAACGAAACGCGATGCGCTCGCGTTCCCGCTCGACGACGAGCCGGGTGGCGACCGACTGGACACGGCCCGCGGACAGCCGCGGCATGACCTTCTTCCACAGGACCGGCGAGACCTCGTAGCCGTAGAGGCGGTCGAGGATGCGGCGGGTCTCCTGGGCGTCGACCAGCTTCTGGTTCAGCTCGCGCGGGTTGGCGACGGCGGCCTGGATCGCGGCCTTGGTGATCTCGTGGAAGACCATCCGCTTGACCGGGACCTTGGGCTTGAGCACCTCCTGGAGGTGCCAGGCGATGGCCTCGCCCTCGCGGTCCTCATCGGTCGCGAGGAAGAGCTCGTCCGATTCCTTCAGCAGGTCCTTGAGCTTCTTGACCTGCGCCTTCTTGTCGGCGTTGACCACATAGATCGGCTGGAAGTCGTGTTCGACGTCCACACCGAGCCGGCGGACCTCGCCGGTGTACTTCTCGGGCACCTCGGCGGCGCCGTTGGGAAGGTCGCGGATGTGCCCGACGCTCGCCTCGACGGTGTATCCGGGCCCGAGATAGCCCTTGATCGTCTTCGCCTTGGCAGGCGACTCGACGATGACGAGTCGGCGGCCGCCCTTCGCGGTCTCGCTGGTCGGGGACAACTTCGCTCTTCTCTCCGGTCGACGCTGGGGCCTCCCCGGAGTCGCATACCGGGGCTGGGTCGTGGTGACGCTGCGGAGTGTGACGGTACATCCCGCCCTCGTGTCAAACGGGAAAAGCCCGCAACGGCCACTCGAACGGTAACCCGACTACCACCATTCCTGCCGCCCGGAGTGCCAGGGGCCAGCCCGCCCCTGTGCGGAGTGCGACCTCCCGGTCACTCGCAGGCGCGTCACCCGAGCGGGCTTCAGAGGCGGGTGAAGCACCAGATTCCGGCCGCCAGGGCGAGTACCGCGACGACGCCGGCGAGGGTCGCCGAGGCGACCGGCCGCATGCCTTCGGCAACGGGCCGGTCCTGACGCAGGCGCGTCACGGTCCAGGTCAGCAGTCCGCCTCCGAACAGGGAGAACACCGCTCCCGCGAAGATCGCCGGTTCGCTCTCCATGGTGCGCCGTGCCCCTTTTCTCCCGTCCGCCCAGTCCCAGCCCCGGGAGGCTGACACGCGTGGGCGGCGGGCAGGCGAACCCGAGGTGAACGCCCGGGCGACAGAGCAGTGGATCAAGGACGTCCGGCCCCTCATGACCCGTTCCGGACGAGGTGTTCAAATCGACTCGATTTTGTTGGCGAGCGATCTCGGCTGACCCCGGCGGCGGGCTCCCCTGCGGACGTCCCACGGCAGGGTCAGCGCACCGGCTCCAGGAACCCCTGCTCGACGAGCAGCCGGATCTGCGCCGGCGTCCGGTCGCGCAGCAGCACCGGGTCCTCGCCGACCAACTGGGCGATGGCGTCCAGGATGACGCCCGCGCTCATCGTGCCGTCGCACACGCCCGCGAAGCCCGCGCCCACCGTGTCCACCCTGGCGGCCCGGCGCATGCCCCGGTGCTGGCGCAGCACGACATGCTCGGGGTCCTCCGCTCCCGGCAGCCCGACCTGTTCCTGCACGATCTCGGCGGCCAGCCGGAAACGTCCTTCGAGCAGAGCGGCGTCGTCGTGCTCGCGAAGGTGGTCGAGCCGGTCGAAGTGGTTCCGGATCGTGTCCCCGAGCGGCTGCTCCACCGGATGCGGCCACTCCTCCACCGTGACGGAGGGCACGGCGGCACCCGTTCTGCGCAGGGTGATCCAGCCGAAGCCGACGGCCTTCACCTTGCGCGCCTCGAACTCGTCGAGCCATGCGTCGTACCGCGCCTGGTACTCCGCCGCGTCGCCCTGGTGATCGCCCGCGTCACGCAGCCAGAGCTCGGCGTACTGGTTGACGTCCTGCACCTCGCGCTGCACGATCCACGCGTCGCAGCCCCGGGGCACCCATGACCTGAGCCTGTCCTGCCAGTCCTCCCCTTCCACGTGCTGCCAGTTGGCGAGGAACTGCGCGAACCCGCCCTCGTTCAGCCGCTCCCCCGCCTCCTGAACGAGCGTGCGGCACAGATCGTCCCCGCCCATCCCGCCGTCGCGGTAGGTGAGCCGGGCACCGGGCGAGATCACGAACGGCGGGTTGGACACGATCAGGTCGTACGTCTCGTCGTCCCGGACCGGCGTGAAGAGGGAGCCCTCGCGCAGATCGGCGGCCGGGGCGCCGGACAGCGCCAGCGTGAGGGCGGTGATGTGCAGGGCGCGCGGGTTGAGGTCGGTGGCCGTCACGCGCGTGGCGTGCTGCGCGGCGTGCAGCGCCTGGATACCGGAGCCGGTGCCGAGGTCGAGCGCGGCGGCGACGGGCTTTCGGACGGTGATGCCGGCGAGGGTCGTCGAGGCGCCGCCCACTCCGAGGACGACGCCCTCGTCACGCCGGCCGATTCCGCCGGCACCACCGACCGCGCAGCCCAGGTCCGACACGATGAACCAGTCCTCGCCGCCGGGCCCGCCGTAGGGCCGGACGTCCACCGCGGCGGCGAGTTCGTCCCCGCCGGCGCGGGCCAGCCAGCCGCTCTCCAGGCAGGCGTCGACGGGCAGGACGTCCGCCACGCGCGCGTGCGGCACGGGCTGCTGGAGCAGGAACAGCCGGACGAGCGTCTCCAGCGGCGTGTCCCCGCGGGTCGCGCGGAGCGCGGGCACGGTCTCGCTCCGGGCGAGCGCCGCGTACGCCGGGGCGCCGAGCAGTTCGAGCAGTCCGTCGACGGTGAAGGAGGCCGCGAGCAGGGCGTCCCGGAGCCGGGCGGCCACGTCGGGACGGTCGGAGGCGGGCAGCGGGGGCAGGGGTGATTGGCTGGCGTTACTCACGCCCCCCATTGTGGCCGTCGGTATCGGCGCCGCACGCGCGCGTGCGGGTATCGCTTGCGTCCATGCGGGTATCCGCGAGGGTCGCGGGTATCCACGCGTGCCTGCGGGTGTCCGCGTGCGTCCCTGCGGGTGTCCGCGCCCATGCCTGCGGGTTCTGCACGCATGCCTGCGAGAGTCCGCGCCCGTACCTGTGGCTGGGCTCAGCCGTCACCCTGGGCTCAGCCGTCGCGCTTCCGTCGCCCAGCCGCCCCTCGTATCGGCCGCTTTTGCTCCAGCCGCTCAGCTCTGCGTGGCACCCGCCGACGTCGTGGCCGCCTTGCAGCTGGACTGGCGGGCCATCGCCTGGCCGACCTCGCCCTCCTCCAGGTTCCTGAGGGCGTCGTTGCCGCTCTTGCCCAGCTTGTCCAGCTCGGTGGCGATGTCCTTGAGGCCGTCCGCGAACTTGCCCTGGTCCTTGGTGTCGAGCCCGTCGACCTGCTTCTTCAGGGAGGCGTACGCCGCGGAGATCGAGTTGAGCTCCTTGACCGCGTCCTGCTGCTTCTTCTCGCCGTTCTCGACGTCCGGTGCGCCGGCCTTGGTCACCGCGGCCCCGATCGCCTTGTAGGCGTCGGACATGTCCTGGAAGGCCTGTGCGTCGGTCTTCTGGACATCCTTCGGCTCGCTGTTGTCCGAGGTCTCCTTCTGGATCGCCGCATTGGCCGACTCGATCTTCTTGGCCTGCGGCTGTACGGCGTCACAGACCTGCTTGGCCCAGGAGTCCAGCTTCTCGTTGTCGTCACCGCCGCAGCCCGACAGCGCCAGTACCAGTACCGCACCGCCGGACAGTGCGGCCGCGAGCTTCTTGTTCACCGGTTTGGTCCCTTCCATGGCTCTCGGCCCCGGAACATACACGCCAGATGCACGGCAACCGCACCCCGAACGCCCATTAAGACCATTTTGTAACCTTTTGCGCCAGGCGAGAGAAGGCTCACGTGATCGTGCACGCACACAGAGCGGGCGGGGGGGGGGGGGGGGGAGGGGGGCCCACCCCCCCCCCCCCCCCCTTCTCCCCCCCCCCCCCCCCCCCCCCCCCCCCCGCCCGCACCTTGAGCTGGGGCTCCGGAACCTCCCTACGAAACCACCGCCGGATCGGCCGACTTGGGCTCCGGCTCGGCGTTGTCTTCGTCGCCCATGGCGATCCCGCGCCGCTTTGACACGTACACCGCCCCGACGATCACGACGAACGCGAGGGCCGCGATCAGGATCCGTACTCCGATGCTCTCGTCCGGGCCGTAGGAGAACTTGATCACCGCGGGCGCGATGAGCAAGGACACCAGGTTCATGACCTTCAGCAGCGGGTTGATCGCGGGGCCGGCGGTGTCCTTGAAGGGGTCGCCGACCGTGTCGCCGATCACGGTCGCCGCGTGCGCCTCGCTTCCCTTGCCGCCGTGATGGCCGTCCTCGACGAGTTTCTTGGCGTTGTCCCAGGCGCCACCGGAGTTGGCGAGGAACACCGCCATCAGCGTGCCCGCGCCGATCGCGCCCGCCAGGAACGCGCCGAGCGGGCCGACGCCGAGCGTGAACCCGATGAAGACGGGCGCCAGTACCGCCAGCAGACCGGGGGTGGCGAGCTCGCGCAGGGCGTCCCTGGTGCAGATGTCGACGACCTTGCCGTACTCCGGCTTCTCGGTGTAGTCCATGATCCCCGGCCGCTCGCGGAACTGCCGCCGCACCTCGAAGACCACGGAACCCGCCGATCGCGACACTGCGTTGATCGCCAGCCCCGAGAAGAGGAAGACGACCGCCGCGCCGGCGATGAGGCCAACGAGGTTGTTGGGCTGGGAGATGTCCATCATCAGGCTCATCGGCGCACCCTCGCCGCTGAGTTTCTCCCCCACGTCCCGCGCGCCGGTGATGATCGCGTCACGGTACGAGCCGAACAGCGCCGCGGCCGCGAGCACGGCCGTGGCGATCGCGATGCCCTTGGTGATCGCCTTGGTGGTGTTGCCCACCGCGTCCAGGTTGGTGAGCACCTGAGCGCCCGCGCCCTGGACGTCACCGGACATCTCGGCGATGCCCTGCGCGTTGTCGGAGACGGGCCCGAAGGTGTCCATCGCGACGATCACGCCGACCGTGGTGAGCAGACCGGTGCCGGCCAGCGCCACCGCGAACAGTGCCAGCATGATCGACGTACCGCCGAGCAGGAACGCCCCGTACACGCCGAGTCCGATCAACAGGGCGGTGTAGACGGCGGATTCGAGACCTACGGAGATACCGGCGAGGACGACGGTGGCCGGGCCGGTGAGCGAGGTCTTGCCGATGTCCCTGACGGGCCGGCGGTTGGTCTCGGTGAAGTAGCCGGTCAACTGCTGGATCAGGGCGGCCAGCACGATGCCGATGCCCACCGCGACGAGCGCGAGGATCCGCGGATCGCCGTCCTTGCCCAGGATCGCGGCGTCGGTGACCCCGTCGAGCTCGGAGTACCTGCCCGGCAGGTAGATGAACACGGCCACCGCCACCAGCACGAGCGAGATCACCGCGGAGATGAAGAACCCGCGGTTGATGGCACTCATGCCGCTGCGGTCGGCACGCCTCGGCGCCACCGCGAAGATGCCGATCATGGCGGTGATCACACCGATCGCCGGCACGAGCAGCGGGAAAGCGAGCCCGGCGTCGCCGAAGGCCGCCGAGCCGAGAATCAGCGCGGCGACCAGGGTCACGGCGTACGACTCGAAGAGGTCGGCCGCCATGCCCGCGCAGTCGCCGACGTTGTCGCCCACGTTGTCGGCGATGGTCGCGGCATTGCGCGGGTCGTCCTCCGGAATGCCCTGTTCGACCTTGCCGACCAGGTCGGCGCCGACGTCGGCGGCCTTGGTGAAGATGCCGCCGCCGACTCGCATGAACATCGCGATCAGCGCGGCCCCGAGACCGAAGCCCTCGAGCACCTTCGGCGCGTCGGCCGCGTACACCAGCACCACGCACGAGGCGCCGAGCAGGCCGAGGCCCACCGTGAACATGCCGACCACGCCGCCCGTGCGAAATGCGATCTTCATCGCCTTGTGCGAGACCGCGGTCAGGTCCCTTTCCGGCTGGCCTTCCGCCGGGGTTGCTTCACGCGCCGCCGCGGCGACGCGCACATTACTGCGCACGGCGAGCCACATACCGATATAGCCGGTGGCCGCCGAGAACGCCGCTCCGATCAGAAAGAACACCGAACGTCCGGCACGCTGACTCCAGTCGTCCGCGGGCAGCAGCATGAGCAGGAAGAACACGACCACGGCGAATACGCCGAGTGTGCGCAGTTGACGTGCCAGATAGGCGTTCGCGCCTTCCTGGACCGCCGCCGCGATCTTCTTCATGCTGTCGGTGCCCTCGCCGGCCGCGAGCACCTGGCGCACCAGGACCCCCGCGAGCACCAGTGCCGCCAGTGCGACGACCGCGATGACCACGACGAGCACGCGGTTGCCATCGGTCAGTACGGCGACTGCGAGGTCTGTGGGATGGCCCGACTGTTGTGAGATGGAAAGCCCCGCCATTCGTCCTCCTTGACGCTTGGGCTGAGCTCAAGATGTGGACGGGATTGTAGGTACCGGAACCTGATCAAAACAGAGCGCGATAAACGGAATTGGCCTTCTGGGGTAATGCCCTGAAAGCATTCTCGGACTGTCGGCGGGCACGCGAATGATCGTGAACGAATTCACGCGATGAACGGCACAGGAACCACTGTAAAGGCGAGCACTGACACCCGCACATGACGAAGGGCCCCACGGGTGGGGCCCTTCGTCAAGAACGGTGTGCGCGGTGGCCGGTTCAGACCAGAACCGTCGGCGGCGGCGTGGTCGGCCAGGTCATCTTGATCAGCCCGCCATGCTCTCCCGCGCTGACCTCGACGTCGTCGACGAGTCCGCTGATGACCGCGAGGCCCATCTCGTCCTCGTCGGCCTCGCCGTCGGGGTCGCCCGGCCCGGTGCCGGATGCGCGCTCTCCGGGAACCGCGTGCCGGGCCTCGTCGCCGACCTCGATGGAGAACTGCTTCTCCTCCTCGATCAGCAGCACCTTCACCGGTGCCGAGATGCCGCCGGTCTGATGCAGTCCGACGGCCCGGGTGCACGCCTCTCCGACGGCGAGCCTGACCTCGTCGAGGACTGCCTCGTCCACTCCGGCCCTGCGCGCCACCGCTGCCGCCACCAGCCGGGCGGTCCTGACATGCTCGGGCAGCGCGCTGAAGCGGAGCTCAACGGTGGCCATGCATCCCCCTCGCAACTTCGGGCGTGCTGTCGGGAGGCTCCGGGCCTCCGAAACCCGGGCCCCCTCGGTCTTCACTTCTGCCGAACGTCGGCCGGCCCGGGCACGGGGCCCGGGACCGGTGTCAGTCGGTGGCCGCAACCGCTTCCTCGACCGAGGTGTGAATCGGGAACACCTTGGTGAGACCGGTGATGCGGAAGATCTTCAGAATGCGCTCCTGGTTGCACACCAGGCGCAGGGAGCCCTCATGGGCACGGACGCGCTTCAGGCCGCCGACCAGTACGCCGAGTCCGGTGGAGTCGAGGAAGTCCACGCCCTCCATGTCGACGACAAGGTGGAAACTGCCGTCGTTCACCAGCTCGACCAACTGCTCGCGCAGCTTGGGCGCGGTATATACGTCGATTTCGCCACCGACCCTGACGATCGTGCGATCGCCCATGGTCTCGGTCGACAGGGACAGGTCCACGGATCCTCCAGCACCTTGCTATCGAGCGGTCGCCCTTGGGGCATCTCGGCTTCAGCCCTTGGACGCTTCGCCAGCCGCGATGGCATTCAATCACTTACCGGCAGGCGTGCACGACGCCTTGGCTCCATTGTCCGTCACGCCAGTGACACACTCGGTGCCGATGGCCAAGAATCACCGATCCGATCGAACCCCGACGGACCCCGCCTCCAGGCCCGCGCCGGGCGCGGTCCTGGACCGGCTCGCGTCCGGTCCGAGCAGGGCTTCGCGCATTACTCATACGGAGCACTTGCCCCCGCGGGAGGGTCGGCATGCCGTCTGGCCGGACCGGATCCGCGCGGAGGTCGTCGCCGCCGTGCAGACCGCGGGTGTCGAGCATCCCTGGGCCCACCAGGCCCGCGCGGCCGAGCACGCGCTGGACGGCGACTCGGTCGTCGTCGCCACCGGCACCGCCTCCGGCAAGTCCCTGGCCTATCTCGCGCCGGTCCTGTCCACCCTTCTGGACGGCTCCGAGGCCCCGAACGGCCGCGGCGCGACCACCCTCTACCTGGCTCCGACCAAGGCTCTTGCGGCGGATCAGTGCCGCTCCGTGAAGGAACTTTCACAACCTCTGGGCAATTCAATCCGCCCGGCCGTGTACGACGGCGATACTCCGTTCGAGGAACGCGAGTGGATCCGCCAGTACGCCAACTACGTGCTGACCAACCCGGACATGCTGCACCGCGGCATCCTGCCGTCCCACCCTCGCTGGTCCTCCTTCCTGAAGTCGCTGAGATACGTCGTCATCGACGAGTGCCACAGCTATCGCGGCGTCTTCGGCTCACACGTCGCCCAGGTGCTGCGCCGCCTGCGCCGCCTGTGCGCCCGCTACGGCGCCTCACCCGTGTTCCTGCTGGCCTCCGCGACCGCCGCCGAACCTTCGGTGGCAGCGCGCCGCCTCACCGGCCTGCCGGTCGTCGAGGTCGCGGACGACGCCTCCCCGCGCGGTGAACTGGTGTTCGCCCTCTGGGAGCCGCCACTGACCGAGTTGCACGGCGAGAAGGGCGCCCCCGTCCGCCGCACGGCCACCGCCGAGGCCGCCGACCTGCTGACCGACCTCACCGTGCAGGGTGTGCGCTCGGTCGTCTTCGTCCGGTCCCGGCGTGGCGCCGAGCTGATCTCCGTCATCACCCGGGATCGACTGACCGAGGTCGACCGGTCGCTGGCCAGGCGTGTCGCGGCGTACCGGGGCGGCTATCTCCCGGAGGAGCGCCGCGCACTCGAACGCGCCATCCATTCGGGTGAACTCCTGGGCCTCGCCGCGACGAACGCCCTCGAACTCGGCATCGACATCTCCGGCCTGGACGCGGTCGTCATCGCCGGCTACCCCGGCACGCGCGCCTCGCTGTGGCAGCAGGCGGGCCGGGCCGGACGGTCCGGGCAGGGCGCCCTGGCCGTTCTGGTCGCCCGCGACGATCCGCTGGACACGTTCCTCGTCCACCACCCGGAGGCCCTGTTCGACCAGCCCGTCGAGTCCACCGTCCTCGACCCGGACAACCCCTACGTGCTTGCCCCGCACCTGTGCGCGGCCGCCGCGGAACTGCCCCTGACGGACGAGGACCTCGCCCTGTTCGGCCCGGCCAGCGAGGGCCTCCTGCCGCAACTGGAGGCCGCGAAACTGCTGCGCCGCCGCACCAAGGCCTGGCACTGGACCCGCCGGGAGCGCGCCGCCGACCTGACCGACATCCGCGGCGAAGGCGGACGCCCGGTCCAGGTCGTCGAGTCCGGCACGGGCCGGCTGCTCGGCACGGTCGACGCCGGCGCCGCGCACTCGACGATCCACGAGGGAGCGGTCCACCTCCACCAGGGCCGCACCTACCTGGTGCGGTCCCTGGACCTGGAGGACTCCGTCGCCCTCGTCGAGGAAGCCGCCCCGCCCTACTCCACGGTCGCCCGTGACACGACGTCGATCTCCGTCCTGGAGACGGACGTCGAGCTCCCCTGGGGCGACGGCCGGCTCTGCTACGGCTCCGTCGAAGTCACCAACCAGGTCGTCTCCTTCCTCCGTCGCCGGCTCATCACCGGTGAGGTCCTGGGCGAGACGAAGCTCGACCTCCCTCCCCGTACGCTGCGCACCCGGGCCGTGTGGTGGACCGTCACCGAGGACCAGCTGGACCGGGCCCGGATCAACCCGGAGATCCTCGGCGGCTCCCTGCACGCCGCCGAGCACGCGTCGATCGGCCTGCTGCCCCTGTTCGCCACCTGCGACCGCTGGGACATCGGCGGCGTGTCGATCCCGCTCCACCCCGACACGCTCCTGCCCACGGTCTTCGTCTACGACGGCCATCCCGGCGGCGCGGGCTTCGCGGAGCGCGCCTTCCACACCGCCCGCGCCTGGCTGACCGCCACCCGGCAGGCCATCGCCTCCTGCGAATGCGACGCCGGCTGCCCGTCCTGCATCCAGTCCCCCAAGTGCGGCAACGGCAACGACCCGCTGCACAAGAGGGGGGCGGTGCGGCTCCTCACGGTGCTGCTGGAGGGGGCTCCGGAGGAGAAGGAGACGGCTGACGAGGCAGTCGGTCAGCCGCCAGGGCACCCGGAGGCTGACCGGGAGGATCCGCACGCGCCCTGACTCGCGAGGACAGGAGATCGCGCAGGGCACGTCACCCCTCGCTCTTGGCCGGCGTCACCCCCAGCGGAGCCGTCGGAGGACCCGCCCTCGCTCTCACCTCCGCCGTGAACGGCCCCCGTCCCGAGGCCGCCGTCACGTCCGAGATCTCTCCGACGACCTCGCACCGGACGAGCCGCACGCCCTGTGCCCGGGCCACCCGGCCGGCCCGGGCACAGGCCGCCGTACCGCCCTCGGCCCAGTGGTCCGCCGCCGCGAGGGCCGCGAGATCCGCCCCGCCGGCCGCGCGGTGCCGGGTGACGACGGCCTGTCCCAGGGCGAGGACGGCCCCGAAGACCACGCACAGGACGGCGATCACCCCGACGCTCCAGACGGCCGCGGACCCCCGGTCCGACAGATCACGCCCCCGGCACCTCATGTGCCCACCGCCTCCTCCACGGACGCGACGGCCTCCTCGCGCACGGCGAAGGACAGCCCGCGCAGCACCGGCGGCTCCGCCACGACGGTCACGCGCACGTGCTCCGCGTCCCGGCTGACGGTCACCTTCGCGCCGGGCGGTGCCGCCTCGCGGGCCAGCCGCACGACCGCGCCGGGCGGGTCCTGGCGGGCCGCCGCGCGGGCGCCCGTGCGGGCCGCGTCCACGCACTGGATCTGCGCGGCCACGACCAGCAGCCCCCACACCAGCGCCATCGCGAACATCACCAGCACGGGCAGCACCACGGCCGACTCCGCCGTCACGAACCCCCGGTCCCTGTCCCGCTCACATCCGCGCATTGAGGGCTTCCTTCACGATGCCCTGCAGTTCCGCGCTGACCGTGCCGCTCGTGACGACCTTGTAGAGCACCACCGCGAACGCCACCGCCGCGACGATTCCCATCGCGTACTCGGAGGTGACCATCCCCGCGTCCCGCCGCGCCGCCGCACGCATCCCGCACACCAGGGCACGCAGCCGCGCCCGTACCGCCTGATACATCTCAACCCCCGTAGGAAAGAGTCTCAACTTCTCTTGTCTGCCGCTCACTTACTGCCGCCCTCTGACCCCCTCATCCACCACCCCCTCCGAGCGCTCCTCCCGCGAGTCCGATCACCACGGGCAGCACGCCGACCGCGATGAACGCGGGAAGGAAGCACAGCCCGACCGGCGCGCTGACCATCACGCCCGCCCGACGGGCCCTGGCCGTCGCGGCGCGGCCCCAGTCGGCCCGAGCCTCCGCGGCGAGCCGTGCGACCGGTACAGCGGCGGGCAGTCCGGACACATCGGCCCCTTCCAGCAGCCGGGCCAGGCCTGCGGCTCCCGGGACGGCAGCCAGCCTCTGCCAGGCCACGGCCGGTTCGCCGCCCAGCCGTACCTCCGCCGCACCACGGGCCAGGGCATCGCCCACCGGACCGCCCAAGGCCTCACCCACCGCCTGTGCCGCGATCACCGGGCCGGCGCCCGCCGCGATGCAGGCCGCCAGCAGGTCGGCGGCGAGGGGCAGTTGCCGTGCCGCCTCGGCGAGGTCGGGGGCGTTCGTGCCCTTTCCGGCCGCCGCCTCCTGCCGTAGCCGCCATCGCCATATCCCCACCGCGCCGGCCAGTGCCACAGCGACACCGGCGAGGCCGCCGACCAGCGCCCACCCGGCGCACGCCACACCCGCGGGGGCCAGCCACGTCCGCGCCGCCCCGCGTAAGGCGAGGCGCGGGACCGGAGCAGCCGCCTTCCGGGCCGACAACTCCGCCAGTCGCCGCAGCGTCCTCCGGCGGCGCCGCATCTCGACCAGCCACCGCAGCCACCACCCGAGGCCGAGCACGATCCCCATGGTCACCCCCAGCCTGTGGACAACTTCCCCGCTCATATCGCCGCCTCCGTTCCCCGATCCCCGCTCATATCGCCGCCTCCGCTCCCCGATCCCCGCTCATATCGCCGCCTCCGCTCCCCGATCCCCGCTCATATCGCCGCCGCCCTCGTGCCTCGTATCCCACTCACGTCACCACCGCCCCGCACCCCATCCCCCACTCATGCAGCCACCTCCGCTCCCCGCACGATCCGCAGCACCCACCACACCCCCAGGCCCTCCAGCACACCGCCGGCCGCCAGGCAGCCCAGGCCCGCCGTGGTGTGGAGCAGGACATGGAGGGGATCGGCGCCGAGGGCGGTGCCGATGAGGAGTCCCAGGGCCGGCAGACCGGCGAGCATCACCGCCGTGGCCCGGGCCCCAGCCAACTGAGCGCGCAGGTCGGACTGCTGGTCCCGCTCGGCACGCAGGGCGGCGGCCAGCCGGTCGAGTCCGTCCGCGAGCCCGGCGCCTTGGTCCACGGCCACCCGCCAGCACGCCGCGAGCCCCCGCAGTCCCCCGGCACCCGGTTGCCGGGCCGCCGTCGCGAGCGCGTCCGGCACGTCACCGCCGAACCGCGCCGCCGCCAGCACCGTCGCCCGTGCGTCGGCGAGCCCGCCGTGATCCCGGGCGGCCCTCAGCAGCGCCTCACCCGGCTGGCGTCCGGCCCGTACCTCGCCAGCCAGCGCCCCGCACAACGCGATCACCGCTTCGGCCCGGCGCTCCCGGTCCCGCCGCGCCCGAGAGGCCAGCCGGGCCCTGCGCAGTAACGGCACCCCGGCCGCGCCCAGCACCACCGGCAGCACCGACGCCCCCAGAACCGCCAGGACCAGCCCGGCCACCGGCGACCACCACTCGGCCCGCAGCCGCCCACGGGCGCGCCGCACCCCACCGGCCATCCGCTGCCACCCGGGCGGGTCACTCCCGGCGGTTCCGCCGCCCGCGAGCAGCACCCTCGCCCGCCGCGCCGCCGGGTTCCGCTCGCCCAGCAGCCACACCGCCGCGCCCACGCACACCACGGCCGCCCCCATGGACATCTCAGCCGCCCTTGTCATGACCCGCCTCCTCCACCGCGGCCTCACACGGCCCGTTTCCACCGCCGCGAAGCAGCCCCCGCAGCCGCTCCCACCCACGCTCCCGCACGAACGCCTCCGCTCCCCACCGCAGCGCCGGCACCGTCCGCACCAGCCCCGATGGGTCGCGTTCCAGCACGTGCACCTCGGCGATCCGCCGCCGTCCGGCCCGGTCGCGTACGAGGTGCAGGACCACGGAGAGGGCGGCCGCCACCTGGCTGTGCAGCGCGGCCCGGTCGAGCCCGGCGGCCGTACCGAGCGCCTCCAGCCGGGCCGGTACGTCGGCGGCAGCATTGGCGTGCACCGTCCCGCACCCGCCCTCGTGGCCGGTGTTCAGCGCGGCCAGCAGGTGCACCACTTCGGGTCCGCGCACCTCTCCCACGACCAGCCGGTCGGGCCGCATCCGCAGCGCCTGGCGCACCAGGTCCTCGAGGGTGACGAGCCCCGCGCCCTCCTGGTTGGCGGGCCGGGCCTCCAGCCGCACCACATGCGGGTGGTCCGGCCGCAGCTCCGCCGAGTCCTCGGCGAGGACGATCCGCTCGTCCGGCCCCACCAGACCCAGCAAGGCGCTCAGCAACGTCGTCTTCCCGAACCTGAGACAAAGACGCCTCTAGTCCGGCACACTCGGGCCATGAAGACCACCCGGACGGACGCGGGCCAAAAGACGCGCGCCGTCATCTATGTGCGCATCTCCCAGGACAGGACAGGCGCCGGCCTCGGCGTCGACCGGCAGCGCGAGGACTGCGAAGCCCTCGCCGAACGGATGGGCTGGGACGTCGTCGAGGTGTACGTCGAC
Source organism: Streptomyces sp. NPDC033136 (assembly GCF_055578235.1). NCBI lineage: Bacteria > Bacillati > Actinomycetota > Actinomycetes > Kitasatosporales > Streptomycetaceae > Streptomyces > Streptomyces sp. NPDC033136. The sequence continues at coordinate 122,354 of NZ_JBVIPD010000014.1, forward strand.
AACGACGTCTCCGCGTTCTCCGGGAAGCTCCGCAAGGACTACCGGCGGATGCTCGCCGACCTCGCCGAGGGCAAGGCCACCGTCGTCATCGTCTGGCACACCGACCGGCTCACCCGCTCGATCGTCGAGCTGGAGGAGTACATCGAGCTGTCCGACCGGCGCGGCATTGCCACCCACACCGTTCAGGCCGGGACCGTCGACCTGGCCACGCCATCCGGCCGGATGACCGCACGGATCCTCGGCGCCGTCGCCCGCCAGGAGTCCGAACACAAGGGTGAGCGCGTCGCCCGGGCCCGCCGCCAGAAGGCGTTGAAGGGCGAGTGGATGGGCGGCATCAGACCGTTCGGATGGGGCGTGCCCACCGGCGAGGTGCGCAAGAAGCTGGACCGGAAGACCGGCGAAGAGGTCGAGGTCCCCGAACTCGACATGATGAAGACCGTCCCCGAGGAAGCCGAAGCGCTGCGCTACTGGACGGATCAGATCCTGTCCGGCGCGTCGATCCGGTCGCTGGTGAAGTGGTGCGCCGACAAGGGCGTCACCACCACGCGCGGGAACACGGTCACCCACCAGGACATGCGCGACATGCTGGTGCGCCCCAGGAACGCCGGGATCGCCGTCTACCGGGGCGAGGAGGTCGGCCGCGGCCAGTGGGAGCCGATCGTCGACGAGGCGAAGTACAGGGCCGTCGTGGCGATCCTGAAGGACCCGTCACGCCGGACGACGCCCGGCGCCACCCCGAAGTGGCTGGGATCGCTGCTGTACCGGTGCGGGCGGGGTGAGTGCCCGCACTTCGTGTACGTCACCCAGTCCGGAGGTCGCCGGTTTCCCTCGTACCGCTGCCAGACCGGGCACGGCGGCGGCCGGCGCGCCGAGATCGTCGACCAGTACGTCGAGGACACCATCGTCGAGCGGCTGTCGCGGGACGACGCTCACGAGCTGCTGGAGCCCGCACCGGACGGCGTGGACGTGGCCGCGCTGCAGGCGGAGAGCGAGGAGATCCGCCGGCGGATGACGGACCTGGCGGGCCTGTTCGGTGCGGGGCAGATCGGCATGGAGGCGTTCACGACGGGCACGGACACGGCCCGGGGCCAGCTGGAGGGTGTGACGCAGCAGCTGGCGCGCGCGGCGACACTGGACCCGCTCGTCGGCCTGGTGGGAGCGCCGGACGTGCGGAAGGCGTGGAAGCGGCTGGAGCTGGAGCAGCAGCGCAACGTGCTGCGGTCACTGGTCGAGGTCACGCTGAAGACGCCGCGCCCGGGACGCATGCCCGACGGCGGGTACTTCGACTACGACGCGGTGGTGTTCGACTGGAAGCGATGACCTTCCCCGTCGATGATCACTCGCCTCGCGCCTTGCGGCTCCGAGTCGCATGGTCATCCCAGTTGCCCATAACTTCCTCAATATATGTTTCCGAGTATCCCTGTTCCTCCAAACTTCTGCGCATTTCATGTTTTTCCGCTTCGTCGTCGCGCTCCGGCTCCGTCACGCCGTACTCCTGCCGGAACTGCTCGACCAAGGGGGCTGGGTCTGCCTCAAGCGCATTCGCCAAGAGCTTGATGTAAACCGGGCCGTGCATGAAGGCTCCCGGGAAGGCGCCGTCAGCCTCAAGAAGCTCGATAATCCTGTCGGGTACGCCGGTCTTCGCACTTAGCTCGTCCCGCTCCAGGCCAGCGACTTCACGAGCCTTCCGCAGCGAGTTGCCGAAACTGCCAGGCTCTTCGTCGACTGGATCCATGCCCAGCGCCGCCCACCCGAGATCAGGACGGCGCTGCATGGCGTCGGACTTTGACTTTCCCCCCTTCGCCTGGGCCTCGTGGTACCTCTGCACCTCGATAGGCCCGTGCCCGGAAGAGAACATATTGGCCAACAACTCATCTTGGGCATCCTGGTACCTCGCAATTAGTTCCTCGGAGGCGTTCCACCGGGAGGCGAGGTCAGCGAAGAGAGTGGCATAGCTTGCGAGCTGCATCGCCTCCTGGATCTTTTCCGTTACGGCACGCAGCAGCGGGTCCTCGATGTCCTCCGGTCGCCGCAAGCTAAGGCGGCCTGTCGCTGGCCCCTCTACCTCGAAGGTGGGCTGTCCCCCGGCCAAGATCCGTTCAAAGCTTCCGCGACCAAGCTTCAGGGCTTTCTCAACCCGCAAGTAGCCCGCTGGAACCTTGCCGCGAGCCGGTACGCGACCGCGCTCGTAGTTGCTGATGGTGTTCTCCGAGACACCTGCGGCCTCCGCGAGCTGACGCTGATCCATCCCCATCTGCTTCCGGCGGACAGCGATCCACTGCCCGAGCTCAGCCCAGGCTTCAGGGTCCTTCGTTGTGGCCATGGGCCTCATTCTCTCTCAACGTTGGTCATCGGCAACCAACAGGATCCACAACATTGCGCGCGTTGTGAAGTGCATCTTCGAGGGGTACGCCCGGCTGGAGCCACAACAGTTCGAACATCCACAACGTTGTCGTTGACGTTGGTCAAAACGTTGCGTATGTTGTGGGTACGGGTCGCAACGTCAGTCACAACGGCGTTGCCCAGCCACAATGGAGCACTGCCCATGACTCAGCGTCTTGAACTGCTCACAACGAGGCAGCTCGCCGAGTACCTCAACAAGCCGGTCAACACCATCCGCGGATGGCGGCACCGCAAGGTCGGTCCGGCCGGTTTCCGGCTCGGGCGGGACGTCGTCTATCGCCGCGAGAGCGTCGAAGCCTGGCTCGCCGAGCGCGAGAAGGCGGCGTGACGGCATGACCACGAGCACGGCGGCTGCTCCCGTGTACCAGCCGGGAGCAGCCGCCGGAAACGACGAAGCGGCCGGGTACCAGCCGGCCGCCTCTGTCGAGCGAATCCGCACCTACCTGCAAGTAAGACGGGACAAGCTCATGAGCACAGTATCCGCGACGGCAACGGCGCCGTCGACCCAGAGCGTCCAGCGCCCCGGCATCACCGTCGCCATCGGCGCCTCCTACGGCCCCATCGAGTACGACCAGGCCATCAGCCTCTGGGCAACCCCCGACATGGACGATCACGCCTTCGAGGCCGTCTACGACCCCGCCCGCATCAGCCTCGCGGACGCCGAGAAGGACATACGCACGCAGCTCGCCGAGCACAACGTCCACGTGAGCGCCTTCCTCAACGCGGACGGGCCGCTCGTCGCCAGGCAGCGTGGGGCCGACTGGATGCTCCGCTGGGGCTGCACGCCTGACTGCATCACCGACCACACCGACCCGAACGCACCCGAGTGGCACCTGAGCGCCCGCGTCGAGACCCAGATGCGGGACATCGACACCTGTCACAGCGCCGCCGAGAACGCCCTGGTGCCGTTCCTCGCCGCGCAGGTCGTCGTCAGCAACGAAAAGCCGCAGGCTTACGGACGCATCACGCGCGTCTGGCTCGACTACGGCCGCACCACCGGGGAGATCAGCCCGGCCGAGGCCCGCCAGGCGCTGGAGGCGATGCGGGGCTTCGTCGGCTTGTTCGAGGCCGTCATCGAGGCCGCTGAGCGGACCGCCGTCGACGACTTCGAGGGCGACCCGGAGATCGCGCGCCTGGACGAAGAGGCGACGACCCGCCGGATCCGCGCCATCACCGAGGCCAGCGGATGAGCGCCGCGACGAACGCACCGACGGCCGGGGACACCCCCGGCCGCTCGGCCTCCGCCGACCGCCCCGTCCGCTTCGACGACCCCGCGCGCAACGCCGCCTACTGGGCACGCATCGAGCGCATCGTCGACGCCGCCCCGCCGCTGACAGACGAACAGCGCGCCGTCATCCGCACCGCGTTCCACCAGACCGAGGCCCGGGAGGCAGCGTGACCAGCCCCCTCGACACGTTCCTGTCCGACCAGGCCCTGGCTACTGGCCGCGACCTCGCCGTTCACGGGACGCCCGCCATCGTCGTCCTGCCCGCCTCCGGCACCTGCAGCTGGTGCGACTGCCGGATCACCAGCGAGAACTACCACCACCAGTTCTGTGCCGGTTGCCCGCGGGAAGCCGCGGTGGTCCTGCACGTCTACAGCGCGGCTACCGGCGAACGGGACGCGGACATCCTGCTGTGCCCCGAGCACAAGGAGGACGCACTCCAGTTCCTCACCGCTGTCGTCGCAGCAGGAGGGTTCCAGTGAGCGAGCGCCGCCCCGGCCAGTGGCCGGTCGACCGTCCCGTCCGTCTGGAGCCGGTCCCGGCTCCCGTCCTCGACGAGCAGCCTCCACAGGATCCGCCGCAGGTCGAGGTCCCCGTGCCCTCTGTCCGGCTCGTCGTCACGGTCGACCTCACCGGCCGCTACGACGACAGCAGCGAGGTATCCCGGGACCTGTACGAGCAGACCCGCTACTCCACCGACTGCCACACCGCAATCGTCCGCCTCGGCGAGGACGCCCTCCGCGTCTCCTCGGGGCTCGGCAGTGCCATCGCCTCCCGGTTCTTCCTCGCCGCCCGCGAGGTCGAGATCCACGTCCCGGCCGGCACCCGGTGGGCCTACGTCGCCACCGAGACCCAGCAGTACATGCGCCACTACGCCGCCGACCACGCCCAGACGATCAGCAGGACGCGAACGCCCGGCTGATCCGGGGAGCGCACCGCGGCCCCGGTCCACTTCCCCCTGGCCCGGGGCCGCACGCGCACTCACGAACACCACTGGCCCCGCTCGCAGAAAAGAGCACCGTTCGTGAACACCAGCACTACCCTCCCGCCTTTCGGGGAGGACACCGAGCAGGACGAGGCGGAGATCCAGCCGCCCGCGGTCCGGCTCGGCATGGCAGCAGCGGCGGCCCGCGTCGTCGCCTACCGCGACACCCGGTTCGAGGACGACGAGCCGCACGCGCTGCTCGTCGTCGACTGCCCGTTCTGCGACCACCAGCACATCCACCCCGCCGGCCTCGCCTCGGCACCGCGCGTCTGCCTCCGGCGGTCGCGGTGCGTCGGCCGACCGACCGGCGTCTACTACTTCCCGGCGGTGCACCCGTGACCCAGGCTCCCCCGGCCAAACTGGTCGCCGACCAGCAGCTGGTGCACGCGTCCCTGGCCTACCACTTCCAGGACGTGCCCGGCCTGCTCAGCATCTGCTCGGACAAGGACGGCTGGGCCGGACGCCGGTTCACCACCGACGAGGCCGGCATCGAGGCCGCCACCCAGTACGCGATGGCTCTGGACGGCCGGTCCGCGAAAGGTGTCTACGCGCAGGTGACCACCCTGCGCGAGCGGCCCGCCGAAGGGCGCGGCGGGAAGGAGTTGGCCCACGGTCTGACGTTCCTGTGGGCGGACGGCGACTTCGGCGACGTCGGGCACAAGCCCGGCCTGGACGACATGCCGCACCCCGCCGACGCGGACCACGTCCGCGAGATCGTCCTCGCCTCCGGACTGCCCGCGCCGTCGGGCTGGTGGCTGTCCGGCGGCGGCTACAACCCGATCTGGGTCCTCACCGAGCCGCACATCATCGGCAGCGACGACGACCGCGCGGCCGTCGAGCAGTTCACCATGGGCCTGCAAGCCGTCCTCGGCGGCTCCGCGTACTCCCACGGCTGCTCATGGGACACGCAGATCGGCAACCTCGACCGGCTCATGCGGATCCCCGGCACGGTCAACCGCAAGGCCGGACCCCGGCCAACGGGCAGCTTCCCGGGCACCGGGGAGACCGTCGACCTGGCCGTGATGCGCGAGGCCGTCCACCGCCTGGAACCCGACGCGCGAGAACTGCTGGAGAAGGCGGCAGCGGAGAAGCGCGCCCGGCACGACGAGCGCACCGGCCGTACCACCGTGGCCGCGCCAGCGCCGCGCCGAGCATCCTTCCCCCGCTCCGGCGGCGGCACCAGCGTCTTCGACATCCTCGCGTCCGAACTGTCGTTCCGCGATGTCCTGGAACCCGCGGGCTGGACGTACCGAGGCACGGCCGCCGACGGCCGGGAGAAGTGGCTGCGTCCCGCCGGCGCCGAGGGCCAGGCGGACAGCGAGTACAGCCTCGTCTGCGACGACCACGTGGCCGTGAACTGGTCTGAGCGCTCCGGGCTGCCGGTGGGGCAGCAGCCGTCCGGGCGGAAGCTCACCGTCCCCACGCTGTGGGCGCACCTGCACTACGGCGGCGACGAGCGCGAGGCCACCCGCGACGTGCTGCGCGCTGCATTCGACCATGACGCCCAGGCTGCAGCCCGGGCGCTGCCCGCCGCACTGCTCGGCCGGGTACGGCAGCACTGCCGGCCTCCCCGCCAGCCCGCCGCGCCTCCGCCCGGCGAGGACATGTGGTCGGGCGACCAGCTCAACGACCCGGCGCCCGAGCAGGAGCCGGACGACGACGACCCCAAGCGCCCCCGCGGCCTGCTCCCAGAGGAGTTCTGGACGCGGCGTCCTGTGCACCAGCACATCAGGCAGGCCGCGCACGCCGAGGGATCCAGCGGCGACGTGCTGTTCTACTCGCTGCTCGCCCGGATGTCGGCGATGATCTCCCACCGCATTACCGCGGTTTCCGGAATCGGCGGCCGCGCTTCCCTCAACCTGTTCGTGGCGATCGTCGCTGCCTCCGGCGGCGGCAAGTCGATCGGCACGAAAGTCGCCCGGTCCCTGCTCCCGCCGCTCGACCCTGAGTTCCGCGACGGTTTGCCGATCGGCTCCGGCGAGGGAATCGCCGAGGCCTTCATGGGCACGGTCGACGAGGAGACCGGCGAGATCCACGCCAAGGGCCCGCTGAAGGGCGACCCCGTCACGCGGAAGGTCCGCAAGCAGGTCCGGCACAACGCCTACTTCTACGTCGACGAGGGCCAAACCCTGGCGCGCCTGGCTGAGCGGGCGGGCAGCGTGCTCGGCGAGACGTTGCGGCGTGCCGCGATCGGGGAGACCCTCGGCCAGACGAACGCCTCCGAGGAGCGAACTCGGTACGTGGCCGCGGGCTCATACAGCCTGGGCATGGTCGTCGGATTCCAACCCTCAACGGCAATGCCGGTCATCGCCGACGCGAGCACTGGCACGCCGCAGCGGTTCCTGTGGGCGTGGGCCGCCGACCCGTCCATCCCGGACGAGCCGCCGGCCTCGCCCGGCCCCCTCCCGGTGAACCCTGCTTCGCTCCAGCCCACCAGCGAACTGGACATCGTGCTGCCCGAACGCATCCGCCGGATGCTGTGGGCTGAGCACGTCGCCCGCAACCGGGGCGAGTTGGAAATCGACCAGCTCGACGGCCACGCGAACCTGATGAAGGTGAAGCTGACCGCCCTGCTGGCACTGCTCGACCGCGGCCGGACCGAGGCGACGGAAGAGGACTGGGAGCTCGCCGAGGTCGTATGGCAGTCGTCCTGCGCCGTCCGCGCGACGCTCATCCGGCGGGCGGAGCGCGAGGCTGAGGTAGCGCGGCGTCGCGAGCAGGACGCCAAGGTCGCCCAGGAGCTCCGTGCGCACCAGGCCAAGACCGATACGGACCGCACCCTGCAACGCATCGCCCGGCTGGTGAAGAAGCACGCGTCCGCAGTCGGCGGCATCACCTTCGGCGAGCTGAACCGGCGACTGCGCAGCAGCGACCGGGAGTTCCTCCGCCGTGCCGTTGAGGTTGCGGAAGCCCACGAGTGGGTGTTCGTCGAGGGGGACCGGGTCTGTGTCCAGACGGAGTGAGCGATGTGGACATGTGGACATGTGGATGGCTGTCCACGTCCACCCGTCCCGCCATCGCTCACGCCCCCCTAAGTAGTACATAAATGGACAAAACAAATATCAATCTCACTCACGTAACGCGAGACGGGCAGACGTGGACAGCCGTCCACGTTGTCCACGTCCACATTCCGCGTCCACGTCCACATCAAAGATCTGAAGCGCACCTGAACGCTGTGAACCGGAGGACCCCTTGAGTACCTTCATCCCCGCCGCTCCCGGCTGGTACGTCCGCGAGACCGACGACGAAGGCGAGTCCCTCGACCCGGTCATCGCCTGGAAGACCTCGACCGACGACGACGGCGACGACGTCCTGCTGCCCGCGGTCGACGCGGGGCCCGGCTATCCGCCGTTCTTCCTGACCGCGAGCTCCTTCACGGGCACCGACCGCAGCGTCGTCTACCGGCCCAACCACGACCCCAGCGCCGAAGTCTGACCCTCACCACACCTCATGGAGGACGAGATGAACAACAACTTCCACGACCGTGCCGCCGCCATCTTCGGCACGCACGAGGGAACCGTCACGTGGCCCTACGGCCTGGAGGCACCGCACCCCCGGCGCAGCGGACTCAGCCGCGAGCGCCTCGCAGAAGCGACCTCCCACGCCGAAGCCGCGCAGCACACCATCGTCGAGTGGGCCGAGCGATACGGCCTGCGCTACAGCCGCACCGGCTGCTGCCAGCTCTGGCTGCTGCGCAAGGTCAGCCGGAAGTGCCCGATCGGTACCTGCCGCAACAGCGGCGGCCTGGACTACGTATGGCTCGACCATGTCAACGGCTGGCTCAAGGACAGCCGCCCGGCCGCCCTGACGAGCGCTCCCTACTCCCCCGGGTACGACGCCGAGAACCCCGAGATCCGCGACTGCCTCGCAACCGACGAACGACTGCGCGCAACGTTCGGGCCCGGTTGGTATGGCCACGGCACCAAGCAGATCGTCCTGTGGCGCACGGACCGCATCGACCACATCGAACCGGCGACGCTGCCGAGCTGAACCGCGGGCCCTACGGCCGGGCCCGCGGGTATCGGGCCCGGCTTCCCACCCAGCACACCACGAAGGAGTCCGCCATGGCAGGCGAGACCGTCATCACCATCGTCGGCAATCTGGTCGACGACCCCGAACTCCGCTTCACCCCGGCCGGCGTCGCCGTCGCGAAGTTCCGCGTCGCCTCGACCCCGCGCACGTTCGACCGGCAGGCCAACGAGTGGAAGGACGGCGAGAGCCTCTTCCTGACCTGCTCGGTGTGGCGGCAGGCCGCCGAGAACGTCGCCGAGTCCCTCGCCCGCGGCACGCGCGTGATCGTCCAGGGCCGGTTGAAGCAGCGGTCCTACGAGGACCGCGAGGGCGTGAAGCGCACCGTGTACGAGCTCGACGTCGACGAGGTCGGCGTGAGCCTCGCCCGCGCCAGCGCCAAGGTCACCAAGAATCCGGCGGGCGGCGGCCAGCGCCCGCCCCAGCCCAATGGCCAGCAGCAGGGTGGCGGCTGGGGCAGCGCCCCGCCCGCCCAGCAGCAACCCGCCCAGCAGAGCGCCGGCTACAGCGACGAACCCCCCTTCTAGGCCCGGGAGCACGACATGACCGACCACGAGATCCAGCTGCTCGCCATCGGCGGCGCGATCGGCTCGAACCTGACGGTGCTCGCCTTGATGACCGCCGACTTCGTAACCGGGCGCCGCGCCGACCGGCGCCGCAGCAAGCAGGCAGGTCAGCGTGCAGCGAAGCGAGCAGCGACCGCTGAGTGGCGCGATGCGATCCCGGCCCCGGCCGGACCGCACCCGGCCGAGCTGCTCGAAGCGTCCGTCCGGGACTTCGAACTGAAGCTGTACGACGCCGTCGACCGCGTCGAGGACGCCGCCCGCCGGGACGGCCTGCTGTGACTACCTGCGAACTGTGCGGCGACGAGACCGACGGCCGGTACCTCTGTCAGCGGCACACCGTGGCCCTCGCGAAGCGGCTGGACGACCTGCCCACCCTGTACGCCGAGGTCGCCGAGTGCCTGGTGCCCCGCGGCCACGGGTGGGGCGAGATCGTCTCCACTCGCGGCGCGGCCGGCCCGCGGTCCCCGCTCGACGAAGACGTCCTCGACAACGTCAACACGGCCCGGGCCGCCGAGGTGGTGCATCTGTGGCGGGTGGACGTGCAGCGGGTGCGCTGGCCCCGCCACGGTGCGCCACCGCCGGGGCAGCTGGCCGCGGACTGCCGCTGGCTGGGGATGGAGCTGGAGTGGATCGTCGCCCACTACCCCGGCACCGGCGACCTGGCGCGCGAGGTGGGCGAGCTGGAGAAGGCGGCCCGGACCATCGTCGGCGACCCGGCGCCCCGGCCGCAGCGGCTCGGCACGTGCGTGGCTGTGGGCAGCGACGGCGTGCTGTGCGGGGCGGTGATCTCCCGGCTGCCCGGGCAGTTCCGGGTGGTGTGTAGGTGGTGCGGCTACAGCTACGAGTCCGAGCAGGACTGGCTTCTCCTGCTGCACCTTCAGCCGAAGGAAGTTGCGTGACTGTCACACCCCCCTGTGATAGTCTCGCCGTTGTGACCGAGGAACCCTGGCGGGTTCGGTTCCAGCGTGAGGACGAGCTGGTGGAACAGCTCCAATCGCAGCTGAACGAAGCTGCCAAACGACGGGCCGCAGCACTCCATGACGGAGTAGCCGAGCTGGGCACCGTCTACAAGGTCGCGAAGGACGTCGGCAAGAGCTACACCGCCGTCAGTAACGCGATCAAGAAGTACCCGACAACCGAATAGAAGCGGGGCCGGACGACAGCTCCCCGGGTGGTGGAACACCCGAGAGCGGCCGCGTCGCCCGACCCCTGACGCACCGGAGCGCTGACACGCCCCGGCACTTGCCCACGAGAGAGACGGAACCTCCTCATGGACCACCAGCACCTTAGCGCGCCCGAAAGCGCGCAGATCAACATGGCCGAGCCCCTCCACGGGGCCGCCGCCGACGCGATCCGCGACCAGCTGCGCAACCCGGGCGACGCCCGCGACCTCCGCAACCTGCTGGAGGCCGTAGCCGACGCCCTCACCCTGCCCTACGACACCGACGACTACGAGAAGCAGCTCGTCGACCGCGCCGGCCACGCCCTGACCGTGATCCGCGGCGCCCTCGACGAGGACCCGGCCGACATCGGCTGGAACGCCGACTACCTCCGCTCCCGCACCGCCCCCACGCCCGCCGCTGGCCACGCGAAGCCGGGTGAGGGCCAGTGAGCACCGAGCCCCGCACCGCGAACGTCAACGTCTTCGTCACCAAGCCCCTGGAGATCGACGAACCCGACTGGTGTGCCGGCCACGACGACGACCGCGCCGGATACAAGGTCGACATCTCCCACGACGGGCCCGAGCACGTCATCGCCCCCGGCGACAGGGAAATGTTCCGGGCGTCCCTCACGCAGGCCCCGTTCTCCAACGTCGACCGCACCATCGGCCTGTACGTCGAGGTCCAGGACATCACCGGCACCCACACCCCGGACGACGTCGAGCAGCTCGCCGCCGACCTCGAAGCCGCCGCCAGCAGCCTGCGCGCCCTCGGCCGTGAGCTCGCCCGCATCCTCGACGGGGGTGGCCAGTGAGCACCATCACCGCCTGGGCGCAGGCCAACGTCATCGTCACCGCCGGCGCCGCGCTGCTGCTGCTCGCCGCGCTCGCCCTGCCACTGCTGCGCTCCCGCCGCACCCGCAGCACCGAGCGCACCCCGGCCGCCGTCATCGTCGCCGCAATCGGCGCCATCGCCTGCACCGCCTACAGCGGCGACACGTCCTGGCGCTTCGCCGAGCACCGCCTGGACATGGCGTCCCTCGAGGAACGGGCCGCCCTGTTCCTCGCCGCGGAACTCGCCCTGTTCGCCTGCGCCCTCATGGCCCGCCAGAACCTCCGCGACCACGGCATCCCCGGTGTCCCCGGCACCCTCGTCTGGTTCATCACCGGCGTACAGGTCATCCCCGCCTACTCCGAGTCCGGCATCGTCGGCGGCACCGTCCGCGCCGTCGTCGGCCCCGTCCTCGCCGCCCTCCTCTGGCACCTCGCCATGGGCATCGAGCTCCGGCACGCCCGACCGGACGCCGCCTCAGCCTCCCTGCCCGCCCTGCTCGCCCGCGAGCTGCGTGAGCGGCTGCTGTCCCGGCTCGGCCTCGCCACCCGGGACCGCACCGCCGAGCAGATCACCCGCGACCGGTGGACCGTCAAGGCCGTCGCGCTCGCCGCGAAGCTCGCCGACATGGGCCCGAAGGCACGCGGCCGTGCCCGGGTGGCCCGGCGCCTGTCCGTGGCCGTGGGCAAGGCGCAGGCCGGCGCGAGCGAGGAGCAGCGCACCAAGCTGCTGGAGCTGCTCGCCGCCCGCCGGCACGCCGCCGCGCTCGCCACCATCGACCTTCCCTCGCCCTGGCAGGACGCCCCCGAGGACGCCCAGGACACCGAGGACGCCCCCGCGCCCCCCAGCGTCCCGCCCTTTCCCTCACCCGTCCCGCCCGGCGCCCGCATGCTCCCGATCGTCGCCCGCCCGGCGCTGGCCGACCCGACCGGGCAGGACGCCCAGGACGCGCCCCAGGACACCGAGGACACCCAGGACGCACCCCCGCCCGAACCGCCCCTCATGACGTCCGCCGACGTCGCCCGGCACTACGACATCGAGCAGTCCACCGTCCGCTCCTGGGTGGCCGCAGGACGCATCCACGTCCACAGCAAGGACGCCCGGGGACGCAACCTCTTCCACCCGGACGACCTGCCCGACTACGCGGGCGTGCCGGTCTGAAGGCACCTGTCCAGGATCCCCCAGGGGTCCTGCTGGTGCTCCACCTGGCCGCGCTGCCGCTCACCGCCGCGCGTCCGGCCCCGCTCACCTGTCCTTTCAGACTCCCGAGGACTCTCATGATTTCCATCGTTCGTACCCGCACCCTGCGTGCCCTGCGTGCCGACATCACCGAGGCCGAGACGGCCGCCCAGGCCGCCCGTGACGACGCTGAGAAGCACCAGCAGGACGCCCAGACGGCCACCACCTCCGCGATCCGAGCGGAGACCGCCCTCGAGGACCTGCGCGCCGAGCACGCCCGCCTCGCCACCGCCGCCGCCCGCGCCCATGGCGAACTGGAGACGCTGCGCGCCCAGCAGCTGCTCGACACCGAGGACCGGGCTGCCCTGCGGATGCTGCTCCGCACCGCCCGCAAGACGGCCGCGGCCCAGCAGCACGTGTTCGTCCTGCTGAAGCGCGGCCAGTTCCACAGCGTCCACGCCACCCGGGAGGACGCCGAGAAGGCCGCCGAACGCGAGGGCGCCCACCCCGGCGGCTGGTTGACCCATGGGGCGCCCGGCACCGACTGCCCCGCCTCCGAGGTGTCGTGGCGCATCCAGCCGATGCGACTGGCCGGTGAGACCCAGTGAGCGACGTGGAGAAGGCCGCGCGGGACGCGGTCGAGGCCGCCGAGAACACGGAGCTCACCCGGCAGATCGCCGCGATCCTCGCCGCGCAGCAGCTGCTCAACACCCAGCAGCCGCAGCAGCCGGCGCCCACCCGGCAGGAGTTCGACGCGAAGAAGTGGGTGGTCATCGGCGGGGTGGTCGTGTCGGTCGGCCTGGTCGGCGCCCTGTTCGCCGTCGCCATCGCCATCGGCGCCACCTGCGCCACCGCCTGCCTGCTGATCCTGCGCGGCCTGTGGGCCGACTTCCAGAAGGGAAAGTGACCATGGCCGAGGACCTCACGCCCGCCGACCTCACGTTCGGGGAGAAGACCCGCATCGCCGGGCTGGTCGCCCGGATGGCGAAGCGCGGCATGGCCGGCATGGACGTCGACATCAGCGACCTGCAGCGCAAGGTCGAACGCATCGAGAACCAGGCCCGCCGCCGCAAGCACAGCAAGTAGCGCAGCCCCGGGGACGGCCGCATGCGGCCAGCGTGTCCGGCCGTCCCCGGCCCCCATCCCCCCAGCAGGGAGACAGGACCCACCAGCATGACGAACAACGTCGTCCAACTCCACAAGGACGTCCCCCCGGCGCCTGCCGAGGACGCCCGCGACACCCTGACCGAGACCATCATCGACGTCGTCGCCAACGCCGAACCGAGGCCCGTCGACCCGCCCGAGCAGGCCACCGAACCCGGCACGTGGATCACCGAGAAGCAGGCCTACCTGGCCGAGGCCCCGCCCGTCGTCCCCACCTTCCTGCGCAACGCCGCCGAGTTCATCGACGCCACCCGCTGGACCGTGTCGTACTACGCGCACGTCACCGCCTTCCACGCCCTGCGCGCGCCCGTCTACCTCGCCCGCCTCCTGCTGCGCGCGCCGCGCGGCACCGGCCGGCTCATCGTCCGCTGGGGCCGGTGGGTCGCCGACACCGACGCCCGGCCCGTCGAGGCCAAGGCCGCCGCCTCCGCCGACATCGAGGCCTGGCTGGCACTCTCGCGCGAGCACTCCCGCCGCGTCCGCCCCCGCCGCATCGCCTCCCTGGCCGTCGCCACCGTCACCAGCATCACCGCCACCGTCAGCGCGTTCCTGGTGCCCGGCTGGACCGCCACGGCCGCCATTACCGCCGCCGCACTGTGCGGCCTGAACGGCAGGAAGGGCGACAAGTCCCTCGTCACCCGCTACGTAGCCACCAACGTCATGCGGCGCCTGGACTCCACCGAGGTGTTCGACGCGCTCGCCGCCATCGGCATCGAGGGCAAGAAGGGCCGCCGCGGCGTCGAGTTCGCCTCCGAGGTCATGCGCGACGGACCCGGATGGCGCGCCGAAGTCGACCTCCCGCCCGGCGTCGAGGCCACCGCCGTCCTGGAGAAGCGCGCCGCCCTCGCCGCCGCCATGCGACGGCCCATCAGCACCGTGTGGCCCGAAGCCGACCGCACCGCCCACCCCGGCCGCCTCGTGCTGTGGGTCGCCCAACGCGACCCCGCCAAGGCCGGCCGCAAACTCTGGCCGCTCATGAAGGACGGCCAGGCCGACGTCTACCAGCCGCTCCCCTACGGCTTCGACCCGCGCGGCAACCTCGTCGAGATCACCCTCATGTACTCCAATCTCCTCGTCGGAGGCATCCCCGGCAGCGGCAAGACCAGCTGCGCGCTCGCCATCGTCCTCGGCGTCGCCCTCGACCCCACCGCCGAACTGTGGATCTACGAACTCAAGGGCTCCGGCGACCTCGACTCCGTCAAACCGATCTGCCACCGCTACGTCTCCGGCGACGAGGACGAGGACCTGGAGGCCGCCCTGGCCGGCATGCGCTCCGGGATCGCCGAGTACCAGCGACGCGCCGCGTTCGTCCGTTCCCTGCCCGCCTCCGAAGTGCCCGAGGGCCGCAAGGTCACCCGCGCGCTCGCCGAGAAGTACCCCGATCAGAACCTGGGCCCGCGCGTCATCGTCATCGACGAGGTCCAAGAGCTGTTCACACACGACGACTACAAGGAAGAGGCCGCAGCCCTCGCCACCCGCCTCATCAAGAAGGCCCGCGCCTACGGCATCATCCTCATCCTGCTCACCCAGAACCCCGACGCCCCGTCCCTGCCCTCCTCCGTGTCGTCCAGCGTCGGCACGCGCCTGTGCCTCGCCGTCATGGACTGGAGGGCCAACAACAACGTCCTGGGCACCGGCGCCTACGACCGCGGCCTGCGCGCCACCGACATCAGCATCGACGAACAGGGCACCGGCATCCTCGCCCGTGGCCGCGAAGGCATCACCGTCCGCGCCGCGTTCATCAAGCAGACCGAAGCCGAGGACATCGCCAAACGCGCACTCGCGCTGCGCACCGCCGCCGGCACCCTGTCCGGGCAGTCCGTCGGCGCCCAGGTCGAGGAACAGGACGTCGAGACGGTCGTGGACCACCTGCGGGCCATCTGGCCGGACGGAGTCGAGGCCGTGCACTCCCACCGCCTCGTCGAGGCCCTCGCCCGGTTCCGCCCGGACCTGTACAAGCCGTGGACGGAGATGGACGCCGCCGGATCGTCCACGGCGCTCAGCGCCGCCCTGAAGCCCTTCAAGGTGTCCACCCGGCAGCTCACCATCCGGGAGTGCTGCGGCGGCGCCAAGGGCCTCCGCTGGGCCGACCTCCCGGCCCCCGAGGACAGCGAGTAGAAGCCGCCGAGCCGGTTTCGGGAACGGGTAGTGGTTTCACCCCGCCCCGAAACCGGTTTCGCCCCCGATATCGGCCCTGAGCTGGCAAGTTTCGAGTTTCGGACCCTCACGCGAGACCCTCGAAAGGTCCCGCAATCAGCCTCACCGAGAGCCCTCACAGGCGACACCGCTGCCGCATCATGGAGCCATGGAGTCGCAGATCATCCGCCCCGGCCACCTCACCGCACACCAGACCGCCGAGCAACTCGGCATCGGCCTGGACGGCGTCCGCAAGCTCGTCCAGCGCGGCAAGCTGAAGCGGTCCGGCGGCAGTCCCCGACAGCCCTGGTACGCCTGGCAGGATGTCGCCACGCTCGTCGTCGAGAGGCGCAACAGCAAGGCCGCTTGACCGCAGGTCAGCGCCGTGTCACGATCTCGGCGTACAACTGTGTCCCGAGACGGGCACCACAGACATACGGCGAAGCCCCGGCTCGGTCCCCCCGGCCGGGGCTTCGCCGTGTCACAACAGCGTCACCACGCCTCCACCACTTCTCCCCAGCCCGCATGATGACCCCTCAGCACCAGCAATCCCAGGGGGGACCATGCGCACCCGCACCACCACCGCCGGCATCCTCGCCGTGCTCGCCCTCACGCTCACCGCATGCGGCAGCACCGACGACCAGGCCGACACCAAGCCCAGCACCACGGCCACCAACAGCGCCTTCCTGCGGCCCAACGTGGCCCAGCAGAAGACGCTCATCGACGGCCTCACCGCCATCGACCCCGGCCTAACCGTCAACAAGGAACGGGCCGTCCGCCGCTCGGTCAACGTCTGCGACGACATCCGCAAGGGCAAGGACGGCAAGACCGTCATCGGCAACGCCGCGTATCGGTACGACGGCGGGGACGCCAGCGTCGACAACGCCATGGCCGAGAAGATCGTGAAGGTCATCAAGGACGCCTACTGCAAGTCCTGACCCACACCACCCAGGCCCGGCCAGTGCACACCAGCACGGCCGGGCCTCGGCATGCCCAGGAGAATGCTGTGATCCAGCTGCCCGAACTCCCCGAGAGCATCACCCGCGAGCAGGCGCTTGCAGCCCTGGACGCCCTCGGGCTGCCGGGATCCGTGACCACCTTCGAACTGGACCACGAGGACGGCCTCACTGTCGGCCTGCTGGCTCAGGACACTGAAGGCCGCAAAGTCAGGGTGGGTGATGGGCCAGTGCTCATCACCGTGCAGATCCCGTTCACGTAGGAGGCCCCATGCTGCACCGCCTACTCATCGTCGCCGAGCTGCGAGAGAAGCAGCCCGACGGCCAATGGGCTCAGTACGAGGCCACCGGCCGCGCCTGCATCGTCTGCCCCTGCGGACTCAACACCGGCTTCACCGACAGGAACGAGGCCGCCCAGCAGTACCGCGACCACGCGCACGCCAACCAGCCCCCCGCCGCTGTACGCATCCACCCCGAGACAGGCGAGGCCAGCGACGTACTGCACGACATGCTTGGCGAGATCACGCGAGACTGAGCATGCCCAGGCGTAAAGCCATGCAGGTCTGCCCCACACCAGGCTGCCCCACGCTCACCCCGAGCGGACGATGCCCAGCCTGCGAGGCCAAGGCCAGAGCATCCCGCCCCCAGCACAAGGACGCAGGACGAGGAGCAGCCTGGCGCAAGGCCAGTGCCGCCTACCTCGAGACGCATCCGTACTGCGAGTGCGACGACTGCTCAGCCAAGCCTCAGCTACAGCGCGACCTCGCAACCGAGGTCGACCACATCGACGGACTCGGACCACTCGGACCACGAGGCTTCGACCCCACCAACTGGCAGGCCATGAGCAAGCGCCACCACAGCCGCAAGACCGCGCGCGAGACATGGGGACACGGGTGACGCACCGTGACCGCACCCAGGGGGGTGACCCCCAGCCAGCCCGGGGGGAAGCGACGCGGGGGAGGGCGCTGTCTGGTCCGTCGGGTTCAGAGGTCCACCTGAGACCCCCCAGGCGTCACGCAACGTGACGCCGTTCGTGCTGCGCAACGCAGCGTGGAGGAGTGATCGACATGCCCCGTGGTGGAGCGCGCACCGTGTCCGGGCCGCCGCCGGACCCGACCTCTCTGCGGCAGGCCAAGGCGGCTGAGGTCGGCGGGTGGAAGACGCTGCCGGCGGAGGGCTACGCCGGTGAGGTGCCCGAGTGGCCGCTGACGGAGGCGACGCCGCGCGAGGAGACCATCTGGGACGACCTGTGGGCGAAGCCGCAGGCGGTGATGTGGGCCGAGCTGGGCCAGGCGCTCGAGGTGGCGCTGTTCTGCCGGACGCTGGCGGAGGCCGAGCGGCCCGACGCTCGCGCGGACATCAAGAAGATGGTGCGCGGCTACCTCGACAGCCTCGGCCTGAGCGTCTCGGGAATGCTGCGGAACCGGTGGAAGATCGCCCCGGCCTCCGAGCTGGCCGCCCTCGAGGCGCCGGCCGCTGCGGAGGCTCCCCGGCGACGCTCGGCCCGGGATCGGCTGAAGGTCGTGCCCAGTGGCGAAGGGGCCTGACGCCGGGCCCGAGTTCGTCGTCGACTTCCCCACCCTGTGGATCGTCCCGGACTGGATCGAGGCTCACTGCCCGATCCCGGACGGCTTCCGGCAGGGCGAGGACCTCGAGCTGTACCCATGGCAGTTGTGGTGCACGGTCAACCACTACCGGGTGAAGCCCACCGCGCGCGTGCCTCAGTTGGCGCCGGCGTTCCACTACCGCCGTAGCCAGATCGTGGCGCCGCAGAAGACCGGCAAGGGCCCGTGGTCGGCGACCATCACGCTCGCGGAGGCCGCGGGCCCGGTGGTGTTCGCCGGGTGGGCGCGCGGCGGCGAGGTGTACCGGTGCTCGGATCACGGCTGCGGCTGCGGCTGGTGGTACCAGTACGAGCCGGGCGAGCCGATGGGCGTGCCGTGGCCGACGCCGCTGATCCAGCTGGTGGCCACGGCCGAGGACCAGGTCGACAACGTGTACCGGCCGCTGCGGAACATGGTGAAGCTGGGCCCGCTGTCGGAGTTCATGCGGGTGGGCGAGGAGTTCACCCGGGTTGGCGACCAGGGCCGTATCGACACGGTGACGTCGTCGGCGATGTCCCGGCTGGGCAACCCGATCACGTTCGCCAACCAGGACGAGACCGGGCTGTGGACCACGGCGAACAAGCTACGCAGGGTCGCCGAGACCCAGCGGCGTGGTCTGGCCGGCATGGGTGGCCGGTCGATGGAGACGACGAACGGGTGGGACCCGTCGGAGAACTCGGTGGCTCAGACGACGTCCGGGTCCAAGGCCCGGGATATCTTCCGCTACCACCCGCAGGCCCCGAAGACGCTGTCCTATGGCAGCAAGCGGGACCGCCGGAAGATCCACACCGTGGTGTACGCCGGTTCGTCGCACGTCGACCTGGACGCGATCGAGGCCGAGGCCGCCGAGATCATGGAGAAGGACCCGGCGCAGGCAGAGAGGTTCTTCGGTAACCGGTGCGTGTCCGGCTCGGCGGCCTGGCTGGACCCGGCGAAGTGGGCGGCCAAGGCCTCCCCGCGCAGGGTGCGTCCGATGACGCGGATCGTCCTCGGATTCGACGGCTCGGACGTCGACGACTGGACGGCGATCCGCGCCGAGACGATGGACGGCTACCAGTTCACCCCGGTCTACGGGGAGAACGACGAGCCGACCATCTGGAACCCCGCCGACCACGGCGGCCAGGTCCCGCGCGCGGAGGTGCGCGCGGCGATGCACCAGCTGATGTTCCGCTACGACGTCGTCCGGCTGTACGCGGACCCGCCGTACTGGGAGTCGGAGATCGACGAGTGGGTGGACCTGTATGGCGAGGAGCGTGTCATCCGCTGGCACACCCGGCGCATCGTCCAGATGCATTCGGCCTGTGAGCGGCTGAAGACCGACGTGGTCAAGAGCGGCGGGACGGCGTTCTCGCACGACGGGTGCCCGATCACGGCTGACCACATCGCGAACACGCGCGCGGCCGCGCGCCCGATGGACCGCTACGTGCTGCGCAAGGCGAGCCCTGCCCAGAAGATCGACGCCACCATTCCCAGCGTCCTCGCCCACGAGGCGCTCGGTGACGTCATCGCGGCCGGCCTCGCCGAGAAGCAGGTGTCCTACTACTACGGCAGCTGAAAGGGGGCCCGATGGCAACCGAGGCGCAGGCCCTCCAGCTGGTGCAGCTGCTTGAGGCGGAACTGATCCAGCGCAGCCGGGACATCACCACCCACAACGCGTTCTACCGCGGGGACCACCCGCTGAAGTTCGCGTCGGATGAGTTCGCGAAGTTCCACGGGGACCGCTACCGGGACTTCTCCGACAACTGGACGCAGGTGGTGGCCGACTCCCCGGTGGAGCGGATGACCGTGACCGGCTTCCAGGCGTCCGGCGAGACGGACGCCGACGAAGATCTGTGGAAGGTGTGGCAGGTCAACGGGCTGGACGCCGACAGCCAGCTGGGGTTCCTCGGCTCGGTCGTCAACGCCCGCTCTTTCGCGCTGGTGTGGGGCGATCCGTCCGAACCCGACACACCGGTCGTGACGTTCGAGGACCCGTCCCAGTGCGTCATCGCCTACGAGCCCGGCTCGCGCCGGCTGCGCAGGGCGGCCCTGAAGCGGTGGCAGGACGGCAATCAGGACTTCGCCACCCTGTACCTCGCCGATGAGGTGTGGAAGTTCTCGAGGCCTCACCTGATCTCGGACGGCGGCAAGTCTCCGCAGATGGTGGACGTCGACGAGGCGCTGCGGCAGTGGAAGCCGCGCGACCCGGAGCAGCTGCGCGAGCCGAACCCGCAGCCCAACCCCATGGGCGTGGTGCCGATGGTGGAGCTGCCGAACAAGCCGTCCCTGGCGGCCGATCCGATCAGCGACGTCGGTGGCGTGATCGCCATGCAGAATGCGATCAACTTGCTGTGGGCGCAGCTGTTCACCGCCTCCGACTACGCCAGCTTCCCGCAGCGGGTCATCATGGGCGCCGAGCGTCCGGTGATTCCGAAGCTGAACAGCGAAGGCGAGGTCATCGGCACCCAGCCGGTGGACATCGAGAAGTTCGCCGTGGACCGCGTGATGATGTTCAACGGCAAGGACGTCCGCATCGGCGAGTGGCAGGCCGCCAACCTCACTATGTACACCGGCATGATCGAGGTCGCCGTGGGGCACCTCGCCGCGCAGACCCGCACCCCCCAGCACTACCTCATCGGGAAGATGGCCAACCTGGCGGAGGGCGCCCTGCTGGCCGCTGAGACCGGCCTGGTCAAGCGGGTGGAGGAAAAGCAGATCTGGTCCGGGCAGGGCCTGCGGGAGATGGCCCGCCTGATCGCACTGGCCCGCGGTGAGGACGACAAGGCGGCCGCGCTGCGCTCGGGGCGGGTGCTGTGGAAGGACGCAGAGTCCCGCTCCCACGCGCAGCTGGCGGACGCCCTGCTGAAGCTGAAGCAGCTGGGCTTCCCCTTCAAGTGGCTGGCGCTGAAGTACGGGCTGACGCCGACCGAGGTGGCCGACGTGATGGCGATGCGCATGGAGGAGCTGGAGGCCGACCCGGTCACCGAGCTCACCCGGCAGATCGGCGGCGGCCCGCCGACCCTCGGCAACGAGCCGCCCGAGCCCGACGAGGGTGAGGAGCCGGCGGCGTGAGCCCGACCCCGGAGGCGGTCGCGCACATGGAAGCGCGGCAGCGTCTCGCCCTCGCTACGGCCCTGGCCACACACCGCGTGTGGCGGCGCCTGGACCAGGACAACCTCGTGCAGTCGTGGGCCGGTCTGCTGGGCGACGTCCTCGCCATCGTCATGACGAGCCAGATGACGGCCGCGCAGATGACCGGTCCGTGGCTGGACAGCCTGCTGGGCGTAGAGAACGAGGACCGGCCGGACGCCGGGCAGCCGATCCCGGAGGCGTTCGCCGGCGTGGACGGCACGGGCCGTCCCCTCGCCGGGGTGCTGATGGCGCCGGTCTGGACGGCGCTGCGGCTGGTCACGGCCGGACGGCCGATCGTGCAGTCGTTGGTGGCCGGGCGGTCGCTGCTGGACGCCATCGTCAGGACGGCCGTGGCGGACACGGGGCGGGCCGCCGATTCGGTGGGGATGACCGCGCGTCCGTCGGTGACCGGCTACATCCGGGTGGTGGAGGGCGGCGCCTGCTCGCGCTGCGTGGTCCTCGCCGGGAACGAGTACCAGACGGACAAGGCGTTCCTGCGGCATCCGCGCTGCAACTGCGGCATGGAGCCCATCACCCGGGAGCACCGGCCCCGCCCGGCGTCGCCGAGCGAGCTGGTGGCGCAGATGTCCGACGCGCAGAAGCGCAAGACGTTCGGCGAGGCCGGCGCCAAGGCCCTCGCCGAGGGCGCCGACCTGGGTCAGCTGGTGAACGCCCGCCGCGGCATGCAGTCCGCTTCCGTGCTGGGCGGCCGGGCCATCACCACCACCGAGGGCACGGTGCGCGGCGAGTTCCGCCGCCGGGAGTTCCGTCGCCTGCAGGCCGAGGGCGCCATCCCGCGCTCGCGGTCCATGCGCGGATTCCGCCCGAACGTGGCGCGGCTGATGCCTGAAGAGATCTACCGCCTGGCCGACGACCGGCAGCACGCCGTCCAGCTGCTGCGGCAGCACGGCTACATCGTCTGACCCCTCGCCCGCGCGCAACGCACGGGCCCGCACCCGCAATGGGAGAACACCATGAGCACGCCCACGCCTGCCGTTGAGCCCGCCGTCGACGACGACCTGGACCCGGCAGCCGAGCCCGCAGAGCCGGACGACGCGATCGACCCGGCCACTGTGGACGACACGGACGCCGACCCGGAGGGCGCCGAGCAGCTCGGCGACCCGGGCAAGAAGGCCCTGGACACCATGAAGGGCAAGCTGAAGGCGGAGCGCGAGCGCCGGAGGTCCCTCGAGGCCCAACTGGCCGAGCGTGACAAGCCGGCCGACGGTGACCAGCCCGACCCCGACGCGCTCGTGCGACAGGCCGAGGCGACGGCCCTGGCCCGCGTGAACGAGCGCCTGGTGAAGGCCGAGGTGCGGGCCGCCGCGGCGGGCAAGCTCGCCGACCCGGCCGACGCGCACCGGTTCCTGGACCTGTCCCAGTTCGAGGTCGACGACGACGGCAACGTCGACGCCGACGAGGTCGCCGACGCGATCGATGACCTGCTCCAGTCCAAGCCGTACCTGGCCGCGCAAGGCGGCAGCACCAAGCCGCGGTTCCAAGGGACCGCAGACTCCGGCGCCCGCAAGGGGAATGCCCGGCCCACCCAGCTCACCGAGGCGGACGTCAAGCGTCTGTCGCAGGCGGGCAAGCACGCCGAGATCGTCAAGGCCCAGAACGAGGGCCGCCTCGACGACTACCTCGGCTCCAACCGGTAACCCCCTGAGGAGAAGTCACCATGGCCATCAGCGCCTTCAAGCCGGAAGTCTGGAACGCCAACCTCCTGGTCACCCTGGAGAAGTCCCACGTCTACGGCGCCCCCGGCGTCGTCAACCGGGACTACGAGGGCGACATCGCCAACTACGGCGACACCGTCCACATCACGTCCCTCGCCGACCCGACGATCGGCGACTACACCCCGCACACCGACATCACCATCGAGGACGTCGACGACTCCGACGCCACGCTGCTGATCGACCAGGCGAAGTACTTCGCGTTCGAGGTCGACGACATCGAGAAGCGTCAGGCGATGAACGGCGGCAAGGTCCTCACCGAGCAGGCCCGCAAGGCCGCTTACAAGCTGCGCGACGTCGCCGACCAGTACGTGGCCGGCCTCATGGCCGCCGGTGTCGACGCGGGCAACCTCGTCGCCGAGCAGACCCTGGCTACCCCGTCCGACGCCTACGACCTGCTGGTCGACCTGGGCACGACCCTCACCGAGGACGACGTCCCCACCGAGGCCCGCTGGGCCGTGGTCACGCCGAAGTTCTACGGCCTGCTGCTGAAGGACTCCCGGTTCGTCGGCACAGGCGACGCCCAGGCGGCCACGACCCGCGCCAACGGCTTCGTCGGCCAGGCCGCCGGCTTCTCCATCCGCATGTCCAACAACGCCCCCGACGGGCCGGGCGCGGGCGCGGGCAAGCTGGTCATCGCCGGGTACAACGGCGCGGTCACCTACGCCGAGCAGATCAACAAGACGGAGGCGACCCGTAAGGAGAAGGGCTTCGCGGACATCGTGAAGGGCCTGCACCTGTACGGCGCGAAGGTCGTCCGCCCGAAGGGCCTGGCCGCTGCGGACGTGATCATCTGATGGCCCGGGAGCTGAAGGACGGCGAGGAGGTCCTGCTGCGCGGCTCGGCCGGAGCCCTGTTCCGGGTGAGGGTCGGCCAGCCGTTCACGCGGGATCTCATCGAGCGGCGCCTCAAGGCCGGGGAGTGGTCCTGGCCGGACGACGAGCCGGAGGCCGCCGCAGAGGGCCAGCCGCAGCCGCGGGCCGAGGAGAAGTCCAAGCCCGCCCCGGGCGAGGACAGCCCCAAGCCGCGTACCGAGATCAAGTCGGAGCGCGGCGACGGCGACGATCCGGGCCCCCAGCCGCGCGAGGAGATCGTGTCTCCGCCCGAGGACGGCGACACGGACCGGCCCTCGCAGAGCGCGCCGAAGGCCGAGTGGGTCGCCTACGTGGCCCGCCTGCAGCGCATGTCCCGTGAGGACGCGGCGAACTACACCAAGGCCGACCTGATCGACATGGCCAAGTAGCAGGGAGGACGCCGTGGCACTGGCACCACTGGCAACGGTGGACGACCTCGAGGCCCGCGGCCTGACCGTGGAGCCGGGCGAGGTGGGCATCGTCAACGTGTACCTCGGCGTCGCCTCTGCGGTGGTGCGGGAGGCCGCGGGGACGGCCATCACCCGCACCACGTCCACCCTCACTCTGGAGGGCGTGCCCGGGCAGCGGCTGACGCTGCCCGGCCCGCCCATCGTGTCCGTCGACGCGGTCACTGTCGACGGCCGTACCGTCACCGACTGGCGGCTTCGCTCCGAGCGGCTGTGGCGCGCGGCCGGCTGGTCCGGCATCGAGCCGTCCGAGGTGGGAGTCACCTACACGCACGGCCTGCTGTCCGTGCCGGACGACATCGTCGATCTGGTGTGCCGGGCGGTCGCGGCCGCGCTGGTGGCGTACCGGTCGGAGGACGGCGGGACAGGGCTGGCCGCCGACAAGGAGGTCACCTCCGAGCGGCTCGGCGACTGGTCCGTCACTTACGGGGCCGACGGACGGGTCACCGAGATGGAGCTCACCCAGTCCTGGCGGGACCGGCTCGCGGCCAGGTTCGGGAACAGCGTCACGGCGCTGATGTCCCGATGAAGGGCATCGGCCGGCACCTCAACCGCACGCTTGAGGTGTGGCGCACCACGACGGTGGACGACGGCGCGGGCGGCGAAGGGGTCACCATCACGCAGGTCGGCACCGTGCGGGCGAAGGTCGACCAGCCCTCCCCGACAGAGCGGCTGATCGCGCAGCAGGCCGGGTCCCGGCACTCGCACAACGTGTACCTGTCCGCGCGCGCGGACGTGCGCCGCGGGGACGAGCTGCGCGGCACCGATGACCTGGGCAACGCCCAGAAGTTCCGTGTCCAGTCCGTCATCCAGCCCTCCACGCCGGTCTACTCCAAGGCCGAGGTGGAGCTCACCCAGTCCCAGCAGGAGAGCTGATGGAACAGCCGTTCATGGCGAGCGAGCCGCACGAGTGCAAGCAGCGCGCCGAGGACCCCAAGATGGCCACGGACGAGCGGCTGGTGTGGGCGCAGCTGGCGGTGGCCGCCGAACTGGCCGCTATCCGCCGGCTGCTGTCCAAGGCCCGACGGTAGCCCTGAAGGGAGCCTGTCATGGCAGCACGACGCCGAGGCCGGGGCGGCCGTGGACGTGGCGGCCGGCGTGGCGGCAGCACCATCATCACGGTGGAGGTCGTGGGTACGGACCGGCTGCGCGGCCAGCTGAACGACCTGCGTACCGAGATCCGGCAGGCGGCGTTCGAGGCTCTGAAGGAGGGCGCCCAGGCCGTCGTCGACGACACGAAGCAGAAGGTCGCCCGGGACACCGGCAACCTCCAGCAGAGCGTCGACGCCCGATACCACAACAGCCGGCTGCTGGCGGAGATCGGCTGGTGGGACCTCGATGACCGGTACGCGTACTGGCAGGAGCTCGGCACCCGCCGCAGGCCCGCCAACCCCTCGCTGGTTCCCGCGCTGGAAGCCGAACGCGCGAAGATCGGCGACCGCATCAACTCCAAGATCGGGGCGGTGCTGCCACGATGACCGCTCCCACCGCGATGCTGCCGGTGCAGCGTGCCATCTACGCCCGCCTCACCGGCGACAGCGCCCTGATGGCCACCGTCACGGGCGTCTTCGACTACGTCCCCGAGGACGACGTCTACCCGTTCGTCGTCATCGGCGAGGCCACCGAGATCCCCGACAACCGGCACGGCGGCTTCGGCCGGCAGACGGTGGTGACGCTGCACGTGTGGACGAAGTACCGCGGCCACAGCAAGGGCCTGGCCATCGCCGACCAGATCACGCAGCTACTGGACCACCAGCCGCTGACCATCACCGGCCTGGCCCACGTGGTCACACGCTTCGAGTTCTCGCAGACCCTCACCGACCCGGAGCCGCCCGGCGACATCCGGCATGTGGTGCTGCGCTACCGGGTGGTCACAGAGCAGCCCGCCTGACCCCCCTTCAGTCCCCGCGCCGGACGGCCGGGGTTTTCTCATGCCCGAGGAGGCACCGGCATGTCCGGAATCAACGCGTTCGGAACACAGCTCAAGCGGGGCGACGGCGCGGCCACGGAGGTTTTCACCGCCATCGCCGACGCCACCGGCATCTCCGGCCCGGGCCTGTCCCGGGAGACCCTCGACGTCACCAGCCATGGCAGCCCGGACGCCTGGATGGAGCACGTCGGCGGTCTGAAGGACGGCGGTGAGGTGTCCGTCGACATCAACTACCAGCCCGCCGTGCACGACCTGCTGGTCGCCGACTTCGACGACGACGAGCCCCGCAACTACCAGCTGGTGTTCCCCGACGACCCGACCACTCCCACCACGTGGGCGTTCGCGGCCATCATGACCGGCTTCGAGCCGGATGCCCCCTACGACGACAAGCTGTCGGCGTCGCTCACCTTCAAGGTGACCGGCAAGCCGACCCTGTCCTGACCCGGAAGGACACCGGCAATGGCTCTTCTGTCCCGCGCCCAGATCGACGGCGCCGACGACCGCAAATGGGAGGACGTCCCCGTCCCCGAGTGGGGCGGCGACGTGCGCCTGCTGGGCCTGTCCGGCACCGCGCGCAACGCGTATGAGAAGTCCCTGGTGCAGCTCGGCCCGAACGGCTCCGTGCAGCGCGTGAACCTCGAGAACGCCACGGCCCGCCTGGTCTCCCTGTGCCTGGTCGACGAGAACTTCGAGCGGCTCTACACCGACAAGGAGATCGCCGAGCTGGGCGCGAAGAACGGGGCCGTGCTTCAGCGGCTCCACGAGAAGGCCCAGCGCCTGTCCGGGCTCGGGAAGAAGGCCGTGGAGACGGCGGAGGGAAACTCCGAAGCCGCCCCGAGCGGCAGTTCTACTTCCGACTAGCGCTCGAAAAGGGCCTCTCGGTCGCTGAGCTGCTGCGCACACACAGCTCGGCGGAGCTCACCGAGTGGATCGCCTACGAGCGGGTCACCGGCCCGCTGGGCGGCGCCCGCAGCGATGTGCAGATGGCGATGCTCGCCTCGGTCATCGCCAACGCCAACCGCGGCAAGGGCTCCCGCGTGATGAAGCCTGCCGACTTCCTGCCGAAGTGGGACCGCGGCGCGCAGCAGGACTGGCGGCAGATGCTCGCCACCGTCAAGGGCATCAACAAGCGGCTCGGCGGCACGGACACCACCCAGAAGACGACGTAAGGGAGGCGGCCGTGACGGCTCTTGACGAGGTTCTGGTCAGGCTCGGCATCGACGCGTCGGGCCTGGACCAGGGCAGCCAGGACGCGGCCGGGCAGGTGGAGAACAACCTGTCCGGGATCGCCGCCGGCGCGGCCGGAATCGCTGTCGGCGGGCTGTTCCTGGCGGGCCTGGAGTCGGCCATGGACATCACCACGGCCACCACCAACCTGCAGAACCAGCTGAACCTGACCGAGGGCCAGGCGCAGCAGGCCGGGCAGATTGCCGGTGACGTCTTCGCGCAGGGTTTCGGCGAGTCCGTCACCAGCGTCGCCGACTCGCTGACCGCCGTGTCCCAGAACATGGGCGGCTTCACCAGCATGAGCAAGGGCGAGCTGACCGAGCTCACCCGGCAGGCCGAGGCCCTGGCCGCCACCTTCAAGTTCGACGTCGCCGAGTCGACGCAGGCCGCCGGTGAGCTCATCAAGTCGGGCATGGCCAAGAACGGCCAGGAGGCGTTCGACCTGATCACCGCGGCGGCCAAGAAGCTGCCCCCCGCGCTGCGCGAGGAGATCCCGGCCGTCACCCGCGAGTACTCCCAGTTCTTCGACCAGCTCGGGTTCACCGGCCCGCAGATGATGGGCCTGCTCGCCGAGTCCGCGAAGTCCCCGGTGTTCGAGATCGACAAGGTCGCGGACACGCTGAAGGAACTGACGCTGCGCCTGGCGGACACGGACGCGGTCGCTGACCCGCTGAAGGAACTGAAGCTGAATGTCGGGGACATTCAGGACCTGGTCAACACCGGTAAGGGCACCGAGGCCCTGGACCAGATCACCACCGCACTGGCCGGGGTGAAGAACCAGACCGACCGAACCCGGCTCGCCGCCGAACTGATGGGCGGCCCGGGTGAGGACGCCCAAGCGGTCCTTGAGGGCCTCGGGAAGGCCGGCGGGATCGCCAAGCTGGGCCTGGACGACGTGGCCGGGTCCTCCAAGGCAGTCGCCGACAACTTGGCCGCCTCGCCGGGGCAGGCCTTCAACAGCATCCTGCGCACCCTGACAACCACCATCGGTACGGCTCTGGCACCGGCGCTGAGCGCCGTAGCTCAGCTGATGGCGGAGAACCCCGGGCTGGTGCAGGCCGTCGTGCCGGTCGTGCTGGCCCTGGCCGTGGCCCTCGGTATCTGGGCCATCGCACAGTGGGCGGTCAACTCGGCACTGCTCGCCAACCCCGTCACCTGGATCATCCTGGGCATCGTCGCCCTGGTCGCCATCATCGTCATGATCGCCACGAAGACGACCTGGTTCCAGGACATCTGGTCCGCCATGACGAGCGGGGTGTCAGCCGCGTGGGACTGGCTGTGGGGCAAGGTTTCCGGCGCGGCGGCCGCAGCAATCTCGTTCCTGGACTCGGTGATCTCCACGGGGATCAGCACCGTGCTGAGCATCTTCGGGTGGCTGTCGTCGCTGCCCGGGCGCGTGGGCGCGTGGTTCGCCGGCGTCCGTAACGCAGCCGTCGTCAAGCTCGTCGCGATGATCGCGTGGGTGCGGGGCCTGCCCGGGCGGATCCTCAACGCCGTCGGCAACCTGGGCGGCCTGCTGCTGAACGCCGGCCGCTCGATCATCCGGGGCCTGATCAACGGCGTGACATCCATGATCGGCTCGCTGCGCAGCAAGTTCTCCGAGATCACCGGCATGATCCCGGACTGGAAGGGGCCCATGACGGTCGACCTGAAGCTGCTGGCCCCCTCCGGGCAGGCGCTCATGTCCGGCCTCATGGACGGCGTCGACGACCAGCTGCCCGCGTTCGAGCGGCAGCTGGGCGGCATCACCGCCGGCATCCCCGCGAACCTCAACACCTCCGTATCCGCGGCCGCGAGGGCGTCCGTGGAGAAGACCACGGTGGTGGAGTTCCGCGGCTCGGAGGACGACTTCAACAGGTTCATGCGCCGCTCGGTCGTCGTCTACGGCGGTGGCAGCGTGCAGCGGGCCTACGGGCAAGGGAAGGGGACGTGACGGGTGGACATCACCACCGAGCTCAACCTGGGCGGCATCTGGACGGACATCAGCGCGGACGTGCGGACCGCTTCCGACATGCAGGGCACCCGCGGCCTGTCCTCGTGGGCCTCGGAGGCGGACCCGTCGAAGTACACGTTCGCCCTGAACAACCGGCACGGCAAGTACTCGCCCAGGAACCCGCTGTCCCCGTACTACCGGCAGCTGTCGCGCAACACGCCCATCCGGATCAGCCTGCCGTCGGCCACCAGCCACCTGGAGATTCTCGACGACACCGGGACGGTGACCACCCCGCACAGCGACGCACTGAACATCGCCGGGGACATCGACGTGCGGGTGGAGTTCGACGCCACCCTCACCTCCGCCACCGCCAACCAGACCATCATCGGCAAGTGGTCGCCGGTGTCGGCGGAGAAGCAGTGGATGCTGTCGGTCTACAACGGCTTCCTGTGGTTCCGCTTCATCAACGCGGCAGGCGCTGAGCAGCATGCCTTTCAAACCGTCTCCGGCTTCGGCGGGAAGGTGCTGCGGGCCACCCTCGACGCCGACAACGGTGACGGTGGCTGGAGGGTGCAGTTCTGGCAGGCCGACGAGTGGGGCGGCCCCTGGTCGTCGGTGTCTTCGCCGCTCGGCCTGAACGGCAGCACCGGGGTGCGGCCGGTGACGGCGGGCCCGCTCGCCATTGGCTTCAACGACCCCTCAGGCAGCATCCCCCGTACCCCGTTCATCGGCTACGGCCGGCGCTTCCAGGTCCGCCGCGGCATCAAGGGCCTGGTCGTCGCCGACGTCGACTTCACCAGCGTGGCGGCCGGGGCCACGTCGTTCACCGACTCGACCGGCAACCTGTGGACCCTGTCCGGTGGCTCCCAGATCACCGCGCGCAACTACCGGTTCCACGGCGAGGTGTCCGAGTGGCCGGCCGAGACCGACGACTCCGACACCGACAGCATCGTGCGGATCACCGCCCAGTCCCTCAAGCGGCGCCTGGACTCCGGCCGTGACCCGCTCAAGTCCGTGCTGGCCCGGCGGGTGCCCGGCTACAGCCCGCGCGCCTACTGGCCGCTGGAAGAGGGCTCCGACGCCTCCCGCGCGTACAGCCCGATCGACGGCGTGCAGCCGATGACGGTGCTGAACATGGACTTCGCCGCCGACTCGTCGCTGCCGTCCTCCGCTGCGCTGCCGACCGTCAACACGCAGAACGGTGCCGTCACCTCCCGGCTGTCCGGGCAGATTCCCGCAGGCGGATCGTCCACCGCCTGGTCGGTGTACTGGCTGTACCGGCTCAACTCGCAACCGTCGGCCTACGCCTCCCACATGTCGATCCAGACGTCCGGCACCGTGCGGGACTGGCGCATCCAGGTGTCGAACATCGCCGGGGTGAACAGCCGGATCCTGGGCTACAACGCCGACGGTGTCGCCGTCGTCTCCCACCTGCTGGACACCGGCGCCGACCTGTTCAACCAGTGGGTGCTGGCCCGCTTCTACGCCTATCAGACCGGGTCGACCGTCACCTGGGTCATTGTGTGGCAGGACGTCGGCGGCGACGCCGGCGCCTACAGCAACAGCTACACCGGCACCCTCGGCCGCGTCACCTCCGTGGGCTCCCCGCCCAACGGCTGGCACCAGCAGATGGACGGCCTGGCCCTGGGCCACATCTCCGTGTGGGACGCCACCAGCACCCAGGCCTACGACAACTCGGCCTCCACCGGCACCATGCTGCTGGGCTACGCCGGCGAGTTCACCTCCGACCGCATCAACCGCGTGGCGCGGGAGAACGATGTTCCCCTCGCCTGGCGCGGCAAGTGGTTCGCCGGTGAGCGGGTGGGGCCGCAGCCGGTGGACACGTTCCTGACGGCCGTGCGGGAGGCGACCGCCGCTGACGGCGGGATTCTCCTCGACCAGCGCGCACGCAACGGGTTCCTGTACCTGTCCCCGTCCGCGCTGCAGAACCAGACGCCCAAGCTGACCCTGGACTACACCCAGCCCGGGCACGTGGTCGGCGCCTTCGCGCCCGTCGACGACGACTCCGCACTGGAGAACGACTCCACAGTCCAGCGTGAGGGCGGATCCTCGGGCCGGTACGAGAAGAAGACGGGGCCGCTGAACGTCAACCCGCCCGAGCTGGACGAGGACGGCGTGGGCCGGTACGCCAAGCAGGTCACCCTCAGCCTCTACAGCGACGAGCAGTGCGAGGGCCTGGCCGCGTGGCGCGTGCATCTGGGCACCTGGGACGAGGCGAGGTTCCCGACCCTGACGGTGGACGCGAGGGCGATCGTCGACCAGGTCCCGGAGGTCACTCAGCTCGATGTCGGCGACGTCATCAAGTTGACGAACGTCCCCACCAAGTACTCGTTCGACGACCTGTATCTGCTGGTGCAGGGCTACACCGAGGTCCTGAACCTCTACCGGTGGCAGATCACGTTCAACTGCGTGCCCTACGGGCCGTGGGTGACGGCCGTGGTGGGGGAGGCCCGCGCGGACACCACGGGCAGCACCCTCACCACGGCGGCCACCGCCACCGCCACGACCCTCCAGGTCGTCAACGAGGGCGCCCTGTGGGCACGGTCGGCCGACTACCCGGGCGACTTCCCCATGGACATCCTCGTCGACGGCGAGCGCATGACGCTGACCGGTGTGACAGGGGCCGTGGAGGATACCTTCGCCCGCACCACCATCGACGGCTGGGGCAGCGCGGACACCGGGCAGCCGTGGCAGAACAGCGGCGGAGCGGCCGACGACTACCAGGTGGGCGGCGGGTACGGCAGTCACCGGCTGGCCTCCGGGAACGTCTCACGCCGATCGGTCCTGGACTTCACACAGGCCGACTTCGACGTCTACGGCAGCATCGCCACAAGCGCCACGGCCACCGGCGGGTTCCTGTCCGGGTCGCTGACCGGCCGCTACACCGACGGCAACAACCTGTACGCGGCCAGGCTGGCGTTCAACACCACCGGGACGCTGACGCTGACCGTCCGCAAGCGGGTGGCCGGCACGGAGAGCGAGCTGGGCAGCTACAGCGCCGGCAGCTACAGCGTGGGCACCTACTACCGGCTGCGGTTCCAGGCGGTGGGCGAACAGCTGCGTGGCAAGGTGTGGCCCGCCGGCAGCCGTGAGCCCGCCCAGTGGCAGATCGATGTCACCGACACGTCGCTGACGTCGTCGGCGCCCATCGCCATGCGGTCGATCTCCGCCAGCTCCAACTCCAACACCAACCCGGAGATCCGTTACCAGGACCTTCGGGTGGTCAGCCCGCAGACGTTCACGGTCGTCCGCAGCGTCAACGGCGTCGTCAAGGCGCAGCCCGTAGGCGCCCGGGTGTCGCTGTTCCAGATGCCGTTCACGGCACTCACCGAATAGGAGGCGCCCGCGTGCAGTGGCTCAACGGGCTCAAGCTCACCCCCGAGCGGTTGATGGACAACACCGCCGACGAGGTCATCACGTCGGGGCTGTCCGTGCCGTCCGGCTGGACGGTGTCGTCGTTCACCGGCATCCGCGTGCACGGCATCACCGAAGTCGACATTTTCGTCACGCGGACCGGCGCCGACATCACCGAGTCGTCGTCCGGGTCCGGCAACATCACCGGAGACCCGGAACTGTGCACCCTGCCGTCCGGCTGGGCCCCGCCCCGGCCGGTGAACGCCACCTGGGGCAACGGCTCCACCGACGGCGAGGCCACCATCGTCACCTCCGGCGTGGTGCAGCTGCGGTCCATCTCCGGCTCGGGGGGCATCGCCACCGGCACCAACGTCCGCGTCACCTCCATGTGGATCAGCGAGACGCCGGGCGGGTTCTCCCACGACGAGACCACCGACATCACCACGTTCACAGAGGCCGGCCTGTTCTGGGTCACCGGCGCCGCGGGCGACGGTACCTCTGACGACGGGTGGGCGATCCAGGCCCAGCTGGACGCCGCGCACGCCGCCGGGGGCGGCACGGTCGTCATCCCCGGCGGCAAGACCTACGGCGTGTCCACCTTCCTCGTCGTCTACGACAACACGACGATCTGGGCCTACGGGGCCACGATCAAGGCCATCGGCAACTCGGGCCTGCTCAGGAACTTCCTCAGCGGCGAGACCTTCAGCGGCTACACCGGCCACTCCCACATCCAGGTGCTGGGCGGCACGTGGGACGGCAACGCCGCCGACGCCGGCGTCGGGACGGTGACCGCCATGACGAACGTCATGGGGTTCATCCACTGCGAGGACATCACCGTCCGGGACGCCACCATCACCAACGTGTCCTCGGCGCACGGTGTGGAGTTCAACTCGACCAGCGGCGGCCGCGCCATCAACTGCCGCCTCCTCGGCTACAAGGACAACAGCGGCGACGGCTCCCGCGACTTCTCCGAGGCCGTGCAGATCGATATGGCGGTCTCGGGCAGCGCCGCCATCGGCGACTTCGACGAGACCCCGTGCAAGGACATCCTGATCGAGGGCTGCTACGTCGGCCCGTCCAGCCGCCTCGGGTCCTTCGGCCGCGGCTTCGGCTCGCACATGCTGCGCTCCGGCGTCTACTACTACGGCATCCAGATCATCGGCAACCGCGTCGACAGCCCGGGCCACCAGGGCGTCTACGGGTACGGCTGGCGCCGCGCAGTGATCGCCAACAACGTCATCGTCAACTCGGGCCTGTCCGGCATCCAGCTGTCCCGCCCGAACCCTGCAGAGGTGGGTTTCTCCGCCAACGGCCGCAACGTCACCATCGTCGGTAACACCGTCGAGGGCGCCAAAGACGCCTCTGGCATCAGGGTGTTCGGCGCCTCAGGCGCTACCTGGGACCAGGTCGTCATCGCCGGGAACTCGGTGCTGGGCTTCAACACGGACACCTCCAACGGCATCCACGTCGAGTACTGCAGCCGACCGAACGTCACCGGGAACACGATCGACGGCACCCAGTCCACGGGCGTCGTGGTGTTCAACTGCGACGGGGCGCACGTCGGCTCCAACACCATCCGCAGTGCCGGTTCCAACGGCGTCAACGTCACGGGCTGCACCGGCGCGAACATCACCGGAAACACCATCGACGGCACCACCACCAACCACGGTGTTTTCATCGCCAGCACCAGCAAGTTCTCCGTGCAGGGCAACTGGATCCAGTCGGCCGCGTCGGCGGGTGTCCGCCTCAGCGACGGCGCCCAGGACGGCACCGTCACCGGCAACCGCATCATCAAGGGCACCGGCACCAGCGGCATCACGATCAGCGGCACCTCAGCCGGGGACAACGTCGTCGCGAACAACGACCTGACGAACGGCGGCTGGGCCGTCGGCACCGCCCTCATCTTCAGCACGGCGGCGATCACCGCCTACACCGGCGGCACCACCTCGCCCGGCGCCAACCTCGTCTCCTGACCCCGCCCACCCCACGCCCCGAGCCGCCGGCCGGGGCCTTTCCCATGCCTGGAGGGCCCATGGCCTGGTATCCCCACGCCACGAAGATGGAGCTGCAGCCTGAGAGCGACGCCCAGCCGGCGATCCGGCCGACGCAGCTCATCGTTCACAGCATCGTCGGCCCGTGGACGGCGCGACGCACCTATGAGTACTGGCGCGACTCCACCAACCTCGAAAGCCACTTCGGGATCGGCTACGCGGGCGACATCGCCCAGTACATCGGCACCGAGACCCGCGCCGACGCCAACGCCGCAGCGAACCGGCGCGCGGACGGTACGGGCGCCGTGTCCGTCGAGACCGCGTCCAACACCAGCGCGAGCGACCCATGGACCGACGAGCAGGTCGAGGAACTCATCCGGCTCGGCGTGTGGATGCACCAGCGCCACGGGGTCCCCCTGCGGATCTGCCGCACGCACGCCGACCCGGGCTTCGGCTACCACTCCATGTTCCGCGAGTGGTCGACCAGAGGCACCGCCTGCCCGGGCCCGGCCCGCATAGAGCAGTTCAAGAAGGTCGTGTTCCCGGGGATCGTCGCCCGCGCGACCGGCAAGACCAACGCCCCCAAGGAGGACGGTATGCAGCTCACCGACAAGGTCCCGGTCGGCGACTGGGTAAAGGACGCCTGGCCCGAAGACAAGGGCATCGCGGACGGCAGCATCCTCGTACAGACCGCCCTTGGCTCGGGCTACGCGCACTCCCGCCGCGCCGCCGAGAACACGGCCGTACTGGTCGCGCAGGTCGCCGCGCTCGGCGCTGCGGTCGGCAAGCTCGCCGAGGGCGGAGGCCTCGACGCCACACAGATCCAGGCCGCAGCCGAGGCCGGCGCACGGGCCGCCCTCGACAAGCTCGGCGACGCACTGAAGGAGAACTGACCCATGACGCTCTACGACTGGCTCGCCTCCCTCTGGCGCACCCTCGTTCCTTACGTCGTCGGGTTCGCCGCGGTGCAGCTGGCGCGTCTCGGCATCACCCTGGACGACGCCACCCTCACGGCCGCGCTGGCCGGTGCGTTCGGCACCGTGTACTACGCCCTGTTCCGGCTGCTGGAGCAGAAGGCAGGTCGAGGCTGGGGATGGTTCCTCGGCCTGGCCAGGCCCCCGCACTACCCGGACAAGGACGGCGGCATCGCCATCACCGGCCGTCCAGGCCTGGACGCCTGATGCGCGCGGCGGCTCGGCGGCTCACCAGGCGGCTGGGCCGCCGCGGCGCCCTGCTGACGATGAAGGGCACCATCGCCACCCTCTACGGCTCCGGCCAGCTCGCCGAGCCGGTCCGGGATACGAGCGGCCTGCGCCTGCTGCTCGGGCTCTGGCCGCTTCATGTGTGGGGCTGGGCATGGATCACGGCCGGGATCATCGCGCTGGTCTGCGCGTGGCTGCCGCCGAGGAAGGACTGGCCCGGGTTCCTGGCCGTCTGGGCGATCACCGCGCCCTGGTCCATGTCCTACCTAGTGGCCTGGTGGCCCCTCGGCGACTACTCCAGGGGCTGGGTAGCGGCCCTGATCTTCGGCGCGTTCGGCGCGGTCTGCCTCGTGGCGATCGGCTGGGACGAGCCCCCAGCACGGACGGAGCTACCGCGTGAGACCTGAGATGCTCACCGCGCTGAGCGCCCTGGCCGTCGCCCTCGTCACGGCGGCCGGCGGCATCATCACCACCGTCATCGGCCGGCGGCAGCCTCGTCGTCCGCGCGGCGCCGACCGCCGCGACGACTTCACCGCGGTGACCGACAAGCTCAGCGCGCACATCGAGCGCTTGGAGCGGGAGGCCGAACAGGACCGTCAGCAGGCCGAGCAGGACCGGGCGCGGCTCGGCGCCCAGGACTTCGCCCTGCGCTACATCGCCAGCTGGGCCCGCTCGCTGGTCGCGTATATGCGGCAGGCCCAGCTGGAGCCGCCTCCGCCCCCGCAGCCCATACCCGACGAGGTCCGCCCGTACCTGCACGACATCGGCTCATGACCGCGGCCCCGCTCTCCTTCGGGAGGGCGGGGCCGCTTCGTCGTGTCCGGACCAACTTGCTGGCGCACGCTCTCCCGCTGCTCCGGCGGCGTACCGTGACAACGTGGCAAATGACGACCTCGGGCGCACTCTCCGTCGCCTTCGCAGGCTGGCCTCCTTGACCCAAGAGGAACTGGCCAGCCGTTCGGGCGTATCTGTCGATGTGATTCGTCAGCTTGAGCAACGCCGCAAGCACTCAGCGCGACTGCCCACGCTGCATGCCTTGGCCAACGGACTGGGAGTGGAGCTGACCACGCTCCTGGGTGATCCACCCGGAGTCTCCTCCACTGGTGAGAACGATGGACCACGTTTTGTGGCCGTGCGCCGGGCCATCATGCCCGTGCTCTGGGGGCCGGATCCGGAGCCGCCAGGGCCAGACTTCACCCTGGACAAGCTTCGCGGGCAGATCGCAGACGGTTGGACGCAGTACCACGCCGCCGAGTTCGACGCGGTGATGAAGGCCCTCCCAGACTTGATCGCTGACGCGCGTACCGCCACAGCATGGGGCGAAGACCACGACCGTCGCGCGGGTTTCGCAGCCCTGGGCAAAGCCCTGCAGCTCGCCGGACACGTCGCGGTGCGCATGGGGAAGACGGACCTTGCGTTGACGAGCTTGGAGCGGGCGATAGATGCCGCTGAGCAGTCGTCTGACCCCCTTCTGTCGCCGATGATCGTCAACTCCATGGCATGGGCCTACCAGCGGCAGGGGCGCCTGGAGGACGCGTTGAGCATCGCACTCCGTGCAGCCGCCGACATCGTCGTAGCGGGTCATGACGGAACCGCCGACGGTTTGAAGGTCTGGGGTGCACTCACAATGAGTGCCGCCACCTCGGCCGCACGGAGCGGTGACTACGACCGGGCAGCGGCAATGATGGAGACAGCGGAGAAGGAGGCCGCTCGCCTCTCGAAGCTCCCCGAGGGCGGCGACAACCGCATGGTCAGCGTGTTCAGCCCTTCGTCGGTCCGTATCGAACGCGTTCGGCTTGCTGTCCAATACGGGCACCCGCATGACGCGCTGGCGCTCGCCAAGGGGATGCGGCTCAGCAAGGACACCCCTCCGTCCTGGCGGACGTGGCTGCTGCTGGATGTCGCCCGGGCCCACACGGACATCGGGGACGCGGCCGGGGCAGTGAAGACCCTGGAATCTCTGCGCCGTGTGGCCCCAACCTGGATGCAGCACCACACGTTGGCCGTGGCGATCGTGCGTGATCTGTGGGCGCTTCCCAACCACCCACCGGGGCTCGGGGCGTTGGCGCAGTTCCTGGGAGTCAACGAATAGCGTCGTAAAACTGGGACGTCACATCCCTGTCACTGTGTGTAGCTCGGCGATTCCATAACCGGACAGCGCCCCGGCGACCGCGTGAACGGCCCCGGGGCTTGGCCGACTGGTTGGAGTCGACGTGACGCACCGTACCGCCGCAGCACCCCCACCGTCAGGATCACCCAGAGCCCTACTCGAAGTACCCGCCAGCGTGGTAGCCGCCCTGCTACTGCCAGCCGCCGCGGACGCGACCGAGGACCAACTACGCGGCGCCCGCTGCGTCTGGTGCGAGGAAGGGCCGCTGAACGCCGAGACGGCCATCGACCTGGGCGAGCAGAAGTCACCGGCAGGCAGCTGGTTCCCCCGCGCCTGCCAGCGCTGCACGGCCGCATGGGCACACCGCGGCCTCTTCGAGCACGCCCCGATGTGCGAGCAGTGCACGGACGACGCGAGCCGCTGCGAAGTCGGGCTGATCCTCTACCGGCTCATCAGGCAGGGGCCGCGCCCGTAACCCTCAAGCTCCCCGCCCGGCCGGTGAATCCCGCGAAGAACCCCGGCCCGG
The DNA here is from genome assembly GCF_055578235.1 of Streptomyces sp. NPDC033136. NCBI lineage: Bacteria > Bacillati > Actinomycetota > Actinomycetes > Kitasatosporales > Streptomycetaceae > Streptomyces > Streptomyces sp. NPDC033136. Next base: position 161,051 of record NZ_JBVIPD010000014.1, read on the forward strand.
GCGGGGCCATCCCCAACCGCAACCAGCGAAGGAGATTCCGTGACCATACCTCCGGGCCCCATGGACCCGCCCGAGAACCCGGCCGTGCCCGCCCTCGCGCGCATGCTCATCACCGACGAGCAGTTCGCCAGTGTCCGCGGCACCGTCATGGACGCCAACCCCGACATGTCCGAGGAGATGGCCGGCCGCATCGTCGACGAGGGCCTCAAGTTCGTGGCGGCCTGCGCGAAGAACCCCGGCGTCGGGCTCGCCCCGTCGCGCATCGTGGACGAGGGCTGGCACGCTCTCATCCTGCACACGGCGATGTACGCCGAGCTGTGCGAGTCCCTCGGCAGCTTTGTGCACCACTTCCCGGGCTACGACCCCACGAACTACGATCCGCCGATCCTGGACCGGACCCGCGAGAAGATCACGGAACTCGGGTGGGAGGCGGATGCGGAGCTGTGGGGGCCGCCGTCCGACGAGACCCTGGCGTCGGTGGCGGCGAAGTGCCAGCACGCCCCGGACTGCACGATCGTCGTCACACCGAAGCCGAAGAAGCCCGGGGTGGCATAGCCTGCCCGTGAAGGGAGGCACCGTGTCCGAATGGATCGACCCGCGCTACGCGGAGATGGTGGCGGCGTGGAAGCGCGCGCAGCAGCCCGCATCGCGTGACCCGAAGGAGCAGCGGCCTGTCCGGGGCTTCGTGACCCCGCCCAAGCCCTGACCTCAGCTCAACCCGCGGCCCCGGCCGGCGTCCCCTCGACGCCGCCGGGGCCGCTTTCTGTGCTCACCTTGGATTCGAAGGCGATCACGCCTGCTGCCGAATCGGACATCAAATCCGCAGGTCAGAGGGCATTTCTCGCGGTCCCGAAAGGTTCTCTGACCATGATCACAGTAGAGGAGTCATAGCTGTAGTTTGGGGTTTCCACTGCCCGTGCCACCGCTGACCAGGAAGGACAGCCGTGCGTCAAGCAGTGCGCGCAGCACACGGTCACCGCCCGGCGGCACCGTGCCCGCCGCGACCAGCTCGCCGAGCGTGAAGGCTCGCGGTCGTACGACCCGCAGCGACAGGCAGGCACATCCCACGGCCACCGGCGGCAGCACCGCGTGCAGCCGGGTCCCGTCGGGCAGCCGGGCGTCCGCCCAGGGCCGGGCATCGTCCAGACGGCGTCCGGCCACGGCGGCGAGACGCTGGGCGAGACGTCGTACGGCTGCGGCGTCCGCGAACCGCACCGACGTCAGCTCCAGCCCGCCGCCCCGGTCCACCCATACCCGGTCCGGGGCCGACACCAGCACGTCCGTCACCGACGGATCGGCGAGCAGCGGCTCCAGCGGTCCGCTGCCGACCAGCTCGGACCGCAGCCGCGCGGCGGCGCCCAGGACTTCGGTGTCCCCGAGCACGCGTCCCTGCTCCCGCAGGGCCTGCGCCACGCGCGCGGGTGTCGGTTCGGCCCCGCTCTCGGCCAGCCACCGCCGCACTCCGTCGAGCAGTTCCGCGCCCTCCGGTCCGGCCAGGGTGCTCATGCCGCACCCGCCTCGACGAGCGCCCGCTCCCAGAACTCCTTGCAGAACCGGGCGAGAGGTCCACGCGGGACGGCACCGGGTGGTGCCGTGCCCTCGTCCGGGCGCAGCAGCCCCGGTTCGAGCGGCACCTCGCCGGCCAGCGGCAGCCCGAGCAGCCGGGCCACCTCCCGGTCGCCGAGCCCCGGCGAGTACGGCCCGCGGACCGCCACCCGAAGATCCCGCAGGACCATGCCGACAGCGGAGGCCACCCGCCCGGCGGCCGCGACGGCCCGCAGCTCGGCGGGTACGACCAGCACACCCATGTCCAGCTGGGTGAGCACCTCGGCGACCCCGTCGTCGATGCGGCGCGGCAGGTCGACCACCACCGTGCCGCTCCGGCGTCGGGCCGCCGCCAGCACCGCGCGCACCGCCTGCGGCGGGACGGCGATCCGGTCGCCGCGGTCCCAGCTGAGCACCCGCAGCGAGTGCAGCTCGGGGAGCGACTCCTCCAGGGCGCCCCCGCCGACGCGTCCACGCGAGGAGGCGAAGGCGGGCCAGCGCAGCCCCTCGGCCGTCTCACCGCCGAGGAGCACGTCGAGTCCGCCGCCCAGCGGATCGGCGTCCACCAGGAGCGTGCGCAGCCCCTCACGCGCGGAGGTGACGGCGAGGGCGCACGCGAGCGTGGACGCTCCGGCCCCGCCCCGGCCGCCGATCACGCCCACGGTGAGGGCGGGCCGGCCGACGCCCTCGGCCACGTCGGCGATCCGGTCGACCAGCCACTGCTCGCCGTCGGGCAGCATCAGGACGTGCTCGGCGCCGATCTCGACGGCCCGCCGCCACACCCCGGAGTCGTCCTGGTCGCGGCCGACGAGGACGACTCCCCTTCTGCGCGCGGCCCCGCGGACGCGCCGCGCCGCGTCGTCGCCCACCAGGACGAGCGGAGCCGCCTCCCAGCTGCCTCTGCGCTCCGGCACCCCGTGGTGCACCTCAGGCGTGGCGCCCGCCGCCGCGCACAGGCGCAGCAGGTCGTCGAGGAGTTCGGTGTCCTCGGTGACGATCAGCGGTCCGCCCTGCCGCCCTCCGGCTGCCGGCTGCGGATCGTGTGTGACGGTTCCGGCCATGGTCTCCATCCCCCTTCGCTGTTCCGCTCGCGCGGCCTCTGGGGCCCCGCGATTCGCAAACGTGGGAAGAACCGGCAAGGCGGCCTCCCTATGAACGGCCGACAGAAACCGGCCAAACGCCCCCCGCAATCGGAACCGGCCATGAACTCGCCGCGAGCGGGACGCGCTGGAATCACGGTGCAGCGATCCCGGAAATCGTGTGGATCTTGGTGGATAACTGTGGACGTCCCGGGGGTTGTGAATATCGCCGTCACCCATACCGGTGACCCCCGCCGACCCACCGCGTGACTTCCGCAGAGCAGCTCGACGACTACAGAGCGTAACAAGTCAGGGGCATGCCGAAGAGGCGACCGAAGCCGCCTCAAAGCGGCGCTCAGGCCGCGCGAAGAAGGAGAAAACCCATCCGGACATGCGACGACCCCCGCCGGGGGGGAGAGCGGGGGTCGTCCCCACGGCCGACTCGGGGGGGGGAGGAGTCGGGCCGGGTTAGCACGGTCGCGAACGATCCGTGACTTCCATGGTGTACCCGAGAGCCCTCTCAGGCAAACCCACACGCCCCACCTTACGCCGAATGGGCTGCCCCTATGCTCAAGGGCGTGGAAAACCACTCCTTGCCCCGCACAGCCGCCTTCTTTGACCTGGACAAGACGGTCATTGCGAAGTCGAGCACGCTCACGTTCAGCAAGTCGTTCTACCAAGGCGGTCTGATCAACCGCAGGGCTGTCCTGCGCACCGCATATGCCCAGTTCGTCTTCCTGGCCGGCGGCGCCGACCACGACCAGATGGAACGCATGCGCGCCTACCTGTCCGCGCTGTGCCGCGGCTGGAACGTACAGCAGGTCAAGGAGATCGTCGCTGAGACGCTGCACGACCTGATCGACCCGATCATCTACGACGAGGCCGCCTCCCTCATCGAGGAGCACCACACCGCCGGCCGCGACGTCGTGATCGTCTCCACCTCGGGTGCGGAGGTGGTCGAGCCGATCGGTGAACTGCTCGGCGCGGACCGCGTGGTCGCCACCCGCATGGTGGTGGGTGAGGACGGCTGCTTCACCGGCGACGTGGAGTACTACGCGTACGGCCCCACGAAGGCCGAGGCCATCAGGGAGCTGGCCGAGTCCGAGGGGTACGACCTCAGCCGCTGCTACGCCTACAGCGACTCGGCGACCGACGTGCCGATGCTGGAGTCCGTCGGCCATCCCCATGCCGTGAACCCGGACCGCGCTCTGCGCCGCGAGGCCCTCGCGCGCGGGTGGCCGGTCCTGGACTTCCACCGTCCGGTCCGGCTCAAGCAGCGCATCCCCGCGTTCGCCGTACCGCCGCGTCCGGCGCTCGTCGCGGTCGCCGCGATAGGCGCGGCGGCGGCCACCGCGGGGCTTGTCTGGTACGCGAACCGGCGCCGGGCCACAGTCGCCTGACCTGAGACGATCCGCAGTCCTCCACACTCCTGTTTGAACCCAAAAGTAAAGAAGTGCAGCCTGGACTTCCGCTTGTCGCGGGTCAGGAGTACAAAGGACTCAACGGCCCGCGAGACCAAGGACATCCGCGAGGATCACCTTAAATACGCATTCTGGCCCCACGGACCGAGCATGAACACCGGGCACCCACGCGACGTCGACCCGTCGAATACGGGCCAGCCGCACCAGGCACGGGCAAAGCTCCCGACCTGATGGGCACTGTTCGAGGACGCTTGGTAACCCGATGCTCATGCCAGCGGCGGTACGAGAACTCGTACCGCCGCATCTCTGTTCCGGGCGGTTGTCACGCCGCTCCGCGCTGCAGCGCCTCGCACACCGCCGTCGACTCGCGCGCCCCCAGTTCGACCGCCCGGCCACAGTGGGCGATCCAGGCGGCCATGCCCTCCGGGGTGCCGGAGACGTATCCGTCGAGAGCTTCCAGGTAGGCCTCGCGACCCAGCTCGGCATGGCCGACCTCGGCCGGGCAGACCGACTTCGGGTCCAGGCCGCTGCCGACCAGCACGATGCGCTCGGCCGTGCGGGCGACCAGGCCGTTGTGGGAGGTGAAGGGGCGCAGCGCGAGGAGTTCGCCATGGACCACGGCGGCCGTCACCAGCGCCGGCGCGGAGCCGCCGGCGACGATCAGCCCGGCGAGTCCCTCCAGCCGCCCGTGCGTCTCGGCCGCGCTCGGCAGCGGCAGTCCGACCAGCGGCTCGTCGACCGGCTCGCCCTCCTGCCGGGGCCGCCCCACCTGGTCGGCCTGGTCGGCTGCCGCCACGAGGTGAAGCCGGGCCAGCACCCGCAGCGGCGACTGCCGCCAGATCGACAGCAGCTGGCCTGCCTCCGCGGTGAGCCGTAGTGAGGCACCGACGGTGCGTGCCTCGTCCTCGCCGCTGAAGTCCGTACGCCGACGCACCTCCTCCAGGGCCCAGTCCGCACCGGACAGCGCGGCCGAGCCGCGGGCGCCGCGCAAGGCGGCCTCGGAGGTGATCGCGTTGCTGCGCCGCCGCATGATCCGGTGCCCGTAGACCCGGTCCACGGCCTTGCGCACGGACTCCACGGAATCGGCCACTCCGGGCAGCGCCCCCAGGGCCGCGAGGGGGTCGGCGGTCGCGCCTGCTGTACTCATGAGTACGACCCTACGCATCCCGGGGCCCGGCCCCACGGCGGAGTGGCCTTCTTCACGCGCGCGTGCCCATCCCGCGCTGCACGCGCGCGTGACCGTGACGTCGACCGCCTGAGGGCCTATGACCGCCTGACGGACTACCCCTTGGCCGCCGGAGCCCCCGGCACGCCCTTCGGCGCCGGGGCGGGACGGCCCGACAGGAAAGACGCCCAGCCCTCCTTCGGCGCCTCGCCGACCCTCAGGGTGCGCAGCTTCTCGAGCGTCTTGGGGTCCTGTGCGTCCAGCCAGTCCACGAGCTGCCGGAACGAGACACAGCGCACCTCCTCCTTGTTGCACACCGTCTCGATGACCTCCTCGACGGCCCGCATGTAGGTGCCGCCGTTCCAGGACTCGAAGTGGTTGCCGATGATCAGCGGGGCACGGTTGCCGTCATAGGCGCGCTGGAAGCCCTGGAGCAGGCCGTCACGCATCTGGTCGCCCCAGAAGTCGTGCATGGCGGGATTGCCCTGGGTCTTGGTGCCCGACTGGTTGACCATGAAGTTGTAGTCCATGGTGAGCTGCTCGAAGGAGTGGCCGGGGAACGGTACGAGCTGCATGGACAGGTCCCACAGGCCCTGCTTCCGCTTCGGCCAGACCTGGTCGGTGACGCCACTGGTGTCGTAGCGGAAGCCCAGGTCTCGGGCCGCCTTCATGAAGTTGCGCTGGCCCTCCAGGCAGGGCGTGCGTGCGCCGATGAGCTCCTTGTCGTAGTCGAAGGGCAGCGGGGCGGCGTTCTTCAGGCCGGTGTTGGTCTTCCAGGTCTTCACGAACTGCTTGGCCTGGGAGATCTCGTCCTTCCAGTCCTCCACGGACCACTCACCGACACCGCCGCCACTGCCGCAGAAGTGGCCGTTGAAGTGGGTGCCGATCTCATTGCCCTCCAGCCAGGCCAGACGCAGCTGCTTCGCGGTGGCGGCGATGCCGCGGCGGTCGTTGAAGCCGATGTCGGAGCGTCCCGGGGAGTGCTGGGGCGGCCGGTACAGGTCGCGCTTCTTCGCCGGCAGCATGTACACGCCGCTCAGGAAGTACGTCATGGTCGCGTTGTTCTTCTTCGCCACCTCGCGGAAGTGAGAGAACAGCTTCTGGCTGTCCTCGCCCGCGCCGTCCCAGGAGAAGACGACGAACTGCGGGGGCTTCTGGCCGGGGCGCAGCCGTTCGGGCCTGGGCAGGTGGGGCTGGGCGCCGGTGTAGGCGGTGGAACCGTCGCCGATCAGCCGCACCGTGCTCTTCGGTGCCTGGGCGGGCTTCGCCCGGGACGGTTCGGGGTTGCTTTGCCTGGATGTGCCGGTCGCGCAACCGGCGAGCGATGCGGCGCAGACCGCGACGATCACGGAGCCCGCGGCGATCCTGTGGGTGGCGGCCATGTTCCGCCCACCTTCTTCCTTCTCTCGGGTGCCGACAGCGCCGCCAAATTCGCACGAGTCAGAGAAGGAATTAGTACGACAAGCCGACCACATAGCCACTCCACTCTTCAGAGTGATCTATTCGCCCATTTGCCCGTAAAGTCCATGCCCGCCCTTTACTCTGCATTACGATCCGTTTACCGAACGTTGATTCATCCCGCCGATTTATGCCGTGACCCACGGCCGCGAACGCCCCCGCCCCAAGCGGGGACCCCAGTCACGCGACCGCGCAGCCCCGGAGGAGACGGGAAACCATGTCAGCCTGCGTCCCCACACGCGCCGCCGACCCGAACCGGACCGAGCGCAGCCATCCGCCCCACAGCCCGCCGCCGACCGGCCCCCGCCGCTTCCGGATCGCGGGAGCCGACGTGTCGGCCTCGATCGCGGTCTTCCTGATCGCCCTGCCTCTGTCCCTGGGCATCGCCCTCGCCACCGGCGCACCCCTCCAGGCCGGCCTCGTCGCCGCAGCCGTGGGCGGGCTGGTCGCCGGGCGGCTCGGCGGCTCCCCGCTCCAGGTGAGCGGGCCGGCCGCCGGACTCACCGTCGTCACCGCCGACCTCATCCAGCGCTACGGCTGGCGGACGACCTGCGCCATCACCGTCCTCGCCGGACTCGCCCAACTGGGCCTCGGCTGCCTGCGCGTGGCCCGCGGCGCCCTCGCCGTCAGCCCCGCGATCGTGCACGGCATGCTCGCCGGGATCGGCGTCACCATCGCCGTCGCCCAGTTGCACATCGTGCTCGGCGGCACCCCGCAGAGCTCCGTGCCCGCCAACCTCCAGGCGCTGCCCGACCAGTTGGCGCAGATGCGCCCCGCGTCCGTGTCGGTGAGCGTGCTGACCCTGGCGCTGCTGCTGCTCTGGCCGAGACTGCCCGGCCGGACCGGACACCTGCTGCGAAAGGTCCCGGCCGCTCTCGTCGCCGTCGCCGGCGCCACCGCGGCCGCCGCCTTCGCCGGTCTCCGGCTGCCCAAGGTCGACCTGCCGTCCTGGAGCAACCACGCCCTGGCCGGGCTGCCGCAGGGCCCCGTCCTCGGTCTGGCCGCCGCCGTGCTCACCACCACGTTGGTGTGCAGTGTGCAGTCGCTGCTCGGCGCGGTGGCCGTGGACAAGCTGGTGGCCGGCCGCCCGGGCCCGGCCGCCCGGGTCCACCGCTCCGACCTGGACCGCGAACTGCTCGGGCAGGGCGCCGCCAACATCGTCTCCGGCTCGCTCGGCGGGCTGCCCATCGCCGGTGTGGCCGTGCGGAGTTCGGCGAATGTGCACGCGGGCGCGGAAAGCCGGAACTCCACGATGCTGCACGGCGTTCTCGTAGTGATCGCCGCACTGCTGATGGTCCCGCTCCTGCAGCTCATCCCGCTCGCCTCGCTCGCCGCACTGGTGATGGCCGTCGGCATCCAGATGGTGTCCCTGAACCACATCCGCACGGTGACGCGCCACCGTGAGGTGTGGGTCTACGCCGTCACGACCCTCGGCGTGGTGTCCCTCGGTGTCCTGCAGGGCGTGGCGCTGGGGATCGCCATGGCGGTCGGTGTCGCCCTGCACCGCCTCACCCGCACGCGCATCACGCACGACGAGAAGGAAGGAGTCCATCACGTACACGTCAGAGGACAGTTGACCTTCCTCGCGGTGCCCCGGCTGAGCCGGGTCCTGCATCGCGTGCCCCATGGCGCCGACACCGTCGTCGAGCTGGACGGCTCGTTCATGGACCACGCGGCGTTCGAGACGCTGCAGGACTGGCAGAAGACACACACCGCGCAGGGCGGCACCGTGGAGATCACCGGCCGGCACTCCGGCACTCGCATCTCCGAGCCCCAGGCCTTCACCAGCTGCCGCTGCCGGCCCTGGACGCCCTGGCTCAACCACCAGTGCGACCTCCCCCCGTCCGCGCCCCCCTCCGAGAAGAACCCGGACGGGACGGACCGCTCCGAGCCGGACCCGACCGGCACCGGCGGAGCCAGTGGGCACGAACTGGTGCGGGGCATCAACGCGTTCCAGCGCAACACCGCGCCCCTGGTGCGCAGCGAGCTGGCCCGGCTGGCGCGTGAGGGGCAGCGGCCCTCACAGCTCTTCCTGACCTGCGCCGATTCCCGGTTGGTCACGTCGATGATCACCTCCAGTGGTCCGGGCGACCTGTTCGTCGTGCGCAACGTGGGCAACCTCGTCCCGCGCCCGGGCGAGGAGAGCGGCGACGACTCGGTGGCGGCCACGATCGAGTACGCCGTGGAGGTGCTGCAGGTGCGGTCCATCACGGTGTGCGGGCACTCGGGCTGCGGCGCCATGCAGGCGCTGCTCAACTCCGAGCCCGGCGGCGCCCGGACACCGTTGAAGCGGTGGCTGCGGCACGGGCTGCCGAGTCTGGAGCGCATGGCCGATACCGGCCTGCCGTGGGGCACGCTGGCCGGCCGGGCTCCCGAGGACGCGGTCGAGCAGCTCAGCCTGACCAACGTGGTCCAGCAGCTGGAGCACCTGCGCGCCCACGCATCGGTGGCCCGGGCCCTGGAGAAGGGCGCCCTGGAGCTGCACGGCATGTACTTCCACGTGGGCGAGGCCGAGGCGTACCTGCTCACCGAGACGGACGCCGGCGGCGTCTTCGACCGCGTACGGGAGACGGACCTGACCGGGTGAGCCGGGCACCAGCCCGGGAGTACGGCTCTGGCGGTCTGCCAGCGCCGTACACCCCCGGCCACCCCGGCCACCCCGGCCACCCCGGCCACCCGGCCACCCCTGGGCCACTCTCGGACTCACGTCCGCTCGCGGCCCGGGCCGGGTGGTGAGGCACTGCCCCTGGCGCACTCCCCGATCTCAGGTGACAGGCGTGACACACACTGAACTTTCCCTGGTCTGCGTCCGTGGGTACGGATGACCCCGGTCGCCGACAGCACCGCCTGACAGGTCTAAACCAATCGTCGGTCGGCCCTTGTCATCGCACCCCCGGGTCTGATGAGCTGTGGCCTGGGACACAACGGACACCCTGGGAAAGGCAGATGCCGTGAGCAACGAAAGCCTGGCCAACCTCTTGAAGGAGGAGCGACGCTTCGCGCCGCCCGCTGACCTGGCCGCGAACGCCAATGTCACGGCGGAGGCGTATGAACAGGCCAAGGCTGACAGGCTCGGCTTCTGGGCCGAGCAGGCCCGTCGGCTGACCTGGGCCAAGGAGCCCACCGAGACCCTCGACTGGTCGAACCCGCCGTTCGCCAAGTGGTTCAAGGACGGCGAACTCAACGTCGCCTACAACTGCGTCGACCGCCATGTGGAGGCCGGGCACGGCGACCGGGTCGCCATCCACTTCGAGGGCGAACCCGGCGACAGCCGCTCCCTCACCTACGCAGAGCTCAAGGACGAGGTGTCCAAGGCCGCCAACGCCCTGCTGGAGCTGGGAGTTCAGGCCGGGGACCGGGTCGCCGTCTACATGCCGATGATCCCCGAGACGGTGATCGCGATGCTGGCCTGCGCCCGCATCGGCGCCGCGCACTCCGTCGTCTTCGGCGGCTTCTCCTCGGACGCCCTCGCCACCCGCATCCAGGACGCCGACGCGCGCGTGGTCATCACCTCCGACGGCGGCTACCGGCGCGGCAAGCCGTCCGCGCTCAAGCCGGCCGTGGACGAGGCCGTCGAGAAGGCGGGCAACGTCGAGCACGTCCTGGTCGTGCGCCGCACGGGCCAGGAGGTCGCTTTCACCGAGGGCCGCGACGTGTGGTGGCACGACCTCGTCGGGCGGCAGAGCGAGGAGCACGCCCCGAAGGCGTTCGCCGCCGAGCACCCGCTGTTCATCCTCTACACCTCGGGCACCACGGGTAAGCCGAAGGGCATCCTGCACACCTCCGGCGGCTACCTCACCCAGACCGCCTACACCCACCACTCCGTCTTCGACCTCAAGCCGGAGAGCGACGTCTACTGGTGCACCGCCGACGTCGGCTGGGTCACCGGCCACTCGTACATCGTCTACGGCCCGCTGGCCAACGGCGCGACGCAGGTCATGTACGAGGGCACGCCCGACACCCCGCACCAGGGCCGTTTCTGGGAGATCGTCCAGAAGTACGGCGTGACGATCCTCTACACCGCGCCGACCGCGATCCGCACGTTCATGAAGTGGGGCGACGACATCCCCGCCAAGTTCGACCTGTCCAGCCTGCGCGTGCTGGGCTCGGTGGGCGAGCCGATCAACCCCGAGGCGTGGATCTGGTACCGCAAGAACATCGGCGGCGACCGCACCCCGATCGTCGACACCTGGTGGCAGACCGAGACCGGCGCGATGATGATCTCGCCCCTGCCGGGCGTGACCGCGACCAAGCCCGGCTCCGCGCAGACGCCGCTGCCCGGGATCGCAGCGACGGTCGTCGACGACGAGGCGAGCGAGGTGCCCGCCGGCGGGGGCGGCTACCTGGTGCTGACCGAGCCGTGGCCGTCGATGCTGCGCACCATCTGGGGCGACGACCAGCGGTTCATCGACACCTACTGGTCGCGCTTCGAGGGCAAGTACTTCGCCGGTGACGGTGCCAAGAAGGACGACGACGGCGATATCTGGCTGCTCGGCCGGGTCGACGACGTCATGCTCGTCTCCGGCCACAACATCTCCACCACCGAGGTCGAGTCGGCGCTCGTCTCCCACCCCTCGGTCGCCGAGGCGGCCGTGGTCGGCGCGGCGGACGAGACGACCGGGCAGGCGATCGTCGCCTTCGTGATCCTGCGCGGTACGGCCACCGAGACCGAGACCCTGGTCGCCGAGCTGCGCGCCCACGTCGGCGACGCCCTCGGCCCGATCGCCAAGCCCAAGCGGATCCTGCCGGTGGCCGAGCTGCCCAAGACCCGCTCCGGCAAGATCATGCGCCGTCTGCTGCGGGACGTCGCCGAGAACCGCCAGCTCGGTGACGTCACCACGCTGACCGACTCCACGGTCATGGACCTCATCCAGGCCAAGCTGCCGGCCGCGCCCGGCGAGGACTGATCACGGCGCGGGCGTAGCGGAACGGACGAAGGGCACCCGGCACTCGGTGCGCCGGGTGCCTTTTGTCACCCCGGAGGCGAAGATCACCGGGGTGACACCCGGCCATATGTTTACCTAGACTAAGAAAAACAACTGCTCCATGGTGCGCCGGGAAGTCTGGTCGGCATGTGTCCAGCCCTGCCCACCGACCGGAGGTCTCCCCCCGTGACCGAGCCTCGCCCTTCCACGCCCCGCAAGGTCCTCGACCGTCTCTCGCTCCCCGAGCGGACCTACGTGGCGGACACGCTGCGCACCGAGACCGTCGGCGGTGTGCTGCTGCTCGCCGCCGCGGTCGCCGCCCTGCTGTGGGCGAACATCCCCGCGCTGAGCGACAGCTACGAGAGTGTCTCCCACTTCCACCTGGGCCCCGCCGCCCTCGGCCTCGACCTGTCGGTCGCGCACTGGGCCGCCGACGGACTGCTGGCGATCTTCTTCTTCGTCGCCGGGATCGAACTCAAGCGGGAGCTCGTCGCGGGCGACCTGCGCGACCCCAAGGCCGCCGCGCTCCCGGTCGTCGCCGCCCTGTGCGGCATGGCCATACCGGCGCTCGTCTACGTTCTCACCAGCGGCACCGGCGGCGGCTCACTCGCCGGCTGGGCCGTGCCCACCGCCACCGACATCGCCTTCGCGCTCGCCGTGCTCGCGGTGATCGGCACCTCCCTGCCGAGCGCGCTGCGGGCCTTCCTGCTCACACTCGCCGTCGTCGACGACCTCTTCGCGATCCTGATCATCGCGGTCTTCTTCACCGACAGCCTGAACTTCGCCGCGCTGGGTGGCGCCGTGGCGGGTCTGGCCGTCTTCTGGCTGCTGCTTCGCAAGGGCGTGCGCGGCTGGTACGTGTACGTGCCGCTCGCACTCGTCGTCTGGGCGCTGATGTACAACAGCGGCGTCCATGCCACCATCGCCGGCGTCGCCATGGGCCTGATGCTGCGCTGCCACCGCCACGAGGACGAGGACCACTCCCCCGGCGAGCACATCGAGCACCTCGTACGGCCCCTGTCGGCGGGGCTGGCCGTACCGCTGTTCGCGCTCTTCAGCGCCGGTGTCGCCATCTCCGGTGGCGCGCTCGCCGATGTGTTCACCAGGCCCGAGCCCCTCGGCGTCGTCCTCGGACTGGTCGTCGGCAAGTCCCTCGGCATCTTCGGCGGGACGTGGCTGACGGCCCGTTTCACCCGGGCCTCGCTCAGCGACGACCTCGCCTGGGCGGACGTGTTCGCGGTGGCGAGCCTCGCCGGCATCGGCTTCACCGTGTCGCTGCTCATCGGCGAGCTCGCCTTCGAGGGCGACCAGGCGATGACCGGCGAGATCAAGGCCGCCGTGCTGATGGGCTCGCTCATCGCCGCGACACTCGCGACGATCCTGCTGAAGATGCGCAACGCCAAGTACCGCCGCCTGTGGGAGAAAGAGGAGCGCGACGAGGACCTCGACGGCATCCCGGACATCTACGAGGAGGACGACCCGGCGTACCACCAGCGGCTGGCCGACCTCTACGAGCGCAAGGCCGCCGACCATCGCCGGATCGCCCAGGAGAAGGCAGCCGCGCGCCACGGGCTTGCCGAAGTACCGGGCGGGGCAGGCGATGACCACCACCGTCCGGCATGATCTGACGGGACGGTACAGAAGACGGGACCGTACGCAGTCAGGCCGTACGCAGTGGGACGACTGCGGCGAGCCAGGCAGACGACGCGGAAATCGGACCGTACGCAGAAGAGGGAGACCGCGATGAGCGCACCCGACGGCAGCCCGGTCGGCGCCGAACGCAGCATCGGCCAGTTGTTCGCCTCGGCGACGGCGGAAATGTCGGCGCTGGTGCACGACGAGATCGCGCTGGCGAAGGCGCAGCTCAAGCAGGACGTGAAGCGCGGCGCGACCAGCGGCGGCGCCTTCTCGATGGCCGGGGCGGTGCTGCTGTTCTCCCTGCCGATGCTGAACTTCGCGCTGGCGTACGGCATCCGCACCTGGAGCGACTGGAACCTCGCGATCTGCTTCCTGCTGTCCTTCGCGGCGAACGTGCTGGTCGCGGTCGTGCTCGCGCTGATCGGCGTGGCCTTCGCGAAGAAGGCCAAGAAGAGCCAGGGCCCGCAGAAGGTCGCCGCCTCGATGAAGGAGTCCGCGGTCGTCCTGCAGAAGGCGAAGCCGCACCCGCGTCCGGAGCTCGCGCAGGACCGGGTCCCCGAGGCCATCGAGGCTGTGGCACGCTCGTCGTCATGACGGACCCCGCCCTTCCCCCGGCACAACCGGCCTCGGCCGTACTCCTCGATGGCCCCTGGAGCCACCGCGACGTCGCCGCGAACGGCGCGCGCTTCCACATCGCGGAGCTGGGTGACGGGCCGCTGGTGCTGCTGCTGCACGGCTTCCCGCAGTTCTGGTGGACCTGGCGGCACCAGCTGGTGGCGCTCGCCGACGCGGGCTTCCGGGCCGTCGCCATGGACCTGCGGGGAGTCGGGGGCAGCGACCGTACGCCACGCGGCTACGACCCCGCCAACCTCGCGCTCGACGTCACCGGGGTCGTCCGCTCGCTCGGCGAGCCGGACGCCGCGCTGGTCGGCCACGACCTGGGCGGGTACCTGGCGTGGACGGCGGCCGCGATGCGCCCCAAGCTGGTGCGGCGGCTGGCGGTCGCCTCCATGCCGCACCCGCGGCGCTGGCGCTCGGCCATGCTGAGAGACGTCAAGCAGACCCGTGCCGGTTCACACATCTGGGGGTTCCAGCGGCCCTGGATTCCGGAGCGGCAGCTCACCGCCGACGACGGGGCGCAAGTGGCCGAACTGATCCAGGACTGGTCCGGGCCGCGCCCGCCGGTGGACGAGGCGCTGGAGAACTACCGCCGGGCCATGTGCATCCCCTCCGCGGCGCACTGCGCGGTCGAGCCGTACCGCTGGATGGTGCGCTCCCTGGCCCGCCCGGACGGCATCCAGTTCAACCGCCGGATGAAGCGGCCCGTGCGCGTGCCGACGCTCCATCTGCACGGCTCGCTCGACCCCGTGATGCGCACGCGCAGCGCGGCCGGCTCCGGCGAGTACGTCGAAGCCCCGTACCGCTGGCGGCTGTTCGACGGCCTCGGCCACTTCCCGCACGAGGAGGACCCGGTCGCGTTCTCCTCGGAACTCATCAACTGGCTGCGGGATCCCGAACCCGACCGGTGACCGGCTCTGCCGGACCCCGGTCGGTGACCGGGCGACCGCGCGCGGTACCGGCACGTGAACGGTTGTCCGACGAATGGCCAATTGCCTGGCGCATAGGCCAATTGGACGCCCCGGGAGCGGTTATCGACCATGGGGCGGGGGCAGACGTCGGGGTATGGGCTGGACGCACGACTACAGTGACGCAACCCGCAATCGCCGCTCGGCGGGCGGTGCGAACCCCCACCGGCGAAGCGGCGCACCGCAGATGGCGACCGCCGACCCCAGGGTCGGGATCCCACGCATCCTCCGCCGCCGGGCTCGCTGGGTCTCCGTACGTCTGCGTCATACGCGCGACTGAGGCGTCACCCGCGCGAGTGACGCCTCGACACCTGCCGCTTCACGAGCCTTCCAGGGTGCGTTTCGAAAGTGGATCTTTACGAAATGCGCTGCCTTACCCAGGAGGTAATCGTCTCGGCCGGACCGTGCGGGCTAGGTTGGTGCTCTCGCCGCGTGAGCAGGACGCGGACCATACGGAGGGGCCAATCATGTCCATAGCCACATCTACGAACACACGGACTGCGGTTGAGGAGTTACTGCGCCGGATCGGTGAGGGCGACCCCGAGGGCATCGCCGAGCTGTACGCCGAGCGGGGCGATTGGAAGCTGAGCTGGCCGGAGGCCGAGCACGGTCGTGCTGCCACGCCCTGGATCCGGCATCGGTCCACCCGGGCCGACGCGGCCGCCCACTATCGCGAACTTGCCGAGCACCACGTGCCGGAGCAGGCGGCGACTGAGGTCGAGCGCATCCTCATCGACGGAAACGACGCGGTCGTGATCGGCGAGATTCGCCAGACCGCTCGGTCCACCGGACGTGCGTATCGCGCGCGGTTCGCTCTGCACCTCACCTTCGAAGACGGCTTGGTCACCCGGCACCATGTCTACGAGGACAGCCTCGCCGTTGCCCGGGCATTCGACACCGAAGAGCAGTGAAAGCCACCAGGGCGGGCATGAGGACGCTGGTCACAGCCACTCGTTGATGGCTGCGACCAGTACGGTCGCTTCGTAGCGGACGGCGAGCTTGTCGTATCTGTGGCGACCGCCGGTGCCACTTGAGGCGGTTGATCCCGCACTCCACCGCGTGGCGCTCTCGGAGGTCGGCCTTGCCGAACTTCGGCGGCCGACCGCCGTGAGAGCCATGTCCAACGCGGTTGGCGATCTGGCCACGCTCCTCCGGGATCGTGCAGCGGATATCGCGCTTGGGCGGGTAGGCGCGGCTCGTGCGGGAGCCGTACGCCTTGTCGGCGCGAACCTTGTCCGGCCGGGTGCGAGGCCGGCCCGGCCCGAGCCTGGGCACCCGGATACGCCCCAGGACCACCCGGAACCGCGGGGAGTCCCCGCGCTGCCCGGCCGTGGTCACCAGTGACATCGGCTTCTGAGTCTGCTCGGCCGCCAGGCTGAAGTGGATCTTGACGCATCAAGATCCACTTCTGAAGCGCACCCTAGAGCGCGCAGTTGTCGCTGCCCACCTGCCGGTTGGCGGTGCGCCCCTTGGTGATGTCCTCCTGAATCTCGTCCACGGTCAGCGCGTACCCCGTCTCGGCGTCGTCGAGGGACTTGGCGAACACCACGCCGTAGACCTTGCCGTCGGGGGTGAGCAGCGGGCCGCCGGAGTTGCCCTGGCGGACGGTCGCGAAGAGGGAGTAGACGTCGCGGCGGACCGTGCCGCGGTGGTAGATGTCCGGGCCGTTGGCCGTGATGCGGCCGCGCACGCGTGCGGCGCGCACGTCGTACGCCCCGTTCTCCGGGAAGCCCGCGACGATCGCGCCGTCGCCGCTGCTCGCGTCCTCGGTGGTGAACCGCAGCACGGGCGCCTCCAGGTCCGGCACATCGAGTACGGCGATGTCGCGCCGCCAGTCGTAGAGCACGACCGTGGCGTCGTACTTCTTGCCCTCGCCGCCTATCTGCACGGTGGGCTCGTCGACGCCGCCCACCACGTGCGCGTTGGTCATCACCCGGCGGTCGGCGAAGACGAAGCCGGTACCCTCCAGGACCTTGCCGCAGCTCGGGGCCGTGCCCACGACCTTGACGATGGAGCGCTGGGCGCGGCTCGCCACCGGGCTGTCGGCCAGGGCCGGGTCGGGCGGCTGGACGTCGGTGATCGGCTCGTTCGAGAACGGGCTGAAGACCTGCGGGAAGCCGTTCTGCGCGAGGACCGAGGAGAAGTCCGCGAACCAGGTGGCGGCCTGCTCCGGCAGCGCCTGGGAGACGCCCAGCAGCACCTTGGAGTTGCGGACCTCCTTGCCGAGCGTCGGCAGTGTCGTGCCCGCGAGGGCCGAGCCGATCAGCCAGGCGACCAGGAGCATCGCCACGACGTTGACGAGGGCGCCGCCGGTGGCGTCCAGGGCCCGGGCCGGGGACCAGGTGATGTGCCGGCGCAGCTTGTTGCCGAGGTGCGTGGTGAGGGCCTGGCCGACGGAGGCGCAGACGATGACGACGACGACCGCGACGACGGCGGCGGTCGTGCTCACCTCCGCGTTGTCCGTCAGCGTGTCCCAGATGACGGGCAGCGCGTAGACCGCGACGAGGCCACCGCCCAGGAAGCCGATCACCGACAGGATGCCGACGACGAACCCCTGGCGGTACCCCACGACCGCGAACCACACGGCGGCGACCAGCAGCAAGATGTCCAGCACGTTCACGGAGGCCACCCTGTCATGCGCGCCAGTCGAGCGGGACCTGCTTCTCCCGGTCCCAGGGCCGCTCCCAGCCCGCGAAATGCAGCAGCCGGTCGATGATTCCGGCCGTGAAACCCCAGACAAGGGCGGATTCGACCAGAAACGCAGGACCGTGGTGGCCCCTGGGGTGGACGGCGGTGGCCCTGTTGGCGGGATCCGTGAGATCCGCCACGGGGACGGTGAAGACCCTGGCGGTCTCGTTCGGATCGACGACGCCGACCGGGCTCGGTGCGCGCCACCAGCCCAGCACCGGTGTGACGACGAAGCCGCTGACCGGGATGTACAACCGGGGCAGGACACCGAAGAGCTGGACGCCGGACGGGTCGAGGCCGGTCTCCTCCTCGGCCTCGCGCAGGGCGGCCCGCAGCGGGCCGTCACCGCCCGGGTCTCCGTCCCCGGGGTCGAGGGCACCGCCCGGGAAGGAGGGCTGGCCGGCATGCGAACGCAGGGAGTGCGCACGCTCCATGAGCAGCAGCTCCGGTCCACGCTCGCCCTCACCGAACAGGATCAGCACGGCGGACTGCCGCCCGGCGCCGTCCTCCGGCGGCAGGAAGCGGCTCAGCTGCCGCGGCCGGACCGTCTCCACGGCGCGCACCACCGGGTCCAGCCAGCCGGGGAGGCCTTCCTTGCTCACCGTCACCTGCCCGCCCTGCGTGTCGCTCGCCCGCGTCATCGCCACCCCCGTCGTCCTGCCGCTTCCAACGCGCGGCGGCCCTGAGATCGTTCCGCGAACGGCCGCGATCCGCGGCTCGGGCTGCTCGCGTGGAGGCTGGAAAGGGTGCTCGGGCTCCTCAGGTGCGCCCCCTGGCCGCTCAAGCAGGCCATGGAGCCCTCCAGGCGGCTCGGACGGCCCGGCGCGCTGTCCGGGCCAGGCGCAGGGCCGCCCGAACGGACCGTCAGGCGCGCTGTCACCCGGGCGGGCCGGCCTGCCCCGCTGTTCCCGTGGCTCATCCGGCCCCCAGCGGCGGCGCCGGTTTGCCGCCCGCGTCCAGGTACGCCTGCGGGGGGTTCAGGCGCTGGCCCGGGAAGCCGCCCTTCTCGTACTTCAGGAGCTTCTTCGCCTTCTCCGGGTCCGTCTCGCCCTCGCCGTACGCCGGGCAGAGCGGGGCGATCGGGCAGGCGCCGCAGGCGGGCTTGCGGGCGTGGCAGATGCGGCGGCCGTGCCAGATCACGTGGTGCGAGAGGTCCGTCCAGTCGCTCTTCGGGAAGAGCGCGCCGATGGCGGCCTCGATCTTGTCCGGGTCGGTCTCGCCGGTCCACTGCCAGCGGCGCACCAGGCGCTGGAAGTGCGTGTCCACGGTGATGCCGGGGCGCCCGAAGGCGTTGCCTAGCACGACGAACGCGGTCTTGCGGCCGACACCGGGCAGCTTGACCAGGTCCTCCAGCCGGCCCGGCACCTCACCGCCGAAGTCCTCCACCAGGGCCTTCGACAGCCCTATGACCGACTTCGTCTTGGCCCGGAAGAAGCCGCACGGGCGGAGGATCTCCTCCACCTCCTCGGGGTTGGCGGCGGCCAAGTCCTCGGGGGTGGGGTACTTGGCGAAGAGCGCGGGGGTCGTCTGGTTGACCCGCAGGTCGGTGGTCTGCGCGGACAGGACCGTGGCGACGACCAGTTGGAAGGGGCTGCCGAAGTCCAGCTCGGGATGGGCGTACGGGTAGACCTCGGCGAGCTCGCGGTTGATGCGGCGGGCACGGCGGACCAGGGCCGTGCGCGACTCGTCGCCCGGCGGGTGGACGACGGTCCTGGCCGGGGCGGTCCCCTTGAGGCGGGCGGTGGCCTTCTTGGGCGCGACGGTCACCTTCTTGGCGGCGGGGGCCTTCTTCACCGCGGCTGCCTTCGACGGCTTCCTGGCGCCCGCGGCCTTGGAGGCAGGCGGCTTTGACGCAGGTTCCTTGGCGGCGGACGCCTCGGAGGCGACCTTCTTCGCAGGTGCCGTCTTCTTCGCAGGTGCCGTCTTCTTCGCAGGTGCCGTCTTCTTCGCAGGCGTCGTCTTCTTCGCAGGCGTCGTCTTCTTCGCAGGCGTCGTCTTCTTCGCGGAAGCCTTCTTGCTCCCCGGCCCCGCCTTCCTGGCAGGCGCCTCCCCGGTCGGCACCTTCCCGACCGGTGCCTTCCCGGCAGGCGTCGGCTTACCCGAAGACACCGCCTCCTCTGTCGCTTTCGCCGTTTTCCTACCGCCATCGGGGCTCTGTTCGCCCACAGCGGAATCGCGACGTACAACCACCCGCGCAGCCCCCTCGGCCTGTGCTCTCACCGGCGATTTGGACACCCGGCCAGCCTAAGGCCCGGCACGGGCATCCGCCCCGGCCCCTGAAGATCGGCGCCCAATTGGACCCCTGCCGCGTACCCCGGGACACCTGTACGGCATCCTTGTGACAGATCACACTGTTTGGACCGTCCGGCAAAATGGGCACCACAGTGCCTTGATACAAGGGGGATCAAGGTCCCCTGAGCAGGTCGACAAGGAGAGAACTCGTGGACGACGTTCTGCGGCGCAATCCGCTCTTCGCGGCGCTCGATGACGAGCAGGCCGCGGAGCTCCGCGCCTCCATGAGTGAGGTGACCCTCGCCCGCGGTGACTCGCTGTTCCACGAGGGCGACCCCGGTGACCGCCTGTACGTGGTCACGGAGGGCAAGGTCAAGCTCCACCGCACGTCCCCCGACGGCCGCGAGAACATGCTGGCCGTGGTCGGCCCCGGCGAGCTCATCGGTGAGCTGTCGCTGTTCGACCCGGGCCCGCGCACGGCTACCGCCACGGCGCTGACCGAGGTGAAGCTGCTCGGTCTCGGCCACGGCGACCTCCAGCCCTGGCTGAACGCCCGCCCGGAGGTGGCCACGGCGCTCCTGCGCGCCGTCGCGCGCCGGCTGCGCAAGACCAACGACGCGATGTCCGACCTCGTCTTCTCGGACGTCCCGGGCCGTGTCGCCCGCGCCCTGCTGGACCTGTCCCGCCGGTTCGGCGTGCAGTCCGAGGAGGGCATCCACGTCGTCCACGACCTCACGCAGGAGGAGCTGGCCCAGCTGGTCGGCGCGTCCCGCGAGACGGTCAACAAGGCCCTGGCGGACTTCGCCCAGCGCGGCTGGCTGCGCCTGGAGGCCCGCGCGGTGATCCTCCTGGACGTGGAGCGCCTCGCCAAGCGCTCACGCTGACGCGCACGCACCCCTGGCCGTACGTCGTCGGGCCCTGTCTCCTCGCGGGACGGGGCCCGACGTCGTAGACGGCACGGAAACGAGCCGCGCCGGCATCCCCCTGCACGGCACAGTGACCGTATGGCCGGAACCGTTCACCGCCCCGGACTCGACGCACGGGGTTTCATCGCCCGGGAGGGCTCCCTCGCGCGCGTGCCCGACGCCTTCCGTCCGGTCGTCGCCGCAGCCCGGGAACGACTGACCGACGTGTTCGGGGCGCGGCTGCACAGCGCGTACCTCTACGGGTCGATCCCGCGTGGCATCGCGCGCGCGGGGCACAGCGACCTCGACCTGCTGCTCGCCCTGCGCCAGGAGCCGACCGGCACGGACCGGGCCGGGGCCCATGCCCTCGGTGCGGCGCTGGACCAGGAGTTCGAGCAGCTCGACGGGCACGGGACGCTGCTGTTCAGCCGGGCCCGGCTGCTGAGCGACCGGGAGCGGTACGACCTGGGGTGGTTCGTCGCCTGCCTGTGCACACCGCTGCTGGGCGAGGACCTCGCCGCGCACCTGCCGCGCTACCGTCCCGACACGCTCCTGGCCCGTGAGACCAACGGCGACCTGGCCCTGCTCCTCCCGCGCTGGCGCCGCCGGATCGCCGCGGCCGGCGACACCGACGAGGCCCGCCGTCCCCTCGTCCGCTTCCTGTCCCGGCACCTCGTGCGCACGGGCTTCACCCTGGTCATGCCTCGCTGGAACGGCTGGACCAGCGATCTGCGGGAGATGGCCGAGGCGTTCGCCGGGTACTACCCCGAGCGGGCCGAACAGCTGCGGGCCGCCGCCGTCCTGGGCCGCGAGCCCACGGGTGACCCCGCCGTCCTGGCGTCGTACGTCGACGACCTCGGGCCGTGGCTCGCCGGCGAGTACGCGCGCGTGCACGGCGTCAAGGCGCCCAGGCCGGGCCAGTACAGCTAGTGCCGGCGCAGGCTAGACGAGCCCGTGCTCCTCCAGGTAGTCCAGTTGCGCCCGTACCGACAGCTCCGCCGCCGGCCACAGGGTGCGGTCCACGTCGGCGTAGACGTGGGCGACGACCTCGGGCGGGGTGCGGTAGCCGTCCTCGACGGCTGTTTCGATCTGGGCGAGGCGGTGGGCCCGGTGGGCGAGGTAGTACTCGACGGCGCCCTGGGCGTCCTCCAGGACCGGGCCGTGGCCCGGGAGGACCGTGTGGACGCCGTCGTCGACCGTGAGGGACCTGAGGCGGCGCAGGGAGTCCAGATAGTCGCCGAGGCGGCCGTCGGGGTGGGCCACGACGGTCGTGCCGCGGCCGAGGATCGTGTCGCCGGTCAGGACGGCCTGGTCGGCCGGAAGGTGGAAGGAGAGGGAGTCGGCGGTGTGGCCGGGGGTCGGCACAACCCGCAGTTCGAGGCCGCCGGTGGTGATCACCTCCCCCGCCGCCAGGCCCTCGTCGCCCAGCCGAAGCTCCGGATCGAGCGCACGCACGCGCGTGCCGGTCAGTTCGGCGAACCGGGCGGCGCCCGCCGCGTGGTCGGGGTGGCCGTGGGTCAGCAGGGTCAGGGCGACGCGCTTGCCCGCCTGCTCGGCCGTGGCGACGACCTGGCGCAGGTGCCCGTCGTGCAGCGGACCCGGGTCGACCACGACGGCGAGGTCCGAGCCGGGCTCGGAGAGGATCCAGGTGTTCGTGCCGTCCAGGGTCATCGCCGACGGGTTGGGCGCGAGGACGTTGACCGCCCGCGCGGTGGCGGGACCCGAGGAGATTGTGCCGCGTGGCTGGCCGGGAAGGGCTGCTGCGTCCGTCATGCGGTGGCTCCACCGGTCGGGGCGGTCGGGATGTGCTTGGTGAACTCGTCGTAGCCCGGCCAGGAGAGCACGAGCTCGCCGTCCACCAGGCGGGCGGTGGCCAGCACGGGCGTGAGGTCACGCCCCGGGGCGGCCGCGAGTGCCTGGGCGGCCGTCCCGTACGCCGTCAGCTGGCGCAGGGTCGCGATGGTCGGCGGCATCATCAGCAGCTCGCCCTTGTCGTAGCCGTCCGCCGCCTCGCCCGGGGCGATCCAGACCGTGCGGTCCGCCTCCGTGGAGGCGTTGCGGGTGCGCTGCCCCTCGGGGAGCGCGGCCACGAAGAACCAGGTGTCGTAGCGGCGGGTCTCGAACTCCGGGGTGATCCAGCGGGTCCAGGCACCGAGCAGGTCGGAGCGCAGGACCAGGCCGCGGCGGTCCAGGAACTCCGCGAAGGACAGGTCCCGGGCGACCAGGGCGGCCCGGTCGGCCTCCCAGTCGGCGCCGGTGGGGTCGCCGACGACCGAGTCGGGAGTGGGGCCCGCGAGCAGCACACCCGCCTCCTCGTACGTCTCCCGCACGGCCGCGCAGACGATCGCCTGGGCCGCCGTCTCGTCGACGCCGAGCCGTCGCGCCCACCACGCGCGCGTGGGGCCCGCCCAGCGGACGTGGTGGTCGTCGTCACGCGGATCGACACCGCCACCGGGATACGCGTACGCGCCTCCGGCGAAGGCCATGGAGGCGCGTCTGCGCAGCATGTGGACGGCGGGGGCCCTGCCGGTGTCCTTCAGGAGCATGACGGTGGCCGCGCGCTTCGGGGTCACCGGCGTGAGGGCACCGGCCGCGAGTGCGCGGATGCGGTCCGGCCACTCCGGGGGGTACCACTGACCGTTCGCCATGGGCGCGAGGCTATCCCGTGACGGGCGGATGTTCGAGTGGCCCGCCAGGGGCGGATTCCGCAGCTGGGGCCGCCGAAGGCGGCGCTACGCGAGCTCCACCTGGATCTCGACCTCCACCGGCGCGTCCAGCGGCAGCACCGCCACGCCGACCGCGCTGCGCGCGTGCACGCCCTTGTCGCCGAAGACCTCGCCGAGCAGCTCGCTCGCGCCGTTCAGCACCGCCGGCTGGCCCGTGAAGTCCGAGGCCGAGGCCACGAAGCCGACGACCTTCACCACGCGCGCGACGCGGTCCAGGTCACCGGCGACGGACTTGACGGCGGCCAGGGCGTTCAGCGCGCACGTGCGGGCCAGTTCCTTGGCCTCCTCCGGGGTGACCTCCGCGCCGACCTTGCCGGTGACCGGAAGCTTGCCGTCCACCATCGGGAGCTGCCCGGCGGTGTAGACGTACGGCCCGGACTGCACGGCCGGCTGGTACGCCGCGAGCGGCGGGACGACGTCGGGCAGGCTCAGGCCGAGCCCGGCCAGCTTCGCCTCGACGGCGCCCACTACTGCTTCTCCCGCTTCAGGTAGGCCACGAGCTGCTCGGGGTTGTTCGGCCCGGGCACGACCTGGACGAGCTCCCAGCCGTCCTCGCCCCAGGTGTCCAGAATCTGCTTCGTGGCGTGGACGAGCAGCGGCACGGTTGCGTATTCCCACTTGGTCATGCGGCCGACTCTAGCCGCTGCCGGAGAGGGGCCACGCGGCCGACCACGACCCGGGGGCGTCCGCCCTCCACGGCCACGGTTATCCACAGCCTCCCGCGTAGCCCGGGCGCGGACTGGTTAGGCTCGAATACGTGAGCAGGCTCCAGGTCGTCAGCGGCAAGGGCGGTACCGGCAAGACCACGGTGGCCGCGGCCCTAGCGCTGGCCCTGGCCACGGAGGGGAAGCGGACGCTTCTCGTCGAGGTCGAGGGCCGTCAGGGCATCGCGCAGCTCTTCGAGACCGAAGCGCTGCCTTATGAGGAGCGGAAGATCGCCGTCGCTCCTGGGGGCGGGGAGGTGTACGCACTGGCCATCGACCCCGAACTGGCCCTTCTGGACTACCTCCAGATGTTCTACAAGCTGGGCAGCGCCGGACGGGCGCTGAAGAAGCTCGGCGCGATCGACTTCGCCACCACCATCGCGCCCGGCCTGAGGGACGTCCTCCTCACGGGCAAGGCGTGCGAGGCGGTGCGCCGCAAGGACAAGAGCGGCCGGTTCGTCTACGACTACGTCGTCATGGACGCCCCGCCGACGGGGCGCGTCACACGCTTCCTGAATGTCAACGACGAGGTCGCGGGGCTGGCCAAGATCGGCCCGATACACCATCAGGCCCAGGCGGTGATGCGGGTGCTGAAGTCGCCTGAGACGGCCGTGCACCTGGTGACGCTGCTGGAGGAGATGCCCGTCCAGGAGACCGTGGACGGCATCGCGGAGCTGCGCTCGGCGCGGCTGCCGGTGGGGCGGATCATCGTGAACATGGTGCGGCCGGAGGTGTTGGACGCGGCCGACCTGGAACTCGTACGGACGGTCCCGCGTTCCACTGTCGCGCGGTCGCTGTCGTCCGCCGGGCTCGGCGGGGCGCGGCGCGGCGGGCACGCCGAGCGGCTGGTGGACCCGCTGCTCACCCAGGCCGAGGAGTACGCCGAGCGGTACACGCTGGAGCACGAGCAGCGTGCGGTGCTCACCGAGCTGGACCTGCCGTTGCACGAACTGCCGCTGTTCGCCGAGGGCATGGACCTGGCAGGGCTGTACGAGCTGGCCCGTGAGCTGCGCGCGCAGGGCGTGTCATGAGCCGGGCAGGCGGCGGCCCCTGGAGCAGCACACAGGCAAGGCCCGTCATGAGTCGGAAGCAGGGGATGTCATGAGCCGTCCGGACCCGGCCCACACGCACGACCCGGCCCGCCACCACCTCGCCCCCGCGCGCCTGCTCGACATGGATCCGCTGCTGCGGGACCCGAAGACCCGGATCGTGGTGTGCTGCGGTTCGGGCGGGGTCGGCAAGACCACGACCGCCGCGGCCCTGGGCCTGCGCGCGGCCGAGCGGGGCCGCAAGGTGGTCGTCCTCACCATCGACCCGGCCCGCCGGCTCGCCCAGTCCATGGGCATCGACTCCCTCGACAACACCCCTCGCCGGGTGAAGGGCATCGACGACTCCGCGGGCGGCGAGCTGCACGCGATGATGCTCGACATGAAGCGCACCTTCGACGAGATCGTCGAGGCGCACGCGGACCCCGAGCGGGCGGCGGCCATCCTGGGCAACCCGTTCTACCAGTCGCTCTCGGCGGGCTTCGCGGGCACGCAGGAGTACATGGCGATGGAGAAGCTCGGGCAGCTGCGGGCCCGGGACGAGTGGGACCTGATCATCGTCGACACCCCGCCGTCCCGCTCGGCGCTGGACTTCCTGGACGCGCCCAAGCGGCTCGGGTCGTTCCTGGACGGGCGGCTGATCCGGCTCCTGACGGCACCGGCGAAGCTGGGCGGCCGGGCCGGCATGAAGTTCCTGAACGTCGGGATGTCGATGATGACCGGCACCCTCGGCAAGCTGCTCGGCGGTCAGCTCCTCAAGGACGTCCAGACGTTCGTCTCCGCGATGGACACGACCTTCGGCGGCTTCCGCACGCGGGCGGACGCGACGTACAAGCTGCTCCAGGCGCCCGGGACGGCGTTCCTCGTGGTCGCGGCCCCGGAGCGGGACGCGCTGCGCGAGGCCGCCTACTTCGTGGAACGCCTGGCCGCGGAGGACATGCCGCTCGCCGGTCTGGTGCTCAACCGCGTCCACGGCAGCGGCGCCGAAGGGCTGTCGGCCGAGCGGGCGCTCGCCGCCGCGGAAAATCTTGAAGAGCCCGGCATTGTGGATCAGGCGGACGGGAAAGCAGTACTTCGTAACTCCCCCGACGCACACGACAGTTCAGACTCTCCTACGCCCGAAACACCAGCTCGTGCCTCTGCTCCGGCTTCCGACGGTGGCTCCCCCGCCGAGAACGTCGAGGATCCCGGGCACGCCGAGCGGTCCGTCGACCAGCTCACGGCGGGCCTGCTGAGGCTGCACGCCGACCGGATGCAACTGCTCTCCCGTGAGCAGCACACGCGTGACCGCTTCACCGCGCTCCACCCCGAGGTGGCCGTGACAGAAGTGGCCGCGCTGCCCGGCGACGTGCACGACCTCGCGGGACTGCGCGACATCGGCGACCGGCTCGCGGCCAACGAGCGTGAGCTGCCCGACCCGACCTAGCCGCCCGCGACAGGCCCCCCGCCCGAGCCGAGCGCCTGAGACTCGGGGCGAGCGCCTTGCGGCCCGAGTGAGTCCTGGAGACCCCGATTGTGAAGGCCCTGAGACTCGAGGCGAGCGCCCTTGAGACCCGAGCGAGTCCGTGGGACTTGAGGGGACGGCCATGAGACCCGCGGCGAAGGCCTTGGGTACCCGAGGCGAAGACCCGAAGACCCGAAGACCCTGAGACTCGCGGCGACCGCCTCCACCTGAGAGGAGAGCAGCCCGACGATGACGAAGGGCCCGTCCCAGGGCCCCTCTGACCTGCGGAGCTCCCGCAGAGAGCCCTCAGCTCACCGCCGCGTAGTTCTCGTAGACCTCGTCGTCGTCGAGGGGCAGGATGCCTGTGCCGCGCTCGTACTCCGTGCGCGCCGTCTCCAGCAGCCGGCGCCAGGAGGTCACTGTGGGCCGCCTGCGCAGCAGTGCGCGGCGCTCCCTCTCCGTCATGCCTCCCCACACGCCGAACTCAACGCGGTTGTCCAGCGCGTCGGCCAGGCACTCCGTGCGCACCGGGCATCCGGTGCACACCGCCTTGGCCCTGTTCTGCGCTGCTCCTTGAACGAACAGTTCATCCGGATCGGTAGTGCGGCAGGCCGCCTGCGCACTCCAGTCGACTACCCAGCCCATACCGGCGCCGTCCTCTCCCGAATCGAGGCTCCCCCACGGCGGCAGCGGCATATTCACCGCCGCCAGTTGAGGACGTTACGGAAGGTGGGCACAGCGCAACACCCCCTTCGGGCCCAATCTTGAATGGCCCGAACGGACTATGGGTAAGCGGCAGATCACCCGGGGGAGTGAGCTGGCGACATACGCAACTTTCCCGGCAAACCAGGACAGTTCAGTTGCGTCACAACGGACGCCGTATGACACACAAGGCGAATTCGGACACGTCTCCATCAAAAAAGTTGGGGAACACCCGGAACGATTCGGGGTCGCCGGACGTATTGATACGTGGCCTCACTGCTGTGACAGTTGAGAGCAGCTTAGGCCAAGGCCTGTACGCCTGTCCGGCGAATGAGAACGTAGGCTGCCCTCATGCCAAAGAAGCGCTCGGGCGGTGGTCTGTCTCCCACGCAGCAGGCCGCCAAGTTCCTCGGTGTCAGTGTCCTCGCGGGTGCCGTGCTGGCCGGTATCGCGCTGCCCGCGGTGGGCGCGCTGGGGCTGGCGGCGAAGGGATCGGTCGACAGCTTCGACGAGCTCCCGGCCAACATGAAGACCCCGCCGCTGAGTCAGCGCACCTCCATCCTCGACGCCGACGGCGGCCACATCGCCACGGTCTACTCGCGCGACCGCACGGTGGTCCCCCTCAAGGACATCTCGCCGTACCTGCAGAAGGCGATCGTCGCGATCGAGGACTCACGCTTCTACCAGCACGGCGCGGTCGACCTGAAGGGCATCCTGCGCGCCCTCAACAAGAACGCGCGCAGCGGTGAGGTCGCCCAGGGCGCCTCGACCCTGACGCAGCAGTACGTGAAGAACGTCTTCGTCGAGGAGGCGGGCGACGACGCGACGAAGGTCGCGCAGGCCACCCAGCAGACCATCGGCCGCAAGATCCGCGAACTGAAGTACGCGATCCAGGTCGAGGAGGAGCTCGGGAAGAAGAAGATCCTCGAGAACTACCTGAACATCACGTTCTTCGGCCAGCAGGCCTACGGCGTCGAGGCCGCGGCCCAGCGCTACTTCTCCAAGTCCTCCAAGGACCTGAACGTCCAGGAGGCGGCCCTCCTCGCCGGCATCGTCCAGTCGCCCAGCCGGTACGACCCGGTCAACGACGAGGCCGAGGCCACCAAGCGGCGCAATATCGTGCTGCGGCGCATGGCCGAGGTCGGCGACATCTCCCGGGCGCGGGCCGCCAAGGCGATGAAGGCGCCGCTGGGCCTGAAGGTCAGCAAGCCCAAGAACGGCTGCATCACGGCGGTCAAGGGCGCGGGCTTCTTCTGCGACTACGTGCGCGAGGTCTTCCTGAACGACCCGGTCTTCGGCAAGACCAAGGAGCAGCGCGCGAAGATCTGGAACCAGGGCGGCCTCACCATCCGCACCACCCTGGACCCGCAGGCCCAGGACGCGGCACAGGCATCCATCAAGGACCACGTCTACAAGAGCGACGACGTGGCCACCGCCGCCACCCTCGTCCAGCCCGGCACCGGCAGGATCCTCGCCATGGGCCAGTCGCGTCCGTACGGCGTCGACATCA
This sequence comes from Streptomyces sp. NPDC033136, assembly GCF_055578235.1. Lineage (NCBI taxonomy): Bacteria > Bacillati > Actinomycetota > Actinomycetes > Kitasatosporales > Streptomycetaceae > Streptomyces > Streptomyces sp. NPDC033136. The sequence continues at coordinate 189,825 of NZ_JBVIPD010000014.1, forward strand.
AGAAGGGCGAGACGACCCTCAACCTCTCCGTCGACCAGTCGATGGGCGGCGGCATGGGATACCAGCCCGGTTCGACGTTCAAGCCGATCGTGGCCGCCGCGGCCCTCGAGGACGGCATGCCGGCGAACAAGGTGTACTCCTCGCCGTACCAGATGCCGTACCCGAGCCCGGTCTCGGCCTGCGACGGCAAGACCTGGAAGAACAGCCGGACGGACCCCGCCAAGCTCGAGAACGAGAACGAGTCCGAGGTCGGCCCGTACGACATGAAGGAAGCGACCGCCAAGTCGGTCAACACCTACTACGTGCAGATGATCAGCGACATCGGCATCTGCCCGGTCACGACGATGGCGAAGAAGATGGGCGTCGAGCGGGCCGACGGCGACAAGATCCCCCAGGTGCCCTCCATCGCCCTCGGCACTCAGGAGATGTCCCCGCTGACCATGGCGAACGGATACGCGACCTTCGCCTCGCGCGGGATGTACTGCACGCCGGTCGCCATCGAGTCGGTCAGCCGGCGGATCGGCGACAAGACGAAGTCGCTCCAGGTTCCGAAGTCGACCTGCTCGCGCGCGATGTCGGAGAGGACCGCCGACACCATCAACACGCTGCTGCGGGGCGTCGTCGAGGACGGTACGGGCAAGAAGGCCGGCCTCGACAGCCGCCCCAGCGCCGGCAAGACCGGTACGACGGACGAGCGCTACGCGGCCTGGTTCGTGGGCTACACGCCGAACATGGCCGGTGCCGTGTGGGTCGGCGACCCCGCGCACGAGCGGAAGATGGTCGGCATCACCATCGGCGGCGTCCCGCACGACAAGGTCTTCGGTGGCGAGGTCCCCGGCCCGATCTGGGGCGACATGATGAGCGGCGCGCTGGAGGGCAAACCCGTCGAGCAGTTCAACACCGTCCACATCCCCGACGGCATCGACCGCGACCGGGACCGGGGCGACGACGACGGTGGCCGCGACGACGGGGGCAGCGGCGACAACGGCAACGGCGGTCTCTTCGGCGGCAACAACGGCGGCGGGGGCGACCAGCCCTTCCCGACGCCTTCGTTCTCCATCCCGGAGGGGTTCTTCCGGGGTCAGGACAACGGGGGCGGGAACGGGAACGGCGGGCGGTCCGGCTGAGCCACCGGCGTGACGTGACAGGGGCGGCTCCCTCTTCCCTTTCGGGAGAGGGAGCCGCCCCTTGTCCGTCCGGCCGGGGGCCGGTCAGCCGGCCAACAGCTTCTTCACCGCGGCGGCGACGCGGCCGCCCTCGGCCTGCCCGGCCACCTTGGGGTTCACGATCTTCATGACGGCGCCCATGGCCCGCGGCCCCTCCGCACCGGCCGCCTTCGCGTCCTCGACGGCCTGGGCCACGATCTGCTGGAGCTCGTCGTCGGACAGCTGCTTGGGCAGGTACTCGGCGAGCACCTCGCCCTCCGCCTTCTCCCGCTCGGCCTGCTCGGCACGACCACCCTGCGCGAAGGCCTCGGCCGCCTCACGGCGCTTCTTCGCCTCGCGGGTGATCACCTTCTGCACCTCGTCGTCGGAGAGCGTGCGCTTCTCCTTGCCCGCGACCTCCTCCTTGGTGATCGCGGCGAGCGTCAGCCGGAGCGTCGAGGAGCGGAGCTCGTCGCGCTCCTTGATCGCGGCGTTGAGGTCATCCTGCAGCTTCGACTTGAGCGTGGTCATGGGGTCGATTGTCGCAGGTGCGGCGGCAAGGACGCCCCTTGATTTAGGGGCCCTCGCACGATGAGCGTACGCGGGCGTGGTGAGGGACCCGTCAGGGGCCGGCGGGGCAGGATCCCCTGCGGCCGGGGCATCCGGCGCACCGCCGGGCACGGGCAACCGGCGCGGTCTGACACGATGGTCGTATGCACGCGCGATACGGAGTCCCCCTGGGAATCGCGGCGGCTGGTGCCGCCGGTCTGTTGTACGCGGCGGGCTTCGAAGCCCGCTCCTTCCGCCTCCGCCGGGTGACCGTCCCGGTCCTGCCCGCGGGCATGCGCCCCCTGCGTGTGCTGCAGGTCTCCGACATCCACATGGTCGGCGGCCAGCGCAAGAAGCAGCGCTGGCTGCGTTCCCTGGCGGGCCTGCGCCCCGACTTCGTGATCAACACGGGCGACAACCTCTCCGACCCGGAGGGCGTCCCGGAGGTCCTGGACGCGCTCGGCCCCCTGATGGAGTTCCCGGGTGCGTACGTCTTCGGCTCCAACGACTACTACGGCCCCATGCTGCGCAACCCGGCCCGCTACCTGATGGAGAAGGTCCGGGGCCGCCACGGTCTCAACGGCAACCCGCCGGCCGTGGGCGTAGTGCACAACCCGTGGGAGGACCTGCGGGACGGTTTCGACGCGGCGGGGTGGCTCAACCTGACCAACACGCGCGGCGCGCTCAAGATCGAGGGCGTCTCGGTGGAGCTCACGGGCCTGGACGACCCGCACATCAAGAGGGACCGCTACGGGCAGGTGGCCGGCGGCCCGTCCGACACGGCGGACTTCTCGATGGGCGTCGTCCATGCCCCGTACCTGCGCGCCCTGGACTCCTTCACGGCCGACGCCTACCCCCTGATCCTGGCCGGCCACACCCACGGCGGCCAGCTGTGCATCCCCTTCTACGGCGCCCTGGTCACCAACTGCGATCTGGACACGGACCGGGTGAAGGGCCTGTCCACGCACAGGGCGGAGGGCAGGATGTCGTACCTGCACGTGTCAGCGGGCTGCGGCACGAACCGCTACACGCCGGTGCGGTTCGCGTGCCCGCCGGAGGCGACGCTGCTGACGTTGGTGGGGCGGGAGTAGTCTGCGGGGTTGGTCCGGGAGCGTCCGGGGCGTCCGGGAGCGTCCAGGGCGTCCGGGCGCAGTGGGGGCGTAGTGGGGGCGTAGTGGGGGCGCAGCCGGGGCGGCGGGGCAACCGGGGTTAACCCACACAGCCCCGCCCACATCGCCCCCTATGTCCGCTTCTGTCAGCGTGAGGGCATGACAGCCCCGATACCCAGGGACCTCCCGGACCTCCCCGCGATTCCGGGCAAGCCCACGCTGCAGCCCTCCCCCGTCCCCGCCACGGCCGTCGTCACCCCGGTCCGCCGCCCCGCGGCCACTGCCTTCCGCCTGCTGGTCGCCGCCGCGGCGGCCGCGGGTGTCGCACTCGAGCTTCTCCTCGGCGACCCGTCCCGGGTGCTCGGCTACTTCGCGGTCCAGAGCAACATCCTGCTGGCACTGGTCATGGCCCTGTCGGCCCGCCGCGCATGGACGGCCAGCCGGCCGCTGCCCGGTGCCCTGGTGGGCGCGACTCTGCTCTACGCCGTGGCCACGGCCGCCGTGCACCATCTGCTCCTGGCCAACGCGGCGAGCCCCTTCACCCTCACGGGCGGGGCCGCCGCCGCTCCGACGGGCTGGCAGGCGGTCGCCCACCACACCCTCCACACCCTGACCCCGGTAGCGGCGGTACTGGACTGGCTCCTGCTCACGGCCCCCGGCCGCCTGCACCTCCGCCAGGCCGGCACGTGGCTCCTCTACCCCCTCGCCTATCTGGCGTTTTCTCTGGCCAGAGGCGAACTGCTCCTCCCGGGCACGACCGACCGCTACCTCTACCCCTTCCTGGACGTCGACCAGGACGGTTACAAGAAGGTCCTCGGCAACGCCCTCCTCCTCGGCCTCGCCTTCTACGCCCTGGCGGCGCTCCTGGTGGCCCTCGACCATGCCCGCCCGAACCTCGTACGTCACCGCTGGAAAACCGGATTTCGTCTCTAGCCACCGGTGGGCTAAAGTAAACGTCGTCGCCGCGACAGCAGCGACATCGGGGTGTAGCGCAGCTTGGCAGCGCGCTTCGTTCGGGACGAAGAGGTCGTGGGTTCAAATCCCGCCACCCCGACAGTGAAGTACCAGGTCAGGGGCCTGATCCAGTGAGTGGATCAGGCCCCTGACTGGTTTCTGGAGATCGTTTGGGAGAAATCTGGGAGATGATCTTGGTCGGGTTCTCTCCCAGAGGGTGACTGGTGAGGCCGTCTGAAGTGCAGCGGCTGCGGGCACTCGGACCTGCGCGTTCGCGAATCAGCCCCGTAGTCGAGCTGGGAACACCATGCCCGCCCGCCTCAACCGCCATTAGGATCACGACACATGGCAAGCCATCACTGAGATCGTTTCATCTTGAACTCGCAGGTCGCGGTACTGGTGTGAGCCCGTGATGCCGTCCTCGTGCTGGCAGGCGGAGTGATCGCCGTCGGGTGATCGTCTGTCACCGCTGGACTTCGTAGTTCGCAAGAACGAGCAGGGCCCGTAGCAGCGTTGTGGCGTGTTGGGCGTTCATGCGGACCTTGGTCAGAATGCGCCAGCTCTTCAGGTTCGCGAAGCCGTGCTCGACAGCGGCGCGTTCGCGGCTTACCAGCCGGTTCGCTTCCTTCTCGGCGTCGGTGAGACGGTGGGAGCGGGTCGCCTTGCGGCCGGTGATGATGACCGGAGCATCGTCGGGGTCGTCGTCGAGGCCGACGAAGCCGAGGTCGGCCAAGGCGCCGAGGCCGGCCTGGCGTAGATGCCTGGTGATGTGGTCGTGGCGGGCGGCGGTGATCTCGCTGGCCCGGCCGGGGCGGGCGGAGGAGATCCAGATCAGGTTTCCCTTCTCGTCGGTCAGCGCGAGGAAGAGCAGGCCATGGGCCTTGTGTTTCCCGCTGTAGTTCTTGCGGTTGTCCGTCCCGGTGCGGCGGCGGGTGCGCACGAGGGTGCCGTCCAGCAGGACCACCGCACCGCCCCGGCGGGCGATCTTCTTCAGGGCGCGGTCCAGACGCGGGGCCCGGGCAGAGAGCAGGTCGAGGACTTCCAGGACCCAGCGGCGGACGGTGGCGGCCGAGACGGAGTTGCCGCCGGCCATGTCGGCCAGGCGCTGGTCGTGGCGCAGGACGGCCAGCACGACGATCGCCTGTGTGCCCGGAGCGGCCTTGCGCCAGCGCGTGCCCAGCCGCTTACGGCGCCGGCGTATCAGTCCAGCGACGAGATCGACGGTCCGCTTCGACACAGGAAGCCGGACCTGGTAGACAACACCGGGAGAGCCCTCGGCGGGCGGCTGCTTCTTCACACAAGCGCCAACTCCCACTGGGGGCCCTCGCGTTACGGCCGGAACTGGCCGCTGTGCCCCAGTCGGCGATCAACGCGGCAGGTACCGTCCCGAGCCCGTCCGGGTCAGCCACCCCGGTCGGACAGCTTGCGCAACTGGCCGCGGACCGGCTCGACCTTCGTCGGAGTGTTCTCACGACCCAGCGCAAGCGCAACGTCCTTGGCCATCACCGGCCCCGACGCCTTCGCGACGATCTCCATGATCCGCCGATAGTCCGGCGTGAGCACCTCCACCCCCATGCCTTCCTCGCGGTCCGGGATCAGCCGCATCCCACCCGCCCCGGGCGTCACCACCGGCTCCGGCTCCGGCTCCGGCTCCGGATCCGGCTCCGGCTCCGGCTCCGGCTCCGGCTCCGGCTCCACGATGCCCGACGACCGTCGTCCCCCGTCCGTCGCCTCGGCCCACTGCCCGAACACCACCTCGGCCGCCTCCAGCCGGCCCAGCTCGGCGTAGATCTCCTCCAGTTCCTTGCGCAGCAGCTCGGCCCGCTCAGTCAGTCGCATCCGCCGCTCGATCGTCCATGTCAGTACGTCCACCATGCGCCTCCCTCCCGTTGCGGAATCTACGAGAAGCCTCGGGCTGACCACCCCAGAACCCGCGAACCCGCCCGTGGCAGACGATCACCTGTTAATGATCACGTCCGAGACCAGCACGAGCGCGTCAATCTCCATGCCCGGCACGGCGACCTTGCCCCTGCGGCATGCTCGACCTCACGGACGAGATCGCCAGGGTGGACAGGCTCCTGTGCAGTACATCCCCTTGACAAAGCGTATCGTTTATCGATGATATCGATAAACGATACGCACGTTGCCAGTCGACAGGGGGAAATGATGGGTGCCAAGTCCTGGTGGAGCCAGACCGACAGCCGGTTGCTGGAGGCAGCTCTGGGCCTGGCTGTTCTGCTGGTCGGCGTCTTCGGAGCGCTACTTCCGGCCCTCGGGGTGGCCGGTCTGATGGATCCGATGGACACCCGCGAGGTTGAGGCCGAGACGGCGACCCGGGTACCGGGAACCGTGACCGACGCGGTGACGGGCCACGGTATGACCCTCACCGGCACCCACCGGGCGGATCTCGTCTTCGCCAGCCCCGACCTGGGTCAGCGCCTGCTGCTCGCCCTGCCCGAGATCGGCGGCAGCCTGCTCCTGCTCCTCATCCTGGCCCTCCTTTTCAAGATGGCCCGGACCCTGCGCGGCGGCGACGTCTTCGTGCCGGTGAACGCCCGATGCCTGAGCGTCATAGGACTCGCGGTTCTGGTCCAGGCCCTCCTCGCCCCGGTCCTGCCGGCGCTCACCACAGAAATACTGGTGAGCGATACCCCCATGGCCGAACAAGTCCCGTTCTCGGTCACCTTCACCGGCGAGTACGTACTGCTGGCCTTCCTCATCCTGGCGCTGGGAGAAGTCTTCCGGCGCGGAACGAAGCTGCGCGCCGATACCGAGGGATTGGTCTGATGCCACCAGAAGAGGAGCACCGGGTCCAGGTCCACCTGGACCGACTGCTGGCCGAGCGCGGCATGACCCTGTCCGAACTGGCGACCAGGGTCGGGGTGACGGTGGTCAACCTCTCCATTCTCAAGAATGACCGGGCAAAGGCGATCCGCTTCTCCACCCTCACCGCGGTCTGCCGTGAACTGAACTGCCAGCCCGGCGACCTGCTCAGCATCCGCAAAGACTGATCCTCCACGGAAGACGTGAACAGCCGGGTCTCGATCCGTCGCGCACGTCGCCAGCCGAACCACGGAAGCCATCTGGCCTCGTTGTCAGACGATCACGATGCTCGGCAACCGCTCACGACCTGCACGAGAACCGGCCACCGCACTCACACCATCCCCGCGATCAGCAACTTCAGGATGAAACGGGCTCACTCAGCGCGTCCCCACGACCACGCCCGAGCACTCGCCCAGCGGGTCCGTGAACCGCTCCGGGATCGGTGGAGGCTCTATGCGTTGACTCCAGCCGCCGGTTGGGGCTGGTGTTGAGCGTAGTAGTTGGTCTCGTGCTCGTGGGGCGGGATGTCTCCGATCGCCGTGTGGAGACGCTGGTTGTTGAACCAGTCGACCCATTCCGCGGTGGCGAGTTCGACGTCGGCCAGGCCGTGCCGGGCCGACGGGGCTTGATCAACTCCGTCTTGCAGAGGCCGATCTGGGACTCCATGAGCGCGTTGTCCAGGGCGTCGCCGACGGTGCCGATCGAAGCATCGATGCCGGCCTCGAGGAGATGAGCGGTGAACGCGAACGACGTGTACTGGCCAGGCTTCTCCGTCCGGCTGATCGACGGCAAGGACAACCGCAAGGGCGGAGAGCGCCTCAACGAGATGTACACCCTCAACCGCGTCCTGGACGGCGACCCCTTCTACGTGAAGATCACCAACTAGCAGGAAGACACCACTTACCATGGCGCTTCTCGCCGAACACAACGTCACCGCTACCCCCGGCCGCCGCGTGCTGGAGGTCTACGACGCGGACGCCTACCTCGGCGACGAAGCAGCCATGGACGCCGCGGAGACACAGGTGGCGGCCGGCAAGGGCTACCACCTGTACCTCATCAGCCTGCAACCGGACATGAAAGTCCAGATGACGTTCCGCATCTGGGACACCCCACCCACCCCGCCCGCCGAGGCCGAAGGCCACACCGACGTCAGCCTCGAATCCGAGACAGGCGTCCTGGTCGTCGGCCAACTCGACCGCGGACCCGCCGACGAGATCACCCTGCCCCGCCCCGGCGTCTATGAAGGCCACGCCTGGTGGCAGAACCGCCAAGCAGCAGCCGACTACTACAACACCACCCTCGACCAACTCACCGACGACTCCCCCGAAGACCAGCTCACCGAAGCCTGGAACAACTGCCCCGTCACCGAACGCTACGTCCTCGACCTCGCCTACACCCGCGAGCTCGAACCCGTCGATGAAGACGACCTCTGAAATCCGTACGGGCCGGTGTGACAGCCGCCTCGAAAGGCCCTGAAACCATGTCAATCCGCCCTGACCTGCTAGTCAGCCACTCCCGCGCAGCGGGGGAACCTCACTGGCGTGCCCGTTCGTGAAGCACGCCAGGGGGAGCTACGGGGAACACCGGCTGCCACACAGCAAACGGGCAGGTCAGCATCCTGCCAGCTCAGCCCGCACCCGCATACGCGATCTTCCAAACTAGGACTCTCCGCCGGGCATGGTTGGGCGGCTTGACTGGGTGATTGATGCTCCACCGACCGCGTGGCTTGCCCGATCTAGGCCACCACCACGTCGGCCGCTACATCAGGACCTCCACTTCACATAGGCCGCGAACGCAGGGCCGGGCAGCCGGAGGGCAAGACGGTCCTGCGTCTCGCGGGACAAGCCGGCGAACGCGCATCCGACCGAAAACAACCCCGTGGCAGTGACAAGAACGACCGCCAGTACCGCATCGACGCCGCCCTCCCTCGTGTATCCACCGAGCAGCACCGTCCTGGCCTGTGTATGCCGCCCAGCTCGGCCACCGGACCAGGCGATCCGCGCCTCCCGGTCGACGAGGCTCCCGTCGTGAGAAACGAACACGCCCAAACACGAAGTGCTCTTGCCGCCTCTGCCGCTCTCCTCCAGATAGCACTCATCAGCCGTGAAAAATCCCGGCGTCCCGGCCAGCCCGACAGTGGATGCGCCCACCATGCCGAGCACCACCGTGCCGATGAGGAAGAGCACCGCAGCACAGCACCACAGGAAACGCCGAACGGGCCCAGACCGACGCCCCCGCGCAGCCGCTCTCCGAAGAACCCGTCGCCGCGCAACAGGGCTGTCCACGGCGGATCGTTCGGCACTGGCAGGCAAGCAGTGTCCGTCGCCGCCACCAACCGCCGCTCTGCGCCGCCGCGCCCGTGCCGCCTTACTCCTCGACCTCGCCACGCTTTCCCCCACCCGCCGAGCAGAGCCCACCGTGGGTCCCCCCCCCATGCTCGCACCGTCACGCAGGGCACACATTGCCTGGGGGTTTCACGAGCCCGGAAAACTGAGCTGACGTGCGTACCGATCTTGTTGGGCGCCAGTTCGAGTGCGGTGACTCGGTCGCGTGATCTTCGGCTCGTGCGTGCATGAAGGCAGGGCCTCCTGTCCAGCTCGGGATTGTCGAAGTCCGAACGATCTGGTCAGGAGGCCCTGTGCCGCAGTCTTGCGGTTCCGTGCCAGTGGAGTCCAACTCGGGTGCTCGGTCGTGTGATTGCCTCGCTCACCGGTTCGGGAACGCGGGCGACCATCCGGACCGCGAGCCGCGGTATCCCTCGGACACAGCAGCCCACGCCCCGCCCCGGCCGCCTGATCGCCGTGCGTCTATTCACGTGACGCACTGGTAAGGAGTGCGATACCGGGAGTATGGTCTCTTATATGGCGACGAAGAAGGTAACCGTGACGATTCCCGAGGATCTCCTGGACGAGATCCGCGCGGACGCGGCAGAGCGGGGACTGTCGGCGTATGTCGCCGAGGCGCTGCGCTTCAAGCGTGACCGGGACCGACTCCGAGAACTGGTCGACTGGCTTCAGGAAGAACACGGCCCCGTCACCGAGGACGAACATGCGGCAGCGCTCGACGAGCTGGACGAACTCGACGCCGAACACGAGCGGCGTCGAACCACCGCAAAGCACGACGCCGGAGAGGCTGCGTGAAGAAGCGAGCCGGTGAGCACGGACAGCGGCCCCTCCGCGTCTTCGTACTGGACTGTGAAGCCCTGTCCCTTGCCGTGCGCGGCGACCGGAAAATGATCGCCTGGCTCGACCTCGCGGCACGCGGGGAAGCCGAGGTGGTGACGTCCCCGATGACACTGGTCGAGGCATACGACGGCAGAACGACCGAGCAACGCTGGGATTGGGTACTGTCCCGGCTCCAGGTCGTCGACATCGGGAAGGACGAGGCCCGCCAGGCGCGTCGACTCCTGGCCGACGCCAAGTTGCATGGCCACAAGTACGCGATCGACGCCGTGCTCGCCGTCATCGCGCGACAGCAGAGGGGACAGGTCACCGTCTTCGCCTCGGACGTCGACGACCTGGAGAAGCTGGTCCCGGACACGATCGTCGTCAAGAAAGTGTGACCCGACCCGCGCCCCTCCAGCGCCCGCACCCACGCTGGTGAGCGCCCGCGATGCCATCGCGTACTTTGTCCGGACCACATCGGCAGCCTCCGACGCCAGGCAGCGGACGGCGAATGGAATGGCCGACTCGACTTCCTGGGACTGGTGGGCCGGTGGATTGTCTTCGGGTCACAAGGCCGACTCTCCAGCACCATCCAGGCAGCAGCACCCTTGGGAGCCATCTGGGAGGCGCCCTGCTCCCGATGCCCCCTCCACACCACCCGAGACCAACCAGACCACCCCTTGACCTGCGTAAACACAATCCAGGCAGGAAAGATCATTAACCGAACCTCATTCGGGACGAAGAGGTCGTGGGTTCGAGTCCCGCCACCCCGACGCTGGTCAGAGGCCCATGCGCGTGATTGTGCATGGGCCTCTGCCGTGCTCGGGGACCAAACAGGGGGCAAAAGGGTGCGGCTCATCTCCGATGAGCCCCTTGCATGGATCGTTGCTGATCACGGTGGGTTGCCGGGTCAGCGCCGCGGCTGATCGCCCCAGTCGCATCCCCTCGTTCAGCGGCTTGGGAAGACGCTGGGAGACGGAACTCCTGCCGTCGTACACGCGGACTGCGGCTCGTTCTCCACGGCCAGTTCCCTGACGGTGACTGCAGGCCTCCGACGGCCATCCCCGTCCGGTGTGACGGTGAAGGCGAAGCACCCCGTCACCAATGTCTCGCTGGTGAGGAAGACTCCCGGCCCGACGCCCAGTAGCTCTGCCGTCGCTGTGACATCAGGACCGTGCCGCTCGATCCTGACCAGGCCCTGAGCCAACTTTCCCTGAGGGAAAACCCGAGCGATCTCGCTGTCGTCCAGCACACCGTCGGCCGCCGCCCCCACGAGCCTTTCCTGCCGAGTCTCAGCACCACTCCGCATATCAGCGCGGGCCTCTCCCTCAGCACGGTCATCCGCCGTGGCCGCCCAGATCCACAGTCCGATGAAGCACACAAGGAGCATGAGGGGCCCCGAAGATCCCGGACAGGGACCCAATAGGGTTGTCCTGTAATGAATCGAGGGAAGAAGCAAGTGGCACGTCCAAGTCCGTACTCGC
>NZ_JBVIPD010000015.1:0-193249 GCF_055578235.1 Streptomyces sp. NPDC033136
GACGAACTGATCGCCCGAACGCTCCCACGACGACGCCGGAACCATGCCTGAACAGCGGAAACTCAGTGATCACATCCGGTAAGACAACGGCTTCTTAGTCCGGTGCGATGCCCTGGCCTGGGGCGACTGGGTTGGATGTCAAACGATCAGTCCTGGTCTGCCGCCTCCGCGAGGTGGTACCAGTCCTGGGTGATCGCCCAGGACTGGTAGTTCCGGAAGATCCGGGCGAGACCGTCCGGCTGCTCTCGCTTGTCCGCAGCCTTTGTGAAGCTGCGCCTGGGCTTCTTGGAGGCGCCGGTTCTTGTTGCACCAGGTCAAGCAAGGCCCCTTCCAGAATGCCTTGTTCACGTCCTGCCAGGGCGGCGAGCCGGTCGGGGCGTGGGCGCAGGACCCCGGCCAGGTGAATCAGGAGGATCAGCGGTACGCCGTCGTCCGGACCGTGCTGCCGGTAGGCGAAGTCCACGCCGTGCACGGACACGGCGCGGGTCGGCGCGTTCTTGTACGACGACGGGGTGGGCGTGGGGGAGTTGGACGGTGCGTTCGTGATCGAGTCCTGGTGTGGGAGAGAGGAGCGTGGGGCGGGATCTTCTCGTTGTGGCGGGCGGCGTTCTCGGCGTCCGGCAGGGCCGGTGCCCTGTGCTCACGTCATGGAGACGACGACCTTGCCGGCTTTCGGGCGGCCCTTCTCGGCGTACTCCATGGCCTGGAGGGTCTCGTCGAAGGGGAAGACCCGGTCGACGATGGGGCGGATCTTCCCGGCGTCGATGAGGGGGGTGAGTTCGCGGAGTTGGGCGCCGCTGGCCTTCATGAACAGGAAGGCGTAGGTGACGCCGAGGCGCTTGGCCTGGCGCCGGGTCTTGGCGCTGAGGGCGGTGATGGCCAGGCGCAGGACCGGGTTCGCGCCGAGCTCGCGGGCGGTGGCCGGGTCGGGCGGGCCCACGACGGAGATGGCCTGGCCGCCGGGCCTGAGGACGCGCAGGGACTTGGCGAGGTCCTCGCCGCCGAGGGAGTCCAGGACGATGTCGTAGCCGTGGAGGATTTCGGTGAAGTCCTGTGTGCGGTAGTCGATGACTTCGTCTGCGCCGAGTTCCTTGACCAGGTCGACCTTGGCGGTGCTCGCGGTGGTGGCCACGTACGCGCCCAGTTCCTTGGCCAGCTGGACGGCGATGGAGCCGAGGCCGCCGGCGCCCGCGTGGATGAAGACCTTCTGGCCCGGCTGTACGTGGGCCCGCTCGACCAGGGCCTGCCAGGCGGTCAGCGCGACCAGGGGGAGGGAGGCGGCCTCGGTCATGGTGAGCGTGGCGGGCTTGGGGGCGAGGTCGTCCTGGTGGACGGCGAGGAGTTCGGCGAAGGTGCCGATGCGGTCCTTGTCAGGCCGCGCGTAGACCTCGTCGCCCACGGCGAAGCGGTCGACGGACGATCCGACCCGGACGACGGTCCCGGCGAGGTCGTTGCCCAGGACGAGCGGGAGACGGTAGGGAAGGATCGCCTTGAGGTCACCGTTGCGGATCTTCATGTCCAGCGGGTTGACGCCCGCCGCGTGGATCTTGACCAGGACGTCGTCGGCGCCCACCTGAGGGTCAGGTATATCGGCGGCGCGCATCCCGGCCGCATCACCGTACTTCTCGACCATGAAGGCCTTCATCGTCATCTCCGTTCGTGTGGTCTCCCGTCCAAGCGGGAGGGGTGTTCTGTCCGTGAGGGGCTTGTCTCGGGACGAGACAGCTTGTGGTGTTCTTCTAGTCCGCGCGCTCCGCTTCGGCAGGCACGGCAGTGGCCAGTGCCTGCGCGGAGAGCTCTGCGTCGGCCGTGTTTCCGGGCTCAGGCCACCGGCACGACCGGGGTGATGACGCTGCTCGCGTCGCCGCCCTGGAGGTGCCCCAGCGAGCCCCCGATGCCCTCGTGCGGTACACCGAGCGGCACGGCGCTGACCTTGTCGAGGCGCGCGTACTGTTCGTCGGTCAGCTGGACGTCGAGGGCTGCGAAGTAGCTGTCGAGCTGGGAGAGGTTGCGCGGGCCGATGATCGGGACCAGCGTGGCCGTGGAGCGGGCGGCGCGCTCGCGGACCCAGGCCGCCGCCACCTGGGCGGACGTCGCACCGGTCTCCTGGGCGATGGCCAGGACGGTGTCGACGACGGCGGCCTTCTGGTCGGTGCTCTCGGTGTGGATGACCATGCCCAGATCGCTGAGGCGCCCTTCTGCGGACGTGCGGTACTTGCCGGTGAGCAGTCCGCCGCCGAGCGGGGACCACAGCGCGGCGCCGAGTCCGAGACTCTCGGCCATCGGCAGCAGCTCCCGGTCGGTGGTGCGCTCGACGAGGCTGTACTCGTGCTGTCTGCCGACGATGGGGGACTGGTTGCGCAGGTCGGCGAGGGTTACCGCGCGCGAGACGCGCCAGGCGGGAAGTTGGACAGGGCGGCGTGGTGGATCTTGCCCGCGCTGACCAGGTCGTCGAGACCGCGCAGGAGCTCCTCCATCGGAGTGAGCTGGTCGGGGAAGTGCACCCACAGCAGGTTGATGTAGTCGGTGCCCAGGCGCTTCAGGCTGGCCTCGACGGAGTCGACCAGGTTCTTGCGGCTGTTGCCGGTCTTGGAGATGTCCGGCTGCGGGGCGGCGCCGAGGGCGAACTTGGTGGCCAGGACGAAGTGCTCGCGGTCGGCGGAGACGAGCTTGCCGGTCAGTTCCTCCGACTCGCCGAACTGGTAGCCGTCGGCGCTGTCGAGGAAGGTGCTGCCGGCCTCGGCGAACCGGTCGAAGATGCGGCGGGCCTCGTCGGGCTCGGCGCCTGCGCCCCAGCCGGTGCCGAAGTTCGCGGTGCCGAGCGCGTACTCGGACACGCGCAGTCCGGTCCTGTGTCCGAAGGTCGTATAACGCACGAGAAGTCCTTACGCAAGGGGGCCTGGAAGGCCGTCGTGCCGTGGTGGAGGGGGTGAGCGTCAGCCCGCGTTCGGCTGGGGCGCCGCGGACAGGCTCTGCTTGACGTACCGGCTGGCCTCGTCGGCGAGGATCTCGGGCAGGCCGGTCTCGATGCCGCGCAGGGCCTGGGCCGCGACGTCGGCGGCTGCGACCTTCTGATCGGCGGGCACGCCGGCGGCCATGTCGGTGTCCATGTAGCCGACGTGCAGCGCCGAGACGGTGATCCCGCGGGGCGCCAGTTCCTCGCGACTCGCGTCGCTCAGCGCCCAGGCGGCGGCCTTGGAGGCCGCGTAGGAACCGAGTCCTGCCGGGTGGAACCAGGACAGGGCGGACAGGACGTTGAGTACGGCGCCGCCGCCGTTGCCCTCGATGACGGGGGCGAAGGCCCGTGTGGCGACGAGCGGGCCGAAGAAGTTGGTCTCCATCTCCCGGCGCACCGCATCCAGGTTGCCGCCGACCAGCGTCGCGCCGGTGGAGATGCCCGCGTTGTTGATCAGTAGCGTCGCGTCCGACGCGATGCGGGCGGCCTCCCGTATCGACTCCTGGTCCGTCACGTCGAGGCGCAGTGGGCGGACGCCCGGCAGGTCGACCGTCTCGGGACGGCGGGCCGCCGCGTAGACCTTGGCGCCATGCTCCACGAGCTGGGCGGCCAGGTGCCGCCCGAGGCCCCGGTTGGCGCCGGTGACCACCGCGACCGCGTTCTTGAGTTCCATGCTCGCTCCAGATCATTTCGGGCGCCGTCGGGACACCCGCGCCAATTAGATTTCGATAACAATCTAAACGCCAGACTACGATAGATACCAGTCGACATCCAAATGGGAGGTGGTCATGGGTCGCGTATCGCAGGCGCAGGCGCAGGAAAATCGCAGGCGGGTGGTGGACACCGCGTCGCGGCTGTTCCGGGAGCAGGGCACCCACGTCAGCGTCGCCGATCTCATGAAGGCGGCCGGCCTCACCCACGGTGCCTTCTACAAGCAGTTCGCCTCCAAGGAAGCGCTCGTCGATGAGGTCACCGCCCACGCCTTCGATGAGACCGCACGGCGCAATGCGGCCGGGCTCGAGCGGCACGACGGGCGGCGGGATGCCGCTCAGCGGGCCCTGATCGACGCCTACCTCTCCGTCGAACACCGTGACAACGCGGCGGACGGCTGCCCGGTCGCGGCTCTCGCCATCGACGTCGCGCGCGGAGCCGAAGACTGCGAGGCGCGCCGTACCTACGCGGAGGGCGTGGCCGACTCCGCCGCCTTCCTCGCCCCCGACGAGGCCGTCGGGGGCGGCGAGAGCGGCCTCGCCCGGCTGTGCACCCTGGTCGGTGCTCTGGTCCTGTCCCGGGCCACGCAAGGCTCCCCGCTCTCCGAGGAGATCCTCGCCGCCGCGCACGCGGCCCTGACGGAAGCCGGCTGACCGGGGGCCCGGCATCGGGTGCCGCGCGGCGTGTGTGCACCGGTCGCACCCGCGAGGTGGCGCGGGGCCCGAGGCTTCCGTGCTCGCGGCCTGATCGATCTGGCGTAGTTCCGTGCTCCCTACGATAGTTGTCGTGCAAATGCGACACCTATCGTGCTCAGGCTTGTCCTGTCCCAGTTAAGTGTGGGTAGTGCAAGGTCCTGACCTGGGGTGCTTCGTCTTGTCTGGGTGAACCGCCCCGGTTCGAATGGAGAAGGTTCTGTAGGGAGAGGAGGTTGCCGCCCCATGGTCAGGTTCTGGCTCCCCAGAGGACGGTCCGCGCCGGGTCGGGTACCCACACGTCAGCAGTGTCGCTGCAAGGGCGGTGCGGCACGGCCGCTCGTCACGGTGGCTGCACGCGATGGGCCAACCTGCGGCCCCAGGTCTGGCTCGGTGCTTCGATGAAACGATGGGTCAGCACGCACAAGGGCAGCAGCACAATGAAGAACGCTACTTCGAGCGGGAGATTGTCCTGCCGCCGGCGGCCGATCGTGCTGTCGATCACCGCCAGCAGCACCGGATGCACCAGATAGACCGAGTAGCTGATCGTTCCCAGTCCGGTCAGCAGACGCGGTATGCGTCGGCGACGCGAGGCCAGCCCGGCGCCGAAGGTGAGCACAGCCAGTAGGAATGCGACGGTCCAGCCGCGCCGTGTGAAGTGGTCACCGTCGCCGTACCGGTACGCACTCCCCATGGCACAGGCGACCACCACGACGGCAGTGCCCGCCGCGTACCTCCAGGTGCTCTGACCGTTCTCGGCACGGTAGACGGCGGTGCCGAGGAACATCACCGCGAGGATCACCAGACCCTCCCACAGCGGTACCGTGCCGTTGAATGCGGCCAGGACGAGCGCCAGCACCCCACCCAACGCGCCCCCGAGCACCCGGAGTACGGGTGACCTGGCGCTCGCACAGCAGATGGCGACCACCATGGCGATCGAGGCGAACGCGATCAGGGGGCCGGTGCCGACCATGCCGGACAGGGCAGAGGCCGGCAGCACGGCCCCTGCCGTCACGCTCACAGCGGCGAGCACGGCCAAGATGACGGCGACCGTCGCGGACTGCTGGTGAAGGCGGACTGTGAAGAGGGCGACGACCAGCAAGTAGAAGGCCATCTCGTACGAGAGCGTCCACAGGACCAGCAGGAGATTGGGTGTCCCCAGCAACTCCTGGAGCATGGTCACGTGGGCGACAGCCACCGTGGCAGCGCTCTGCTGGGCGAAGTCACGCATCTCCGCAATGCCCAAGAGGTTGACGGCAAGGAGCACAGTGACGACAGCCGCCCACAGCGGGTACACACGGAAGATCCGCCCGATCCAGAACGTCCGGACGCAGCCTCGGCGCTCCAGCGACGCGGGGATGATGTAGCCGCTCACCAGGAAGAACACCATGATGCCGTAGCGGCTGGTGTTGAACTGCGGCATCAACTCCCGCCGGAAGTCCGCCATGAAGGTGTACGACGAATGGTCGAACACCACGACGAGCGCGGCGAGGCCGCGCAACGCATCCAGCCAGCCCAACCGCGACGGACCGGCCTTCGACATGATTCTAAGTAATCGTAAAGTGACAGAGGGTGAGTCGTCTGGTGAAGTGGGGGCGACGGGTGGGGCTTCCATGCGTGGACAAAATCCTCTTTGGTGAGGTGTTGGTTGGGCTCGTCGTGGGGGGCGTGCCGACGTGGTCCGCAATGGGCGGGTGAGAACGCCGAGGGGCGATGTAGATCTCCCGCGCTTGCAGGCCGCCCTGACGCTCGCATCACCGAGTTCAGCGGCTGGAGCATTGTTCGGCAGTACCGTTCTGGCGGCCGAACAATGACGGGATGCGCGGGCCGTTCGGGTGTCATAGGGGTGCGTGGGGCGGCTGCTCGCTCTGATGCAGGGACAGCTGGAGGGGGAGAGGGCGTGGCGGGTCGTCGTGAGGTGCCGGTGGATCCGGCGGCGGGTCCGGTGCAGCGGTTCGCGTTCGAGTTACGCAAGCTGCGGGCGGAGGCGGGCGGGGTCACCTACCGGGCGCTGGCCCAGCGGGCGGGCTACTCGGTGACCACGCTGTCGCAGGCGGCAGGGGGTGAGCAGCTGCCGACGCTGCCGGTGGCCCTGGCCTATGTGCGCGGCTGCGGCGGCAATGCGGCGCAGTGGGAGGCCCGGTGGAAGGAGGCGGTGGAGGAGTCCGCCGGTGACGGCTCTCGGGGCGACGACGGAACACTCCCGCCGTACCGGGGCCTGGCGCGGTTCGAGCCCGGTGACAGCGCCTTGTTCTTCGGTCGGGAACAGCTCACCGCCGACCTGGTAGACCTGCTGAGCCGTCGGCGGTTCGCGGCGGTCTTCGGCCCTTCCGGCAGCGGCAAGTCCTCCCTGCTGCGGGCCGGCCTGGTACCCGTCCTCCGGCAGGCTCAGGAGCCGGACCTGCGTCCGGCCGCGATCCGCATCCTGACCCCGGGCGAGCGCCCCGCCCGCACCCACGCTCCTCTCCTCACACCCGCAGTTCCCGGCGACGGCAGTGCCGGGGCGGACACGTTCGTGATCGTCGACCAGTTCGAGGAGGTTTTCACCCTCTGCCGCGATGCCACCGAGCGTGCCCGCTTCATCGACCTGCTGCTGGCCGCCCGGCAGCCCGAAAGCCGCTTACGGGTGCTGTTGGCCGTGCGCGGCGACTTCTACGGCCGCTGTGCCGAGCACCGCGACCTGGCCGACGCACTGCGCGATGCCAACCTGCTGGCCGGTGCGATGAGCCCGGCGGAACTGCGCGACGCTGTCGTCAAGCCGGCCACGGCCGCTGGACTGACCGTGGAACGCGCCCTTACGACCCGGCTGGTCAAGGAGGTCGCCGACGAGCCGGGCGGGTTGCCGTTGCTGTCCCACGCGTTGCTGGAGACCTGGCGCCGCCGCCGTGGCAAGACGCTGACCGTGGCGGGCTACGAGGCGGCGGGATGCCTGGACGGCGCGATCGCCAAGACCGCCGAGCAGACCTACGGCCGGTTCACCGAAGACCGGGCGGCTGCTGCCCGCCGGGTGTTGCTGAGGCTGATCGCCCCCGGTGACGGCACTCCCGACACCCGCCGTTCCGTCGAGCGCTCCGAACTGTCCGGCACCGACCGGGATGACACCGCCCAGGTGTTGGAGGCACTCGCCGAGGCACGGCTGCTCACCCTGGACGGCGACACGGTCGAGTTGGCCCACGAGGCCCTGATCACGGCTTGGCCCCGGCTGCGTGGGTGGATCGAGGAGGACCGCGAACGCCTGCGGGTGCACCGGAACCTGACCGACGCGGCCCACGCCTGGCAGGAACTGGGCCGCGAGGACGGAGCCTTGGTCCGGGGAAGTCGGCTCGCCGCCGCCCAGGAACACTTCGGCGGTGCACCGCGCGAGGACCTGACCGACTTGGAGCACGCCTTCCTCGAAGCCAGCCGTGACCACGAGCAGAAGGGGCGTCGCCGGTACCGGCTGGTGCTGGCCGCGGTCACTACCGCCCTGTGTCTCGCCCTCGTCGCGGCTGGCGTCGCTGTGGGGCAGTGGCAGAGCGCGGTCACCGCCCAGCACCTGGCCCAGTCTCGGCAACTGGCCGCTCAGTCCGGTGCGTTGCTTGACTCCGAACCGGACCTCGCCTCACTGCTCGCTGTCCACGCGTACCGCACCAGCCCGACCCGCGAAGCCACCGCCGCCCTGTATGCCGCTGCGGCGCTACCGCTGCGCAAGCGCCTGACCGGCGGCACCGAACCCGTGGACGTCATCACGCTCAGCCCGGACGGACGGACCCTCGCCGCGCACAGCGGAGACGGCACGGTGCGGATTTGGGACCTGCCCGGAGGCCGGGTCCGACGAGCCTTGTTCACTGGCCACAACACCAGCAGCGAAGCCGCGGCGTTCAGCCCCGACGGACGCACCCTCGCCGTCGCTACTTCCGGGGGCACCGGCGCGGTGGTAGGCCTGTGGGATCCGGTCACCGGCAGGAAACTCAGAACCCTCACCGCCCCCGATGGTTCGGTACGTGGGATGGACTTCAGCCCTGACGGTCGTGCCGTGGCCGTGTCCTCGCCGGCGGCTGTACGGGTATGGGACGTGGCCACCGGGCGCAAGCGGCACAGCTTCACCAGCCGTACCGACGTCCCGGAGGCGGTGGCCTTCGGCCCTGACGGTCGTGCCGTTGCCGCGATAAGCGGCAACGGAGTGGTGCGGGTGTGGGATATGGCCACCGGTCGCACTCGCACTGTCCACGACAGGCAGATCGAGCGTGGGCTGGGTTTCAGCCCCGATGGCCGGACATACGCGGTTGGCCGCACCGACGGTTCGGTGCAGCTGCGGGAAGTGGCGACCGGCCTCGTCCGGCGCACCATCAAGGATGGCCGCATGAAGGTGAACCAGGTGGCCTTCGCCCCGGACGGGCGGACCCTCGCCATCCCGGGTCCTGGGGATACGGTCCGACTGTGGGACACCGCCTCCGGCACGGCGCGGGCCACCGTGACCGCCGGTCACCAGGGACGCGGGCTCATGGCAATGGCCCTCGGCGCGGACGGCCGCACTCTGGTCACCAGCAGCTACTCGGAACCCACCATCCGCGTCCACCGCCTCTCCGCTGATCAGCCGCTGATAACTCTGCGGGGCCTTGCCGGCACGTCCGTTGATGACATGACCTTCAGTGCGGACGGACGCACGGTGGCCACGGTTCACCAAGGCCCGCCCGGCCGTGGGTCGGTACAGGTCTGGGATGTCAGGACCGGCGAACGCAAAGCCACACTGGCGCTCGACACCGACCTGGCCGTCCGGGGAAAACAACTGCGTTTCCCAGTCAGGCGCCTCGGGGTTGCGGGGTTCAGCCCGACCGGGCGTGCGCTGGCCGCAAGGGCCAGGAAGGCCGGGGCGGTGATCGAGGTGCGGGATGTCGCCACGGGCCGCCTTCACCAAAGCCGTGCCCTGGGCGCCACCAGGGCGGTCTTCAGTCCCGACGGGACGCGGCTCGCCGTCGCCGGCGGGAAGGGATGGGTGCGGATCTGGCGCCCTTCTACGGGCGCGCTGCACACCGTCCGCACCGGCCACGGCAGATCGGTCAGAACGTTGGCGTTCACCCCGGACGGACGCACCCTTGCCGTCGTGAACATCGAGGACAGCGGCGGCGACCAGGTCACGCTGCTCGACGCCGCGACCGGCCGCACACAGCGCACCATCAAGCCGAGCAGCCGGAGCCCGCAGAGCCTCGCGTTCAGCCCGGACGGACACACCCTGGCCACCGCAAGCGCCGGCAACGGACTCGTGGAGACGTGGGATGCGCGCACCGGTCGGCTCCAGGACAGCTTCAGTGCCAGCGGTGAGGTGGAGTCGCTGGCTTTCAGCTCCGATGGCCGCACCCTGGCCACAAGCAGCGCCAGAGGCGTCCAGTTGTGGGACCTCGCCACCAGTCAGCCCAGACGCACCCTGCCGCCCCCCTTGCCTGGAGTGGTGGCGTTCAGCCCGGACGGACGCACCCTGGCCATCAGTACTGGCAGCTCCGTCGAACTGTGGAACGTCGACCTGCCCGACCCGGCCCGCGCGATCCGCACCATCTGCGAGGCCATCGACACCACTCTCACTCCTCAGGAACAGTCCCTCTACCTGCACGATCAGTCCGCTAAGACCGGCTGCCCGCCGACTGGGCGATAGGACCTCACCGCATCACCACGCGATTCGAGCACCGGACCCAGGAGCCGACCTTGGTGAAGGCGCGGGCCAGCACCGGCCGGGTCGGGAGCGGAATGACGGTGGCTGCGGCGCCCAAAGCCAGGGTGATGTGCTCAGGTGCTGACTTGTTCCCGACAGATGTCCTGCACTTACGACACCTATCGTGCTCAGTCTCACGCAGACAGCCGCGTGGCGTGGCGCACTTTTGCAAGCGGGTGCTTGCAATAGTTAGCGAGGTGCTGCACTGTGGGGGCATGGCAACGCTCAACGTCGGCAATCTCGGTGACTACCTGCGCGAGCAGCGGCGCAACGCGCAGCTGTCGCTGCGGCAGCTCGCCGATGCCGCCGGGGTGTCCAATCCGTACCTGAGCCAGATCGAGCGCGGGCTGCGCAAGCCGAGCGCGGAGGTGCTGCAGCAGGTCGCCAAGGCCCTGCGGATCTCCGCCGAGACGCTGTACGTCCGGGCCGGCATCCTCGACGCCGAGCGGGACCGGGACGAGGTGGGGACGCGTGCGGTCATCCTCGCCGACCTGACGCTGAACGAGCGGCAGAAGCAGGTGCTGCTGCAGATCTACGAGTCCTTCCGCAAGGAGAACGGGTTCGGCAGCGGCGACGACGGGGCCGGGGCCGCCGACGGCGCCGCCGTTGACGCCATGTCCGGCGGCGACGCGGAGTACGTGGACGCCCCGGACGCGGGCACCGAGATACCCCGGGACCGCACGGCCGGCGGCGTCGCGGGCAGCAAGAACGCCGACGCCACGGCCATCAGGAACAACGGCGGTACGCCCGCCGCCCGCCGCCCCCGCAGGAACAGCGGCGGCAGCGCCACCGACCCGCAGCAGACGGCCGGCTGAGCCGGACCAGGGCACCGGCCGTACCGCTGCGGATCACACGACCCTCAGCCGAACCCTCAAGCGAGAAAGAATCCGGGAGGACCATCACCATGGCCATCACCGACGACCTGCGCAAGACCTTCAGCGACCCGACCCCGCTCTACTTCGCCGCAGGCACCGCCGACCTCGCCCTGCAGCAGGCCAAGAAGGTGCCGGCCCTGGTGGAGCAGCTGCGCTCGGAGGCCCCCGCGCGGATCGACGCCGTACGCAACACCGACACCAAGGCCGTTCAGGAGAAGGCCTCCGCCCGGGCCAAGGAGGCCTCCGCGCGCGTCAAGGAGACGCAGCAGACCCTCCAGGGCAAGGTCACGGAGTTCATCGGCTCCATCGACGTCGACATCAAGAAGCTCGGCAGCACGATCGACGCGGACCTGAAGAAGGTCGGCGAGAGCGCCCAGGACTTCGCGCTGCGCGGTGTCGGCGTGGCCGCCGAGTACGCCGTCAAGGCCCGGGAGACCTACGAGAAGGTCGCCGAGCATGGCGAGCAGGCCGTCCGGACCTGGCGCGGCGAGGCCGCCGACAGCATCGAGGACGTCGCCGAGGGCGTGGAGGAGTTCGCCATCGCCGTCGAGCCGAAGCCGGAGCCGGTCGAGGTCAAGGAGGAGCCGGCGAAGCCCGCCGGTGCCGCCCAGGCCAAGCCCGCCGGTGCCGCCCAGGCGAAGAAGGCGCCCGCCGCCAGGAAGGCCCCGGCGCGCAAGACCACCACCGCCAAGAAGACGACGCCGCCGGCGCAGTGACCGGCGCAGGCGTACGGCGGGCCGGGCACCCTGGGGGTGTCCGGCCCGCTGTGCGGGTACGGTGACCGCGTAGGGACGAGCCGAGTCGGGTGGTGGACGTTGTGCTGATGCAGGGCTTCGCAGGGTTGATGTGGCTTCTGAGCATGGCTCTGATCGTTTTCAGCGGTTTCGCGTTGATCGACGCGGCCGTCCGTCGCGAGGACGCCTACCGCGCGGCCGACAAGAAGACCAAGCCGTTCTGGATGATCGTCCTCGGGATCGCCTTCGTCGTGAACCTGCTCTTCCCGATCCTGTCGTTCCTGCCGATCATCGGCCTCATCGCGACGATCGTGTACATGGTCGACGTGCGGCCGGCGATCCGGGCGCTCCCGGGCGGTGGCCGCAGCCAGCGCGGCTCCAGCAGCGACGGCCCGTACGGCCCCTGGAACGGCGGCCGCTGAAGGCCCTCCGCGGCCGCGACCGCGGAGCCCGGGGAGCTACGGCACCCGGTCCAGCAGCAGTACCGCCACGTCGTCCGTCAGCTCGCCACCGTTGAGGTCGCGCACCTCGTTCACCGCCGCCCGCAGCAACTGCTCGCCCCGCAGGCCCTCGGCGAACTGGCGGCGGACCATCTCCGTCATGCCCTCCTGGCCGAGCCGCTCCCGGCCCTCGCCGATGCGGCCCTCGATCAGACCGTCGGTGTAGAGCATCAGGCTCCACTCGGTACCCAGTTCCACCTGCATCCGCGGCCAGCGGGCGCCGGGCAGCAGCCCGAGGGCCGGGCCGTTGTTGTCGTACGGCAGCAGCCGGGCCGGAGTGCCCGGCCGGGCCAGCAGCGGGGAGGGGTGGCCGGCCAGGCACAGGCCGGCGCGGCGGCCGTCCGGTGCGATGTCGACGGTGCACAGGGTCGCGAAGATCTCGTCGTCGGCCCGCTCGTGCTCCAGCACCTGCTGCAGCGTGCCCAGCAGCTGGTCGCCGCACAGGCCCGCCAGCGTCAGCGCGCGCCACGCGATCCGCAGCTCCACACCGAGCGCGGCCTCGTCCGGGCCGTGCCCGCAGACGTCGCCGATCATGGCGTGCACGGTGCCGTCGGGCGTCCGGACGACGTCGTAGAAGTCGCCGCCGAGCAGGGCGCGCGAGCGGCCCGGGCGGTAGCGGGCGGCGAACCGCAGGGGGGAGCCCTCCAGCAGCGGGGTCGGCAGCAGACCGCGCTCCAGGCGGCGGTTCTCCTGGGCCCGCAGCCGGCCCTCGGCGAGCCGGCGCTCGGCCGACTCGGAGCGCTTGCGTTCCACCGCGTAGCGGATCGCCCGGCTCAGCAGCCGGCCGTCCAGCTCGTCGCGGAAGAGGTAGTCCTGGGCACCCACGCGCACCGCCTCGGCGCCGCGCTCGGCGTCGCCCGACGCGGTCAGTGCCAGGACGGCATGCCGGGGCGCGAGCTCCAGCACGTGCTTGAGCACGGCGAGCTCGTCGTCGGAGTCGCTGCGGCCGGGCGCGGGCAGCGCGAGGTCCAGCAGGATGCAGTGGACGTCGTCAGTCAGCAGCCGGCCGGCCTCCGTCAGGTTGCGGGCCGTGCGGACGCGGATCGGCTTGCCCGCCTGGTCGAGCAGGTCCGGCACGATCGGCGAACCGGCCGGGTCGTCCTCGATCAGCAGCAGCGTCAGGTTGGTGTGGGCGGTGTGGTTGTCCACCTTGTCCGTGGTGTTCCCGGCGGTGTCCGGCGTGCGGGTCGCGGTCGAGGCGTCCGTGACGGACTCCTCGGCGGATCCGCCGCACGGGGACGCGGCCTGCGCCTGACCACTCTCCGCGGCCGGGATCGCTCTCTGCCGCGGTATGGGTACGGGCATCGTGTTGGTTCCTTCCCTCCCCCCGAGGGCATGGTGAGGGCGAGGGACCTCGACCCACCGACGGGGACCATAGCGGGTGTCGGCGCCGCATAGGAATGGTGTGAGCCACGCCGTTGGGCCACCGGCCAGTGTCATATGCCGCGATATGTGCCGCAGTTGGACAGCCCCAGGATGCTGCGGGGATGACGAACGTCACGCCGGCGCGGTTTTTGGTGGGGGGTTCGGGGTGGAGTGGGTCACGTGGGCCCCGTCACCGTGGGCGTCCCCTGTCCGATATCCGGTGTGTGTGTCGGTGATTCGGCTCGCATCATCGGGTGTGTGACGGGTGATCCAGCCGGAGTCCATCCGGTCCGCGTCGGGTGATTCGGCCTACTTCATCCGGTGTGCGCCCGGTGGCTCAGCCGGCGTCCGCATCCGGCCGTACGACCCCGAGGATGGGCATGGACCCCGCCCCCGCGAGGGTCACATCCCGCCCGGGCCGGGGCGCGTGCACGATCGTCCCGTCGCCGACGTACATCGCGACATGGCTGGCGTCGCCGAAGTAGATGATGAGGTCGCCGGGCCGCATGTCCTCGACGTCGATGTGCCGCAGCCGCTTCCACTGCTCCTGCGAGGTGCGCGGGATGCCCTGGCCGGCGGATGCCCAGGCCTGTGAGGTCAGCCCGGAGCAGTCGTAGCTCCTGGGGCCCTCGGCGCCCCACTGGTACGGCTTGCCGATCTGGGCCGTGGCGTAGGCGACCGCCTTCTTGCCCTGCTCGGAGGCCTTTCCGCTGATCTCGTCCAGGATGCCGGAGTCGAGCCAGGCGGTCTGCGCCCTGTGCGCGGCCTCCTTCTCCAGCTCGGCGAGGCGCTCCTGCTCCTCCTTCGCCAGCTCGGACTCGACCTTCTCCGCCTGCGCGATCTGCTTCTCGATCTTCTTCTGGGCGGCGGCCTTGGCCTTACGGCCCGCCTCCAGCTTCTTCCACTGGGCGGAGGCGTCCTTGGCGTACTGCTCCAAGTCCTCCTGTGCGCGGGTCAGTTCGCCGAGCAGGCCCTTGGTCGCGTGCTGGCCCTGGCGGACCCGGCCCGCGCCGTCGAGGAAGTCCTGCGGATCGTCGCTGAGCATGAGGTGGGCCTCGGGCGGCAGTCCGCCGCCGCGGTACTGGGCGGCGGCCGCGGCGCCCGCCCGGTCCTTGAGCTGCTTCAGCCTCTCCTTGCCCTTGACGATCTTCTTGGCCAGCTTGACGAGCTCGGCGGACTGCTGGTCCGCCTTCTCCTCGGCGGCGTTGTACTCGTCGGTGGCGCGGGCCGCGGCGCGGTAGAGCTTGTCGAGCTTCTCGCGTACGGCTTCGAGGTCCTTGGCGGGTGCGAGCGTGGGGCCCGCGCTGGGGGCAGGGGTGGGGGAGGGGTTGGGGTTCGCGAACGCCGTGCCCGGTGCCGCCAGCACGGTGACCGCGCAGACCACGGCCACGGCCGTCGCGATCAGGCCACGCTTGCCCCTGCCCATACCTCAGCCCCCAAACTGATTAACCGTCAGTAACGTCCGGTTCGCCTGGGGATGCTGCCATGTCCGGCCGCGAAACGACAGAGGCAATACTTTCCGCCACTCCCTCGTCGGTATGCCTCCGGCGGCGCGATCTCCCCGCCCGTGTGACGAACGACTCAAAGAGATCGTTCCCGGCAGGCCTGTCCGGGCCGGAGGAGCCAGGTGTCCGGGGCCCTGCCCGGGCGGCAGGGGGGCGGGTACCGGGGTCCCGTCCGGGCAGCGGGGAGGCAGGTACCGGGCGGGGGCCCTGTCGGGCCCCCGGGAGTCAGAGATGCTGTTGGCGAATTCGGCGGACGGCCGGCAAGTGGTGCGAGAGTCTCAGCGACTTGCCGTGCACGCGGCGTGTCGCTGAGACCGTGCGGACACTAGGCTCCCGCCGCGCAGCATTCGCCAACAGCATCGTCAGATGCGGGGGGCCAGGAGTCAGGTGACGGGTCCCGGGTCCCGGGCCCCGGGTGCCGGGAGTCAGGTGCCGGGTCCTGGTTCCCGGGAGTCAGGCCCCGGGCGCCAACGCCTCCCACCGCACCGTCACTTCCCCCTGCCGCCACCGCACCGGCCCGTCCGCCACCGGCCAGTCGGCCGACAGGTCGCGCACCGTCCGGATCCAGCGCTGGCGGGCCCCGTACGAGGCGTAGGGCGCGGCGGCCGCCCAGGCGCGGTCGAAGTCGCGCAGGAAGGCGTGCACCGGCTCGCCCGGGACGTTGCGGTGGATGAGAGCCTTCGGCAGGCGTTCGGCGAGGTCGGAGGGGCGCTCCAGGGAGCCCAGCCGGGTCGCGAAGGTGACCGTGCGCGGTCCCTCGGGGCCCAGGGCGACCCACACGTGCCGGCGCCCGATCTCGTCGCAGGTGCCCTCGACCAGCAGCCCGCCGCGCGAGCCGGTCGCCGGATCGGCCGGGGCGAGCCGCCCGCACAGCCGCTCCCACACGGCCGCGACCTCGCCCTCCTCGTACTGCCGCAGCACGTTCGCCGCGCGGACGAGCAGGGGCCGCTGCGGGATCGGGATCTCGAACCCGCCGTGCCGGAAGACGAGCCCCGCCTCCTCGTAGGGCAGCGCCGCCGCGACCCGGGCCGGCTCGATCTCGACGCCCACGACCCGCACGCGCGGCGCGACCGCGCGCAGGCGGTGCAGCAGTTCGACGGCCGTCCAGGGGGCGGCGCCGTATCCGAGGTCGACCGCCACCGGATCGGTGGCCCGCCGCAGCTCCGCGCCGTGCGCGGCCGCGATCCAGCGGTCCATGCGGCGCAGCCGGTTGGGGTTGGTCGTCCCGCGCGTCACCGTCCCCACGGCAGGGGCCCCCGCGCTCGAGCGACCCCGGGAGCGGGGGAGGGCGGCGGCGCGGGCTGTCATGCCTACGAGGGTATGCGGCCTGCGGCTGCCTCCCGGTCCGGGGAAGCGGGGAAGCCCTCCCGGTCCGGGGAAGCGGGGAAGCCCTCCCGGTCCGGGGAAGCCCTCGCGGGTGACGCGATCCTCGCTCGAACGGTTGAGCGACGTCCGGTAATGGGTCGGCAAAAACCACCCCGGCAGGAATGGGAATCCGTCCCTCCGGCGTTGCATCCGCTTGGAGGGCACAGCGCACCCTCCGTCCGGTATGCCCGCAGCCAAGGAGGAACGCCACGTGAGCCAGTACATCGGCAGGCTCGGGCGGCGCTCCGCGTCCTCGCCCGCGCGCCTGCGGCTGCACCGCAGGCCCCGCCGGGTCGCCATGCTCTCCGTGCACACCTCCCCGCTCCACCAGCCCGGCACCGGCGACGCCGGCGGCATGAACGTCTACATCGTGGAGCTCGCGCAGCGCCTCGCGGCGATCAACGTCGAGGTCGAGATCTTCACGCGCGCGACCGCAGCCGCCCTCCCGCCTACCGTGGAGCTGGCCCCCGGCGTCCTCGTCCGGCATGTCGACGCCGGCCCCTACGAGGGCCTCAACAAGGAGGACCTCCCGGCCCAGCTGTGCGCCTTCACCCACGGCGCGATGCAGGCCTGGGCCGGCCACCGCCCCGGCCACTACGACCTGGTCCACTCCCACTACTGGCTCTCCGGCCACGTCGGCTGGCTCGCCGCCCAGCGCTGGGGCGTGCCCCTGGTGCACGCCATGCACACCATGGCCAAGGTCAAGAACGCCAACCTCGCCGCCGGCGACACCCCCGAGCCGGCCGCCCGCGTCATCGGCGAGACCCAGATCGTCACCGCCGCCGACCGCCTCATCGCCAACACCACCGAAGAGGCCGACGACCTCGTAGGGCACTACGCGGCCGACCCCGACAAGGTCGCCGTGGTCCACCCCGGCGTGAACCTCCGCCGCTTCTCGCCCGCAGACGGCCGCGCCGCCGCCCGGGCCCGCCTGGGCCTGCCGCAGGACGCGCTGATCCCGCTCTTCGCGGGCCGTATCCAGCCCCTGAAGGCCCCGGACGTGCTGCTGCGCGCCGTGTCCGTCCTCCTCGACGAGCGCCCCGAGCTGCGTTCGCGCATCCTCGTGCCCGTCGTCGGAGGCCCCAGCGGCAGCGGCCTCGCCAAACCCGAGGGCCTGCAGAAACTCGCCGCGCGCCTCGGCATCGCGGACGTCGTACGGTTCCGCCCGCCGGTCGGCCAGGAGCAGCTGGCGGACTGGTTCCGCGCCGCGTCCGTCCTGGTCATGCCCTCCTACAGCGAGTCCTTCGGCCTGGTCGCCATAGAGGCCCAGGCGGCGGGCACCCCGGTGCTCGCGGCATCGGTCGGCGGCCTGCCGGTCGCCGTACGCGACGGGCACACCGGCTTCCTCGTGCGCGGCCACGATCCGGCCGACTACGCCCGCGTGCTGGGCGCTTTCGCCGACGACCCGCAGCTGGCGCCCCGGCTGGGCAGCCAGGCCGCCCGCCACGCCCAGTCCTTCGGCTGGGACACCGCGGCCGCCGCCACGGCGGACGTCTACACGGCCGCGATGCAGGCGCACCGCCGTCGCGTACGCTCGCCGCATGGGTGACACCGATCTGGAACAGCGCGCGGCACAGGTCGTCGAGGACGTGCTGAAGGACGCCGAGCTGGAGTGGGAGAGCCCCCAGCCCGGCACCTACGTCACCCAGCTCCCCGGCACCCGGAAGCTGAAGACGACGGTCTCCCTGATCGTCGGCCGCCACTCCCTGTCGCTGAACGCCTTCGTCATCCGCCACCCCGACGAGAACGAGCAGGGCGTCCACCGCTGGCTCCTGGAACGCAACCTCAAGCTCTACGGCGTGAGTTACGCCGTCGACCAGCACGGCGACGTCTACGTCACCGGCCGCCTCTCCCTGTCCGCCGTCACCCCCGACGAGATCGACCGCCTGCTCGGCCAGGTCCTGGAGGCCTCCGACGGCAGCTTCAACACCCTGCTGGAGCTGGGCTTCGCCTCGGCGATCCGCAGGGAGTACGCGTGGCGGGTGTCCCGGGGCGAGTCGACGCGCAACCTGGAGGCGTTCGCGCACCTCACCCAACGCCGCGACCGCTAGGGGTGTTTCGAAAGTCCCGCACAGCACCCACGGCGCCCGGCACGCTCCCCCAAGCTCTTCGAGCAGGGGGTACCCCCAGAGCACGCACCGGACACTGCGGGCACCGCACAGGACTTTCGAAACACCCCTTGGGGCCTGGTGCGAAAGTGCCGCCTGCCGCGTCTCGGGCGACGGCGCCACCTTCGCAACAGGGGCCGGGCGGGGTGGGTGTTGGGTTCGCGCCGTTGGGTTCGCGCCGTGGTGGAGCAACGCGGCAGGCGAGGGCGCGCAGGCTCACGACGTGCCGCCGCCGTGGATGCGTTGACCAGAGGATGTGCGGCGACTCCGCGCCCGGGTCCACGGAGACGGCCCTGCCGCCGGTGCCGATCCCGATCCCGATGACCGGTGAGGGCCCCGTCGCCGTGGTGGCCCGGAACACCATGGTTAGAACTCTTGCCCGCAAACGTCTTCCTTGTAGTGAAGCATCCGTGTTGCACCCGACTGGCAGCTTTCGCCCGAGCAAGATGGAGCCTTGCTGCCAGGCCAGCCGGCCACCGGCTGGTTCCGGGCGGCTCCCACCTCTCCATATGCAAGGACACCGCGTTGACCAGAATCTCGCCTCGGGCTGCATACGCTCGTCGTCTCGCTGCCGTGTCAGCCACGGGCCTTCTCCTGGCCGGCTCAGCACTCGCCGCCGAAGCCACTGCGGTTCCTGCGGCCGACACTTCCCAGGGCAGCGCCACGGCAGTGGCCTTCCGCGCGGCGCTGGACGTCTCCCGGGCCGGGTCGGCCGGAACGATGCCTCTGCGTGCCACGCTCAATGAGGTTCAAGCTCCGGCGACCGCGGAGAAGAAGACCCTCGACGTCACCCTCGACCACGTCAACCGCGACCGCCCGGTCCGTCTGCTCGAGGCCGACGTGGCCAGGGCGAAAGCCGATGTCGCCGACGGCCGTGCCGAAGGGACGTCCCGTCTCGTACGGGCGCGAGTCCACGTGCCCGGGCTGCCTGTGCTGTCCCTGGTGGAGGTCGAGCAGGTCACCGCCACGGCAACGTGTGTCGCCGGACAGAAGCCGGTCGCCGAGTCCCAGGTGCTGGGTCCCGTCACCGCTCTCGGCAAGCGGGTGCCGCTGGAAGCCGGCGGCACCGCTACCGTCGAGGTCCCAGACGTCGGCACTGTCCGGCTCTCCCTGTCCCAGAGGGAGACCACCAGTGCCACGGCCGCTGCCACGGCACTCCACTTGCAGGTGTCCGTGGATCCCATGCGGCTGGGCGTTGCGAAGGTGGAAGGCACCGTGATCCTGGCGCAGGCCACCTGCCGGTCTCCGCAGTCGGCCTCCGAGAGCCCGGCACCGTCCGCCACGCCGTCGGTCACCCCGGCAACGTCCGGCCGGTCGGCGCCCCTCGCACAGTCGGCCGCACCCGCCCAGGAGACCGGTCTGCCGGAGACCGGCGTGGCGGAGACGGGCCTGGCGGAGACCGGTGGCAGCCCCATGACGCCGTACCTCCTGGCAGCCGGAGCGGTGCTGGTCGCCGGCGGAGCAGCCGCCGCACTCGTCGGCAGGCGAGGCCGCAGGAACCACTGATCCAGCGCGCTCGACACCGGCAGGGCGTGGCGGGCGACGGACATCCCGGAGAACCCGGGAAGATCACCGCGCCCCTGGCCGAATGCGTCAAGCGCCCACTGGTCGCGGCCAGACTGTTCCTCGGTCCCGAGGAACCGGAGCGCCAGTCTCAGCGGCTGGCGGCAGGTATCCCGCGAGGAGAGGGGCGACGCCCGGTGCTCACCAGCACATGCGGGCGTCGGCCGGGCCGCGACCCCGATCGCCCCTGGCGCAAGGACCGAGGAGGGGCAGGCTGACCGTGCCGAGCCGGTGTCTGCTGACGAGGAGCTGACGTACTGACAGCAGAGGACACCACAGCCAACGATCACCTACGGGCGGGGGCACCAGGCCGTCTCCTTCGGTAACGCCCCGGTGGCACCCCCACCAGCCTGCGGAAGTGCCGGGTGAGGTGGGACTGGTCGTAGAAACCGGTCGCCGCGGCCACGTCACCCGGCGAGCGCCCTTCGAGGAGCAGCCGCCGGGCACGCCCCACGCGCAGGGACGTCAGGTACTGGTGCGGGGCGATGCCGTAGGCGGCACTGAACGCCCGTACGAGATGGGCGGGATGGGCCCCCAGGAGCCCGGCGGCCGCACGCAGCCCGATGCCCTCGACGACCCGCTCGTCCAGCAGCTCACGCAGCCGCCGCGCGAGGACGGGATCCGCCGGACGGGGGTTCTCGCTCTCGCCCCGCAGGTGGCCGCGCAACCGCTCCCCGACGAACAGCAGCCTGCTCTCGGCCTCCAGTTCCTCACCGGGCCGCAGCAGCGCGCCGTGCACCTGCCCCACGCGCCGCCGCAGCAGTGGATCGCGCAGATCGGGCCGGTCGACGGCGGCCCCGATGAACTCGTCCCCGAGATGCGTCCCGTCGAGATACAGCACCCGCTTGCGGAAGCCGTCCGGGGTGACGGGGGAGCCGTTGTGCGGAACGTGCGGCGGCAGCAGCGACACGGTGTCGTGGGGGGTGCCATGCTCGTGCCGGTCGAGGTCGTACCGCACGGCGCCGGTGTCGACGATCAGCAGCGTCCAGGCGTCGTGGACGTGCATCGGGTACGCGTACTCGGTGAAGCGGGCGTGGAAGACCTCGACGACACCGGCGACTGCGGGCCGCCAGGCGGAGACGATCCGGGCGGGCTGGGAAGCCATGCAAAGAACGTACAAGACCCCGGCGGGGACCGCCGGGCACGCTCGCATCATGAACACGCACACCGAACCGGCTCCCGAAACGGCCCCCGGGCCGGCTCCCGAACCGGCTCCCGAACTGTCTCCCGAAACGGCTCCCGGACCGGCGCCCGAACCGATCCGCTTCGACACGAAGATCGCCGTACTGCTGCGCGCCGACCTGGAGTCCTGGCAGCGCCTCAACGTGACGTCGTTCCTGGTCAGTGGCCTGGGAACGCAGCTCCCCGAGGTGATCGGCGAACCGTACGAGGACGCGGACGGCGTGCCCTACCTGCCGATGTTCCGCCAGCCGGTCCTGGTCTTCGAGGCCACGAAGGAAACCCTGGCCACGGCCCACACCCGAGCCCTCTCCCGCGCCCTGCCGTGCGCGGTCTTCACCTCCGACCTCTTCACCACGGGCAACGACCGCGACAACCGGGCGGCCGTCCACGCGGTCCCCACGGCGGATCTGGACCTCGTGGGCCTCGCGGTCCACGGCCCGAAGAACGCCGTCGACAAGGTGGTGAAGGGGGCGCGGATGCACCCGTGATCCGTGCCGTGATCCCATCCCGCCCGTGCCCGTGGATCCGCGCAGGCCAGTGCGTCCGCGCGTGCCCGTGATCCCGGCCGTGCCCGCGGTGCCGACCAAAGTCGCGGGCCCGTAGACCAAGGGCTGACGACAGCCCGGCCCGCACCGGCGGAGACTTCTTCCCATGGAGGAAGCCAGAAAGGTCCACAGCGGAAAGCGAACCGGGTCACAGGCCGCGTCGGCCATGTCGGCCACGCCGGCCACGGAACTCGCGGAGTCGGCCTGGGCGATCGTGCTCTTCTGCGTGGCCTGCGGCGCCGGCGCCGGCGCGCTGATCCCGCCGCTCGCCCGCCTGCTGCTGTCCCTGCCGTGGGCACCGCTCGAAGGCCCGGCCGAACTCCTGACGTCGATACCGGAACCGGCCCTCAGCCTGGGCACGGTCACGCTGGGCGTACTCGGCGGCCTGCTCCTCGGTCTCGCGGCCGCGCACGACTCGCTGTCGGTCACCGTCACCGACAGCCACGTGACACTGAAGATCAGGGACACCTCGCACGCGTTCCCCCGCGAGGACATCTCCGTACTCTTCCGGGACGGCAAACAACTGGTCCTGCTGGCCCCGAGCAGCCTGGAGCTGGCGCGCGAGCGCAGCGGACTGCCCTGGCAGCGCCTCACGGACACGCTCATCGAGCACGGCTACGCCTGGGCGGAGGAGGACCCGTACCGCGCCGAGTTCCGCCGGTGGGTTCCGGGCATGCCCGGGCTGCCGGAGGGGGCCGACGCGCTGCTGCGGGCCCGGGCCCACGCGGTGAAGGACGACGGTGCGGGGGAGGCGCGGGAGCTGCGGGGGGAGTTGCTGAGACTGGGCGTGGTCGTACGGGACGAGGAGGAGCGGCAGTACTGGCGGGTGGCGGGCGGCTGACTCGCATCGTGGAGACCATGGCTGCCGGGGCCGGGGCCGGGGCCGGGGCCGGGGCCGGGGCGGGAGCGGGGCCGGGGCGGGAGCGGGAGCGTGGATCGGGCGCCGGGTCGGGGGGCGGGTCGGGGCCGGGGCGTCGATTACGCCGCGCGCAAGGACGATACGGAGCCCCGGTCACTCTGCTCCCGCTGCTCCCACCTCCGGCTGCGGACGTACCCCGGCCCCGGGTTCGGCCACCGCCGCCGCCTTCTCCTCCGGCACCCGCCGCATCAGCACCCCGTATCCCACTCCGGCCACGGTCCCCACCACCGCGCACGCCCCCCACAACCACTCCGCCCCGAACCGGTCGATGACGAACCCGGACATCAGCGGAGCGACCAGCCCCGCGACGGCCCAGGACATCGTGTACATGCCCTGGTAGCGCCCGCGCCCGTGCACCGGGGACAGCCGTACGACGAGACCCGTCTGCGTCGGCGCGTTGACGATCTCGGCCAGGGTCCACACGCACACCGTGAGCGCGATGACCCCCACCGACCCCGCGAAGGCCGTGAGACCGAAGCCGTACCCCGCGAGGACGGACGAGACGACCAGCAGCCGCCGCGGATCCCGGTGCTCGATGAAGCGTGTGACCGGGATCTGGAGGACGACGATCAGGACGCCGTTGACGGCGATCGCCATGCCGTACTCGGCCGGTCTGAACCCGGCCTCCCCCATCGCCACCGGCAGCCCCACCGACCCCTGCTGAAAGATCAGCGCGACCAGGAACGACAGCCCGACGACGCTCATGAAGCGCCCGTCGCGCAGAACGGTCCCGAGGCTCACGGAGCCGGCGGAACCGCCGGAGGCGGCGGCCGTGGTCACCGTCTCGGCCGGCTTGGACTCCGGCAGCCGCAGGAAGACGAGGATCGCGCAGACCATCGTCAGTCCCGCCTCGATCAGGAACCCGGCGAGGTAGCTGACCTCGGCGATGAAGCCCGCCGCGGTGGAGGACACGGCGAAGCCGAGGTTGATGGCCCAGTAGTTGAGGGAGAAGGCGCGGATACGGTCCTCGGGCCGGACGATGTCGGCCATCATCGCCTGCACGGCGGGCCGCGACGCGTTGCTCGCCATGCCGACGAGGAAGGCGACACCGGCGATCGTCACCGGATCGCGCACGAACCCCAGCAGCGCTACGGACACGGCGGTCGAGGCCTGTGCGATCAGCAGCGTCGGCCGCCGCCCCAGCCGGTCGGTCATCACCCCGCCGCCCAGTGAGGAGATCACCCCGCCGAGCCCGTGCAGGGCGGCGACCAGACCGGCGTACGTGGCGGAGTAGCCGCGGTCGAGGGTCAGGTACAGGGCCATGAAGGTGGCGACGAACGCCCCGAGCCGGTTGACGAGCGTGCTGGTCCACAGCCACCAGAACTCGCGGGGGAGGCCTGAGACCGTCTCCCGGACGGCACGTCGGGCACGCAGGGCGTACGGCATGGATCCCCCGGGGCGAGCAGGATGTGAGGAGCGCGCTGGTAAGCGGTGCTGATGGCGACCGAACATTACAAGTGCTCGATTGGCGGGGGCCACTCAATTACGGGATTCCGTCAAACGTCCGCCTGCCGGGCAGCCACGCGAACGGGCGAATGCGTGGATTACGCTCTGAGGCATGGCCGACGCACCGTACAAGCTGATCCTCCTCCGCCACGGCGAGAGCGAGTGGAACGCGAAGAACCTGTTCACCGGCTGGGTGGACGTCAACCTCAACGAGAAGGGCGAGAAGGAGGCAGTCCGCGGTGGCGAACTCCTGAAGGACGCCGACCTCCTCCCCGACGTGGTCCACACGTCCCTCCAGAAGCGCGCGATCCGCACGGCGCAGCTGGCCCTGGAGGCCGCGGACCGCCACTGGGTCCCGGTCCACCGCTCGTGGCGCCTGAACGAGCGCCACTACGGCGCCCTCCAGGGCAAGGACAAGGCGCAGACGCTCGCCGAGTTCGGCGAGGAGCAGTTCATGCTGTGGCGCCGTTCCTACGACACCCCGCCCCCGCCGCTGGACATCGACGCCGAGTACTCCCAGTTCTCCGACGCGCGCTACGCGACCCTCCCGCCGGAGGTGCGCCCGCGGACGGAGTGCCTGAAGGACGTCGTCGTCCGCATGCTCCCGTACTGGTTCGACGCGATCGTCCCCGACCTGCTGACCGGCCGTACGGTCCTGGTCGCCGCTCACGGCAACAGCCTGCGCGCCCTGGTCAAGCACCTGGACGGCATCTCCGACGCGGACATCGCGGGCCTCAACATCCCGACGGGCATCCCGCTGTCCTACGAACTCGACGCCGACTTCAAGCCGCTGAACCCGGGCGGCACGTACCTGGACCCGGAGGCGGCCGCGGCGGCCATCGAGGCGGTCAAGAACCAGGGCAAGAAGAAGTAACCCGCACGAATGCCCCCTACCGGCGGTTTTCCGGTGGTAGGGGGCTTGAGGCTGGGGCCGTCTCCGGGCTGTCGGCCGCTGTCCGAGCCGTCACGCCATCGGCCGGTCGGGCGCCTCAGCCCTGCGTGTCCGTCCGTCTCAGTTTCCGTCTCGCTCCTCCCCGTTCACAGCCGATCAGGGAGGACCACACGCGGGGCTCGTCTCGCGGCCCAACCGCAGGTGAACGCCCCTGCACACAGCCCAAGACGCCACCAACAGCCGCCCTGCGCCGCCACGCCCAAGGCGTTCGCCCAGGTCGGCGACCGAACCAGCCGCAAATGACCGCAGCTTCCCAAGCTGAGGGCGCCCGCCGCATGCCCGGGTTAGAGAAGGTCCCGCCAGAAGGGGGCCGTCGCTCGCGGGCTCCAGCCATCATCGACCTCGCCCCGCGCCTCGTCGAACTCCTGATGCATGTAGTCGGCCAGGTCCAGGCCGTAGTAGATGATGTCCGTCTGGCACATCGAGAGCACCGGATGCCCGAAGCTTCCCCGGCCGGCAGGCAGGTATCGGTGGGCATACACGGGCACCAGCACCGGTGCCTCCGCCAGATGATGCCGCGCCGTAGCCAGTGCCGCCGTCCCGTCGGCTGGACGCTCACCCCAGCCCTCGTACCAGAACCCGTTGTGCTCAACGTCGAGCAGAACACCCTCGACCGGCCAGTCGAGTTGTCGACGCAAGCTGTCCAAATCGCCGCCGCGCCACTCCGGCCAGGGCCTGGACCAGGTCTGCCCGTCCTCGGGAGGGACGTTGACCGGGAGTCCGGCCGCAAGAAATGCTCGGTGATCGTCCGCGAACTCGAAGCCGCACTCGCGCTCGATGCGCGTGAACTCGGCGTCCGTCAGCCCCGGCTCGAACTCATAGAGGCCTGTCTGAGCCAGGCGACGTGCGGCCTCCTCACCCAGGCGTACTCCCTCATTACTGATCACCGCCGCACGGTAGCGCCGACCGCAGCCAACCGTCACCCGAGTTATGCGCGGACTCCGTCTCAGTCTCCCTCTCATTCAGCAGCGTTCACGCTCGTTCAAGGGAGACCCGCCCGCGCACACGTCCTGGCAGTCAGCCGCCCATGAACCCAGGTGAATGCCCCCGCACACACCCCAGCAGGCCACCGACACAGTCGGAAAGCGGGCACATCGATCGACTATCCGGCATTGGTGTCGGTGCCCGCTTGCAGTCAGCCCGATCTTGTGGCGAGCGCGCGCTCGCCACAAGATCGGGCTGACTCGGTGCCGAGCCCACAGCCGGCACACGGAACTCCCTCGACCGCTCTCGGGATACGGACATGCCGGCCGGCCTTCCGTACCGGCCGGGCCGCTCCTCAAGCAGTCGCCGGAGAAGGGGGCCGTCGTTCCGGACAGTTCGGAGCCCCGGTCACTGGACTGGCCGGTGCCCTTCCGGAGCAGTCGCGCCGCCGAGGCTCGTACCTGAACGATCGCGTTCACCTTCGGGCAGATAACAATTCCATGACATACGCAGGCGCGTGGCGGTGATGAAGCACTCTGTCAGGCACACGCCCAAACCGCATGAGTGCTAAGGGTGCCCAGGCGCTGGTCAGGCCCCAGGAGCAGGACAAGACCAACGGAGGATTGGTTGGAGACCGTGCTGATCCATTTACCCGCGTCGGCTACGGACGGGCCTGAACCCCAGGGACTGTCGCTGCTGCCCGGGCAGAAGGCGCGCTTCGGCCGCGGAATTCCGGAGTGCCCCGTGGACATCGCTCTGCCGGATCCGGCGGTGCCCCGGCTGGCCGGGGAGATCGTGGCCGTCGACGTCTACTGGCAGCTGAGCAACCTCAGTGGCGGCTCCGCCCTACTGGTGGAGAACCCGGAGGGTGCCGGTGAGTTCGTCCGGATCCCGCCCGGACGGCTGGCCGCCCCGATCCCGTTCGAATTCAGCAGGGTGGTGCTGGCCACCCATGGTGGCACCATCGGCTTTCAGGTCTTCGCCCCCTGCCACAGCCACCTGGAGACATCCGGGGAAACCGCAGAGCGGGGCGCCATGACCACAACCCCCTTCGCCCTGGACCCCAACGCAACCTACTTCAAGGTGCTGGTGGCGCTGTGCGAGCCACGTCTGCGGGACGCCTCCACCGCAGTGGTCCCCTCCACAGCCAACGTCGTGGCCCGGCTGCAGCCGCACCCCGACCACCAGGGACTCAGCAGGAGCGCAGTGGACTTCCACATCGACTATCTCGCCGGCACCAAGCTGCGGCTGCGGCCTCCCGATTCGGGCGCCGGGCTGAGCTGGAAGCGGGAGACGCTGGTGTCCACCGCACTGCGCTTCGGGCTGGTCGGGGAGGACCACCTGTCACTGCTGCCCCCGCGAGGAGCCGCGGCAAGGGCACGGCGGGCGGGACGAACGGCAGTGGCGGAGAGCTCGCCATGACCGCCGGAGCTGCCGGACTGCGCGGCACCGGAGCAGGCGGCGACTGGGCGGTCCTCGTACCGACGGGCTACCGGGTGGGGCCATGGGAAGTGGTCTCCCCCCTCGCGTCCGGGAACTGGGGCAGCGTCTACGCCGCACGGCGAGAGGGCTCCGACGGAGAGACGGCCGGATCGCCACCGGCTGAGGTGGCCCTGAAGTTCGTGGCAACGGCCGCGCTGGGACCGGGCCGCTCCCGCCAGTTGCGGGAACTGGCCCAGCGTGAGGTGGAGTTCAGCCAGAACACCGACCACGACCGGCTCATCCGGATCCTGGAGACATTGGTGGTGGCCGACGAGAAGCGGCCCGACCTGGACGGCGCCGTCGTCCTGGTCATGGAACGCGCCGTGGGCAGCCTGCAGGACCAGCTCGACGCGGCATCGGGTT
This sequence comes from Streptomyces sp. NPDC033136, assembly GCF_055578235.1. Lineage (NCBI taxonomy): Bacteria > Bacillati > Actinomycetota > Actinomycetes > Kitasatosporales > Streptomycetaceae > Streptomyces > Streptomyces sp. NPDC033136. The sequence continues at coordinate 27,874 of NZ_JBVIPD010000015.1, forward strand.
CCGCGCCGCTCCCGGACGCCGCCCGGACGATCATCCAGATCTGCGAAGGCCTCGTCCACCTCCACGCGGAGGGCTGGGTGCACGGCGACCTCAAGCCGGCCAACGTGCTGGTCATGCCTGATGGCTCGGTCCGCCTGGCCGACTTCGGCCTGGTCTCCCGGCTGGACGGCACCCACGGATATGCGCCGCCCCTCGGATCGCCGGACTACCTGCCGCCGGAGCGTTGGCAGGACGGGCTCGGCGAGCGCGGAGTCCCAGTGCGTCCCACAGCCGACATCTGGGCTCTGGGGGTCACCACGCACCAGATCCTCACCGGGGGGACCCTGCCCTTCGCCGGTGCCACCGCTGGGGCACGCACGGCGGCGGCCCAGGAGTACGCTTCCGGAAGGGCGCCGCTGCGCCTGCACCCCGGTCTCGACGACGCCTGGCGGGACTTCGTCACCCGTTGCCTTGCCCCCGACCACGCAGGCCGGTCCCCTGCTACGGCCGATCAACTATTGGCCGTGGCTCGCGGGTTGTCCGACACGGACGCCCGGCGCCGGCGCACTCGGCCCCGGCGACTTGCCGTCTGTGCGGTCGCGGCCGCCCTGGTACTGGCTGCCGGAACCGCCGGCGGCTGGTGGTGGTTCTCCGGGCGGGACGGAGGCCGCCCCGCGAAGGCCGACACCACGGCGCGGATCACCGTCTACAACATCGAGGCTCCGTGCCACAGGCAGACCGAGCGACTGCGCGCCTGCAGCATGGGCCTGGCCCTGGACCCGTACCAGAAGTACGAGGCAGGCAATGTTTCCGAGCGGCGGATATGGCACGGGGATGCATTGCAGGCCGACTGCGTGGTGTACGACGGGGACTGGGTGGCCGACGAGACCGGCGTGGGCACCGCCCGCTGGTACCGGGTGCGGGTCCCCGAGGAGCCGTCCGGACACGCCTGGTTCCCGGCCGTCCGCACCAGGGAGGAGCCGACCTCGCTGCCCGAGTGCAAGGACAGCGCCAGACCGAGCAGCAACAGTTCCTGAACGACCCGAGCCACGGCAGGCCTGGTCGAGGGCGGCTGCCCGGGGGTGCGGGTGACGCGCCTGTGCCTCGCCCCCTCGGGAGCGAGGCACAGGTTCGTCGCACGCCGCTCCGGGCGCGCCGGATCAGGTCATGAACCTGCCCCCGCAGTAGGACTCGGGCACCCACCTGTGTGAGCTGATGGCGTCATTGATGACGTACCCGCTGGTGAAGTAGTCGTCGGTCAGGTTGCTGGCGTAGAACTCGCTCCGCTTGAGGCAGCTGGACCCGCCTGCCCAGTCGGTGCCCGTTCCGTTGAAGAACTGGACAGCGTGCCAGGCCGTGTCGGTCGTCCCCGCGTTCAGAACCGAGCTTGCCCTGTTGGTGTCACTGCCCTGGAAGGCACCCTGGCCGTTGCCCCAGTTCGAGTCGTCGCCCGGCGTCCGGCCCAGCAGCTCACCACCACAGTTGCTGTGCTGGTACGCAGCCATGCTGCCTGCCGGCAGGCTGTGCCAGGCGTTGTCACACGCAGCGGCTGCGTTCGCGGAACCGGTGGGGACGAGCACCCCGAAGACTGCGGCGCCGAGGGTCACGAGTGCGGCGGTTGTCTTGCGCACGTATTCTCCTTTATCAAGTTGCGGACAGGGACATCCCGCAGATTGGCCACCTGCGGAAACCTGGGACCCGCCGGAAACACCAGACAGCTGGGACTTTCCAGCGGGAGTCGAGATCAGGCGCCGACGATATGCTTGGCGCGATCCAATGCCGCCAGTCGCATGCGCTTGAATGCAGTGATTTCCTCACTGTAGCGACTGGTTTTCTTCGGGCGGTATTCGCCTTCCAGTGTGCGGGCCGTGTCGGCAAGAGAAGACTCTCTGGCGCATTCGGCCTCGTCCACCGCAAGCTTTACTTCCACGGCATGGGCCGAAGCGTCGCTCAACCCTTCAGTGAGAGGGCCAAGTTTCGTACGGATCTCAAACGGGTCGGAGTAATTCTGGCCTTTGCCATCCATGCACAGCGACCACGCCGCAAGTGACTTTTTGAAACGCGCGTCCCTGGAAAGATCCGGAACATACAGAGGAGTGAGATTGGTGGCGATCTTCTCGGTGCGGAACCAGGTCTTGAACTCGCCGTACAGTTGGCCCTTCGCCCTGGCCCAGCAGCTGTCGCGAGGCGTCTCGACGGTACCGCCTCCCGGTAGTGCGGCCGATATCATGCCACTCGACGGGGTGCCGTCGAGCACTGTCCTGTAGCGGACACGCTCATCTTGGGCCAGCGAGTTCATATACGTGACATTCGGGCCGTTGCGTCGGGCAGCTTCGGCGTCCCGCCTGAACTGTCCACCGTAGCCGTATTTCTTTGCCCAGCCGACATCGTCAAGTACGAATCCCGAACCCTTTCGGCTGTCGACGCTCTCCACCGCCGTAACCCAGAACCGGAATCCTGCTTTCTCCATGCATTTCTTGACAAGGAGCTGTTCGGCCCTTTCGAGTAAGACTTCCTCGGCCACGGCCAGTTCCCGCAACCGGCCCTCAGGCGGTACTGACTCATGCTGTTCCGAAGAGGCAGTGACGCTGCAGCCGGCGATTCCGACGGCCGCGATCAGCGGCGCAACCGCGACCGCCGCGCACAGGACACGTCTGGCAGCTGGAGAACGATCGCCGGACAGCATGATCCCCCCTTTGCAAGTCTTTCTCACAGCCGTCGAAGCAGTTCCTCCGCAAGCGCGTGGTTCGCCTTCCGCTCCGATCGACAGGGTCCGCACCGGCGGTGCCCTAGAGCGGGACGTTAGGGGCGGTGCGGCATTCTCGGGTACCTGCGAAGTCGCAGGGGTCCGCCTCGGCCTCAGGTGAGCTCGCAGCCTCCACGCCGTGATGGCCGGTCAGCGCGGCGTCGGCAGCACTGCGCCGCCGGCCCTGTTCGCGACGCTGTCGGCTGCCGCCAGTCACTCTCGTCTGCGTGGACTCCGGCGCGAGCCACTGACGCCTGCCGGCCAGCACAGTCGAGACGTCAGTCAGCCGAGGGGTCAGACCCGCCAGCAGCGTCAGCACGTCACATCCTCACTGTCAGCCGTACCAGCCGCCCGCGCCTGTCGCCGGGATCCTCGGCGCGCTCCACCAGCCCGGCCGCCTCCATCCGGTCCACCAGACGCGTCGCCCACCCGTGGTCAGCACCTGCTCCTGGGCGATGGCCCGCATCGGCGGCCCGGGATCGCCCGCCCGCCCCAGGATGAGCAGCACCTCGAACATCAGATGACTGATGCCGCACTCCAGCTCCAGCGACCGCCCGAGGATGTACTCCAGCCGGTTCGCAGCCCCCTGCAACCGCCCGAACGCCAGCACCAGCGCGTTGTCCGCGGCATCCTTCGGCGACGAGATCTCCGTCGGCTCTTCCACGTTCCCACCGCCCGACTGGGCCACGCCCGAGGCCGTACGAGGCATGATCGGTGGATGCATGGTGTGGTTCACCCTGGCGGAACGCGCGGAGCGGGGTCCTTCCGAGGTGAGCAGGCCGCCGCTTCTGCGGCCCAGGCAAACAGGCCCCCGCTCCCGGGTTCTCCGCCGGGAGCCCGATATTCGGTGGCGGGGCCGCCACTGGAGATGAAGTGCGCGGGCCTGGACGCCGAGCAGATGGCCCGGCGGTCCGCCCCGCCGTCCACGATGTCCCTGCTCGGACTGGTGCGTCACCTGACCGAGGGGGAACGGCACTTCCGCCGGGTGATGGCCGGTGAGGACGCGCCGAAGCTGTACCGCACGGACGAGGACCGCGACGGCGACTTCAACGGTGCGACCGCCGACTCGGCGGTCGTCGAAGCCGCCTGGCGCCAGTGGCGCACGGAGGTGGAACGCACCGACCGCTACCTGGCCGGCGTCACCGACCTCGCCACCACCAACGCCGGCCACTCCGACCTCGGCCCCGAACCCGGCGGCCGTCACGAACTCCGCGACCTCCTGATCGCGCAGATCGCCGAGTACGCCCGCCACTGCGGTCACGCCGACCTCCTGCGCGAGCGGATCGACGGCCGCGTGGGGCAGTGACCACCGCCGATGCGCCAGGACCCGCACCGGGACCCACGCGGACGCCGTATCAGGAGCGCCGCACCCGACACATGTTGGGACCCGGACCCGGACCCGGAGGCCATGCGCTACATCGGCGAGGCTCGGTTGCCGCTCACGGGAGGCACACCACCTCGCGTGACGGGTGCGCGGCCGCGAAGGGACCTACGAGCGGCCGGCATCGGCCGAAGCCGGCCGCCCTGCGCTCACTGCACCGTCAGCGGCACCGGATGGATCTCGTCCGCCTTGTGCCCGGCCCGCTCATGGATCCGCTGGACCGCTTCCGCCGAAGGCGCCTCCGAGAGGCAGTAGACGAGGCCGGACTCCGGGTCCGCCCAGGCCCGCTCGAAGTGGACCTGCTCGTCCTTCTCTATGGCGAGGTCCGCGTTGTGGGCCTCGCGCAGTTGCTCTTCCGTGATGCCCTTCATGCTGTGGTGGACATCCATGAACTTGCCCATGATCAAGCGCCTCCGTCCGTACGAGCCCTCCCTCTCCATGCTCCGCCCGTACGCTCACGATGGCGACCCACGACAACGCCCCGCGACAGAGGCCCACGACGGCGATCCGCAACCCGCGAACCAAGACGGCGCCCCGCAACGCCGCCCCGCAACGCCGCAGGGCCCCGGCGCACCGCCGGGGCCCTGCGGCAAGGTCGTACCCGACCAGCCGCCGGCGTCAGCCGCACTGGCAGGGGCTGCCCGACTGGCACCCGCAGCCGCAGCCCGAGCCGCAGCCGCACGCGGCGATCATGGGCAGGTTCCTGATCTCGGCGGGCTGCTCGGTCTCGCGCTGCCGCGTGGGGTCGGGCGTGGTGCTGGGGGATTCGGCCATGGGTCCTCCTAGAGGCTGGTGCCTGTGCCCATTGGACGCCCGTTCCGCTGGGCGCATCAACGGCGCACTGAGGCGCCCGCGCGCCCTGGCCGATCCCCGCCCGGCGCTTTCACGCCGGTCCGCGCGGCCGGGCGGAGTCAGGCGCTCTCCGCCCCCGGAACCGCCTGGATCTCCGGCTGCACATCCGCCTGCAGCTCATCCGCGTGCTCACCGGTCACCAGGTAGACCACGCGCTTGGCCACCGACACCGCGTGGTCGGCGAACCGCTCGTAGTAGCGGCCCAGCAGCGTGACGTCCACGGCCGTCTCGATGCCGTGCTTCCAGCGGTCGTCCATCAGATGCTGGAAGAGCGTGCGGTGCAGCAGGTCCATCGCGTCGTCGTCCTGCTCCAGCTGGAGCGCCAGGTCGACGTCCTTGGTGATGATCACCTCGGCGGCCTTCGCCATCAGGCGCTGCGCGAGCTGGCCCATCTCCAGGATGGTGGCGTGCAGGTCGCTGGGGACAGCGCGGTCCGGGTAGCGCAGGCGCGCGAGCTTCGCCACGTGCTGGGCGAGGTCGCCCGAGCGCTCCAGGTCGGCCGACATCCGCAGCGACGTGACGACGATGCGCAGGTCCGTGGCGACCGGCTGCTGGCGTGCCAGCAGGGCGATGGCCCGGGCCTCCAGTTCGTGCTGGAGCTCGTCGACCCGCTGGTCGGCCTCGATGACGTTCTCGGCGAGCTTCAGGTCGGAGTCGAGCATGGCGGTCGTGGCGCGTCCGATCGCCGACCCGACCAGCCGGGCCATCTCCACCAGACTGTCGCTGATCGAGTCCAGTTCCTCGTGGTACGCGTCCCGCATCAGGGTTCCCTCTCGTGCGTCTGTGTCGGGGGTCCAGGGGCCGGGGCCCGCCGGACAACCGGCGGTACGACCGTCGTATTACCGAAGGTCCGGACCCCACGCTCCCACGTTCCAACCCGGACGCGTCCGTTTCCGTCATCTCGAATGAACCCATACTGGCTCCAAGGTGAACTCTGGGCGACGAGTGTTCGAGCTCGTGGCCCGACGGCTGTGGAGGGTGCCCGACCCATGCCTAACCTGGGTGCATGGACGTGAACGCGGCGGTCGCCGCAGCGGCAGCGATCGCCGGGGTGCTCACCGGCGTCATCGCCATGCTCGCGTTCCGCTGGAGTGAGCGCGAGCAGAGTCGCCCCACCCGTAGCTCCCTGCACACGGACGCGGTGCTCCCGCCGGGCGTGGACACGGTCCTGTCGGTCCTCAGGTCCTCCGCCGTCGTGCTCGACGAGGCGGACGCCGTCGTCAAGGCCAGCTCGGCGGCGTACGCCCTCGGCCTGGTCCGCGGCGGCAAACTCGCCGTCGAGCCGATGCTGCAGATGGCCCGGGACACCCGGCGCGACGGAGAGATACGCCAGGTGGAGCTGGACCTGCCACGGCGCGGCACCGGACGCGGAGAGGCCCTGGCCGTCTCCGCGCGGGTCGCGCCGCTCGGTTCCCGGCTGGTGCTGCTGCTCGTGGAGGACCTGACCGAGGCCCGCCGCATCGAGGCGGTCCGGCGCGACTTCGTCGCCAACGTGAGCCATGAGCTGAAAACGCCCGTCGGTGCCCTCTCGCTGCTCTCCGAGGCCGTCATGGACGCCTCCGACGACCCCGAGGCGGTCCAGCGGTTCGCCGGGCGCATGCAGATCGAGGCCACCCGGCTCACCAGCCTGGTGCAGGAACTCATCGACCTGTCACGGGTGCAGAACGACGACCCGCTGGAGGACGCCGAGCCGGTCCGCGTCGACGAGCTCGTCGCCGAGGCCGTCGACCGCTGCCGGCACCAGGCCGGCACCAAGCAGATCACCATGGCCGCGGGGGGCACCGCCGACCTGCACGTCTGGGGCAACCGTGGCCAGCTCGCCGCCGCTCTCGGCAACCTCGTCGAGAACGCGGTCAACTACTCGCCCGCCCGCACCCGCGTCGGCATAGCGGCCCGCAGGCTGAACGCGCCCGGCGGAGAACACATCGAGATCGCCGTCACGGACCAGGGCATCGGCATCTCCGACAAGGACAAGGAGCGCATCTTCGAGCGCTTCTACCGCGTCGACCCCGCCCGATCCCGTGCCACGGGTGGCACCGGACTGGGACTGGCGATCGTGAAGCACGTGGCCGCCTCGCACGGCGGGGAGGTCACGGTGTGGAGCGCCGAAGGCCAGGGCTCCACCTTCACCCTGCGGCTGCCCGAGGCCGGTGCGGCCCGCGACCGCGCACATCAGCAGCCCGCCCGAGAGACACGCGCAGGAGGCGCGGGCCTCGACGAGGCCGGGCGGTCCACTCCCTCATCACCCGAATCAGCCGCGTACGAAACGCATCCTGCCCCGGAGGTCCTTCCGTGACCCGAGTGCTCGTCGTCGAGGACGAGGAGTCCTTCTCCGACGCCCTGTCGTACATGCTCCGCAAGGAGGGCTTCGAGGTCGCCGTCGCGGCCACCGGGCCCGAAGGACTCGACGAGTTCGAGCGCAACGGCGCCGACCTCGTCCTCCTCGACCTGATGCTGCCCGGCCTCCCGGGCACCGAGGTCTGCCGCCAGCTGCGCGGCCGTTCCAACGTCCCCGTCATCATGGTGACCGCCAAGGACAGCGAGATCGACAAGGTCGTCGGCCTGGAGATAGGAGCCGACGACTACGTCACCAAGCCGTTCTCCTCGCGCGAGCTGGTCGCGCGGATCCGGGCCGTGCTGCGCCGCCGCGGCGAGCCCGAGGAGGTGACCCCGGCCGCGCTGGAGGCCGGGCCGGTCCGGATGGACGTCGACCGGCACGTGGTCACCGTCGGCGGCACCAAGATCGACCTCCCGCTGAAGGAGTTCGACCTGCTGGAGATGCTGCTGCGCAACGCCGGCCGGGTGCTGACCCGCATGCAGCTCATCGACCGGGTCTGGGGTGCCGACTACGTCGGTGACACCAAGACCCTCGACGTCCACGTCAAGCGCCTGCGTGCCAAGATCGAGCCGGACCCGGGCGCCCCGCGCTACCTGGTGACGGTCCGCGGCCTGGGCTACAAGTTCGAGCCGTAGATCGGCCGCGCACGACAGCGGACAGCGGTACAGCGACCCAAGCGACACGAAGGGCGGGCCCTCTCGGAGGAGAGGGCCCGCCCTTCGCTACGACTGTCCCGCGGGGCTCAGTGCCCGGCGCCCGCACCGGCCGAGGCGCTCGTGGAGCCCGCGTCGGTCGGCGTGCCCGGCGTCTCGCCCGCGGCGGGGCTCTCGGTGCCGGCCGGCGAGCCGGAGGGGCTCTCCGACGGCGAACCCGACGGCGCACCCGAGGGGGACGAGGAGGCGCCCGGCGCGGCCGGCACATCGGTCGGGCCCCACTCGGCGAAGTGGTGCTCGGCGGGGACGACGAAGGCGCGCAGGCTCACGTCGCCCGTCTTGCTGAAGGTGAAGGTGACCTTCTGGGCGTTGCCGTCCTGCACGGCCTCGCGGCTGCTCGGCAGGATGGCGGTGGCGTTGTCCTCGCCGCCCAGGATCAGCGAGCCGCCGGCCGGGATGGTGAGGCTGCCGCCCTTGGCGGGCTTGAGCTCAGCGGTCTTGCCGGTGCCGGGCAGGGTGACGGACTCCAGCGTCTCGTCGGTGCTGCCCTCGTTGAAGAAGGTCGCGGAGATCGCGGCCGGGCCGGTCGACTCCAGGTCGGGCTGCGTGATCACGATCGCGTTCTGGATCTTGATGTCCCCGACACTCGTGGCCGCGTGGTCCGGCTGGACCTCCAGGGTCTGGGCGTTGTTGCCGGCTCCGCACGCGGCGAGCGAGGCGATCGAGAACGCGATGGCGGCAGCGGCGAGGGCGCCGCGTCGAAGGCTGCTGCTCACGGCGGCGGGAACTCCTTGACTCGGGCTGAGCGGCCGATAAAGCCGCCCTAAGTGTCTGTCAGCGGGCCTTAGGTTACCGAGCCGCTCCCGCCCGGCCGCACCCGACCCCCCGGGCGCCTCTGATGCCGCCTGTGTCACAGATGACGCAGGCGGCACAGGCGCAGATGACTCGTGTGTCACAAGTGAAGCCTGCGTCACATTGCCGAGGGGCTCGTCCCGCATTCACATAAGAGCCCCGGCCGGTCGCGCGAAATTTCCGTGAAGGAATGCGCGACCACCTCGGAATTGATCACCCCGGGCCGGTCGGGGCACGTCGTGATCAATTCCGGATTCGACCGGAACCCGGCTCGGGCCTCCGAACGGAGTAGCGGAAGTCGATCACATGGAACCGGACATATGGGGATCTTCGGCCATCTGGAGGGTGCTCCGGATGCGTGTAACGTACGCGTTTCGCTCGCCCCGGAGAGCCGCTCCCACCTGCGAATACCTTCTTCCACTCCCTGTCCGAAGCACGTTCCTGTCGGAGTTGTCAAGCCCCGAGATATGCCCTGACCTGCGAAAACGCCATTCAGAACCCGCAGTTTCCGTGTTACCCTGGATAGCCACGGAAGGGGTACCTGTCACATGACGTTCAAGGTTGGCGACACCGTGGTCTATCCCCATCACGGGGCCGCGCTGATCGAGGCTATCGAAACTCGCCAGATCAAAGGCGTGGACAAGACCTACTTGGTGCTGAAGGTCGCCCAGGGTGACCTGACAGTGCGTGTGCCAGCGGACAATGCGGAGTTCGTCGGCGTGCGTGATGTGGTCGGTCAGGACGGGCTGGACCGGGTCTTCGAGGTGCTGCGCGCGCCGTACGCCGAGGAGCCCACGAACTGGTCCCGTCGATACAAGGCAAACCTGGAGAAGCTCGCCTCGGGCGATGTCATCAAGGTCGCGGAAGTGGTGCGTGACCTGTGGCGTCGTGAGCGCGAGCGTGGACTCTCCGCCGGTGAGAAGCGCATGCTCGCCAAGGCCCGCCAGATTCTGGTGAGCGAACTCGCCCTGGCGGAGAACACCAACGAGGACAAGGCCGAGGCCCTGCTCGACGAGGTGCTCGCCTCCTGAGGCGAAGCCTGTCGCTCAGCACTGTGCTGATCAAGGCTGCACATCGAAATGCCGCGGTGCCCGATGACGAATTTCCCGTCGCCGGGCGCTGCGGCATGTTCGTACTCCGGCGCCGATGCGCCGTCACCCCGGGATGTGTTATCACTCACGACCCGGTACTTGGCGTGCCGGGCCCGGGCAGCCGCCTCGACCGGCGTCACGGAAGGGACCGGTCGAGCGCGTCGCGCCCGGCACTCCTCCAGGCCATACCCACGCCAGGCCAGCACACAAACCTGACAGGAACCGATGACTGACGATTCGCGCCCTTCGCCGTCGGCCACCCCCGCCGCGGCCCGTACGGCGGCCGTGATTCCGGCCGCCGGCCGTGGTGTACGGCTCGGCCCGGGCGCCCCCAAGGCGCTCCGCGCGCTGGGCGGCACCCCCATGTTGATCCACGCGATCCGTGCGATGGCCGCCTCCCGTGCCGTCTCCCTGGTCGTCGTCGTGGCACCGCCCGACGGTGCCGCCGAGGTCAGGTCGCTGCTCGACGCGCACGCGCTGCCCGAGCGGACGGACTTCCTCGTCGTCCCCGGTGGCCGGACCCGCCAGGAGTCCGTGAAGCTCGGCCTGGACGCGCTGCCCGCCGGCCACGGCATCGTCCTGGTGCACGACGCGGCCCGGCCGCTGGTCCCGGTCGACACGGTCGACGCCGTGATCGAGGCCGTACGGGACGGTGCCCCGGCCGTGGTCCCGGCGCTGCCGCTCGCCGACACGGTCAAGCAGGTCGAGCCCGCGGGGACGCCCGGCGAGCCGGAGCCGGTCGTGGCCACGCCGGAGCGCGCGCGGCTGCGGGCGGTGCAGACGCCGCAGGGGTTCGACCGGGCGACGCTGGTCCGGGCGCACGAGACGGTGACCGGCGAGGTCACCGACGACGCCGGCATGGTCGAGCAGCTCGGCCTCACCGTCGTGGCCGTCCCCGGTCACGAGGAGGCCTTCAAGGTCACCCGCCCCCTGGATCTGGTCCTCGCCGAGGCGGTCCTGGCCCGCAGGAGGCTCAACGATGGCTTCTGAGGCATCTGATGTCCGGCTGCCGCCGGGTGGGTTCCCGCTGCCCCAGGTCGGCATCGGCACCGACATCCACGCCTTCGAGGAGGGCCGCGAGCTGTGGTGCGCCGGTCTGAAGTGGGAGGACGCGGGCCCGGGCCTGGCGGGCCACTCCGACGCGGACGTCGTGGCCCACGCGGCCTGCAACGCCCTCTTCTCCGCCGCCGGACTGGGCGATCTGGGCCAGCACTTCGGCACGGGCCGGCCCGAGTGGTCGGGCGCGTCGGGTGTGACCCTCCTGACGGAGGCCGCCCGGATCGTCCGCGAGGCCGGCTTCTGGATCGGCAACATCGCCGTACAGGTGGTGGGCCCGAGACCGAAGATCGGCAAGCGCAGGGACGAGGCTCAGAAGCTGCTGTCGGAGGCGGCCGGAGCACCGGTTTCCGTATCGGGCGCGACGACGGACGGCCTGGGCTTCCCGGGCCGCGGCGAGGGACTGATGGCGGTGGCGACGGCGCTGGTGGTCCGGGCCGGCTGAGCGCGGGCTCCATGTGAAGGTCACGAATGCGGGCGCCGTGAACAGAAGGTCGTGAGGCACACCCGCGGGCCTACTACCCTGGTGTCGTGACTATTCGCCTGTACGACACCAGCGCCCGGCAGATCCGTGACTTCTCCCCGCTCACCCCGGGTTGTGTCTCGATCTACCTGTGCGGTGCCACCGTGCAGGCCGCACCCCACATCGGACACATCCGGTCGGGGCTGAACTTCGACATCATGCGCCGCTGGTTCGAGCACCGCGGCTACGACGTCACGTTCGTGCGGAACGTGACGGACATCGACGACAAGATCATCGCCAAGTCGGCCGACCAGAACCGCCCATGGTGGGCCATCGGCTACGAGAACGAGCGGGCGTTCAACGACGGCTACCACGCCCTCGGCTGCCTGCCCCCGACCTACGAGCCGCGTGCCACCGGCCACATCACCGAGATGGTCGAGATGATGCGCGGCCTCATCGAGCGTGGGCACGCCTACGAGGCCGACGGCAACGTCTACTTCGACGTGCGCTCCTTCCCGGGGTACCTGAAGCTGTCCAACCAGGAGCTGGACAACCTCCAGCAGCCGTCCGGCGCCGGCGAGACCGGCAAGCGCGACCCGCGGGACTTCGCCATGTGGAAGTCGGCGAAGCCGGGGGAGCCCAGCTGGGAGACCCCCTGGGGCCGCGGCCGCCCCGGCTGGCACCTGGAGTGCTCGGCGATGGCGCACAAGTACCTGGGGACCGCCTTCGACATCCACGGCGGCGGCCTCGACCTGGTCTTCCCGCACCACGAGAACGAGATCGCGCAGGCCAAGGCCTACGGCGACGACTTCGCCCAGTACTGGCTGCACAACGCCTGGGTCACCATGAGCGGCGAGAAGATGTCCAAGTCGCTCGGCAACTCGGTCCTGGTCAGCGAGATGGTCAAGCGCTGGCGGCCCATCGTGCTGCGCTACTACCTCGGCACCCCGCACTACCGCTCGATGATCGAGTACAGCGAGGAGGCCCTGCGCGAGGCCGAGTCGGCGTTCGCCCGGATCGAGGGCTTCGTGCAGCGCGTCGTGGAGAAGGCCGGTGCCGTCGAGCCCGCCGCCGAGGTTCCGCTCGCCTTCGCCGAGGCCATGGACGACGACCTGGGCGTGCCGCAGGCGCTCGCCGTGGTGCACACCACCGTCCGGCAGGGCAACAGCGCGCTGGCCGCCGACGACAAGGAAGCCGCGGTGGCCCGGCTCGCCGAGGTCCGCGCGATGCTCGGCGTCCTCGGCCTCGACCCGCTCGACCCGCACTGGGCCGGGGAGAGCGACCGGGGTCAGGACCTGCACGGCGTGGTCGACACGCTCGTCCGCATGGTCCTCGACCAGCGCGAGGCCGCCCGGGCCCGCAAGGACTGGCCCACCGCGGACGCCCTCCGCGACCAGCTGAGCCAGTCCGGCCTGGTCATCGAGGACGGCCCGCAGGGACCGCGCTGGAGCCTCGGCCCACGCTGAGACGACCCCGATCCGGGAGATCGATTCCGGAAGATCGATTGTGCCGCCCGGGCCTGAGGGCGGCACACTGCATAGACGTACGTCACCGCACCCACAGACAGGTAGGTCATGGCAGCCAACAACCGCCGCATGTCCGGCAAGAAGGGCGCGCAGGTCGGCAGTGGCGGCCAGCGGCGCAAGGGCTTGGAGGGCAAGGGCCCCACTCCGCCCGCCGAGATGCGCAAGGGACACAAGAAGAACCGTGTCGCGTCCGCCAAGGCGCGGCAGACCGCGCGCCGTCCCGCGCCCCGGGGCCGCGGCGGCAAGTCCACGTCCGAGCTGGTCGTCGGCCGCAACCCGGTCTACGAGGCGCTGCGCGAGGGCGTGCCCGCCTCCACGCTGTACGTCCAGCAGTTCATCGACAACGACGAGCGCGTCCGTGAGGCCCTCCAGCTCGCCGCCGAGCGCGGCGGGATCAACCTCATGGAGGCCCCCCGCCCCGAGCTCGACCGGATGACGAACGGGCTCAACCACCAGGGCCTCGTGCTCCAGGTCCCGCCGTACGAGTACGCGCACCCCGAGGACCTCGCCGGCGCCGCCGCCGACGCGGGCGAGGACCCGCTGATCGTCGCGCTCGACGGGGTGACCGACCCGCGCAACCTCGGCGCGGTCGTCCGGTCCGTCTCCGCCTTCGGCGGGCACGGCGTCGTCGTGCCCGAGCGGCGGGCCGCCGGGATGACGGCCGGTGCCTGGAAGACGTCCGCCGGTACGGCCGCCCGTACGCCCGTCGCCCGCGCCACCAACCTGACGCGCGCGCTGGAGGCGTACAAGAAGGCCGGCATCGTGGTCGTCGGTCTCGCCGCCGACGGTGAGGCCGAACTCGGTGAACTGGAGGCCCTGGGCGGGCCCGTCGTCATCGTCGTCGGCAGCGAGGGCAAGGGGCTGTCCCGGCTGGTCGGGGAGACCTGCGACCACCGGGTGCGGATCCCGATGCCGGGCGGTGCCGAGTCGCTCAACGCCGGTGTGGCGGCAGGCATCGTGCTCTACGAGGCGGCCCGCCGACGCGCCTGAACAGAAGTCCGCCGCTTCACCCGTACGGGGTAATTGCGGGGTCATCGGGGCGAGGAGGGCAAGCTTGACGGGGTCCGGACACATCCGGCGGGTCAAAGCAGTGTCCTAACCCGACGTCACTCGGTTAGATGAGTGTGGACACCAGAACACCCCGCACACCCACGGGGGACCGCTCGTCGGGACTCGACGACGCTCCCGCGCTGAGCATGGTGAAGGTGCCGAGCGACCCGGCACAGGTGATCGTCAACCACGCGAGTTTCCGCGTGCAGTTGGGCGTATCGACGCCTCGCGTCCAGTCCTCACGGGTCGCACGGCATCTGACCGCCACCGAGGACACCGCCCGCATCCCCGTCGTCACCGCCGGGGGCGTGGCGGACGGGGCCGCCGCCCGGCGCCGGCCGGTCGTCTGGAGCGGCAGATCCGAGCCCGACGACACCGGCGCCCACCGGCTCCTGCAGGCCGTGCGGCACGAGAGCGTCCGCCACGCCGACGAGCCCGCCTCCGACACCGGAGCCACCCAGGTCATCGACCGCGTGGGCCCGGGCTACGACACCCCCGGACACCAGGGTGCCGGGTACGCCGGCGCCGGATACCCGGGCGACGGCTACGAGGACGACCTCACCCAGACCGTCGAGACCCCGGTCGTCGGACCCCAGCGCACCCACGACCCCGCCGCCGGCACCCGGCTGCTGCCCTCCATGCGCACCGTCGGCAGCGCCTACGACGAACCCGCCTACGCGGACGGGGAGTTCGAGGACCCCGCCGAGGCGGACGAGTCCGGGCGGCGCGTCAAGCGCCACGGCGACGACCCGGCCCGGCACTCCTACTACCCGGGCCGCCGGATGAACCTCGGCGTCGTCCTGGTCCCGCTGCGGGTCTTCCTCGGCTTCATCTCCATCTACGCCGGCATGGGCAAGCTGTGCGACCCCGTCTACTTCGACGGCGGCAAGCGCGGCTCCATGGTCAAGTGGCTCAACACCCTGCATCCCTGGGACGTCGCCGAGCCGCTGCGCCAGTTCGCCCTCGAACACCCGGTGGGCTCCGGCCTGGTCATCGCCTTCGCGCAGGTCATCGTCGGCGTCCTGACGGTCCTGGGCTGCTGGCAGCGCGTCGCCGCCGCCTTCGGCGCCCTGCTGTCGGCTGCGCTGCTGGTCACCGTCAGCTGGAAGAGCGTCCCCGCCTACGAGACCCCCGACATCATCTACCTCGCCGCCTGGTCCCCGCTGATCATCGCCGGTGCGCCCGTCTACTCCGTCGACGGCCGCCTGGCCGGCAGAGCCTGGCGCCGCCTCGGGCCCCGCGCCGACATCTGGGACCTGCGCCGCTACGTACTGCGCCGGGGTGCCCTCGTCACCGCCGTCGCGACCGGTCTCACCCTGCTCGTCGGCTCGCTGCTCGGCGGCGCGGTCCGTGACGCCGACCGGATCGTCGTCCCGGGCCCCGGCGAGGCCCCGCGCAACGAACTGCCCGGCTCCCCGCTCCCGGCCGAACCCGGCGAGCGGCAGGACGAGAAGCGGACCCCGTCGGCCTCCTTCTCGCCCACCCAGGGCGCCACGGCCGGCTCGGCCAGCCCCAGCGCGGGCACCACGACCAGGCCGCCGGAGGCCACCCGGGACGCCGGCACGGTCACCGGCGGCTCCCCGAGCCAGACCCAGGGCACCGTCGGCCAGGCCCCGCCGCAGCAGCCCTCCCCGGAGGGGCAGGCACCCAGCACCTCGTCCGGCCCCACCTCCGGCGGCACGGCGACGGGCGGCGCGGGCTCGACCGGCGGCTCGGGCGACGGCGGATCCTCCTCCACGGGCCGCCCCGGCCTGGTGGGCGGCCTGCTGGGCTAGCCGCAGGCCCCGGGCAGCACAAGGGCCCCGCACCTTCGACTACTTCGGATACCGCTGGCGAATTCGGCGGACGGCCGGCAAGTGGTGCGAGAGTCTCAGCGACACGCCGTGCACGCGGCGTGTCGCTGAGACTGTGCGGACACTTGGCTCCCGCCGCGCAGCATTCGCCAACGGCATCTCGACTACTTCGAGGTGC
Source organism: Streptomyces sp. NPDC033136 (assembly GCF_055578235.1). Taxonomy (NCBI): domain Bacteria; kingdom Bacillati; phylum Actinomycetota; class Actinomycetes; order Kitasatosporales; family Streptomycetaceae; genus Streptomyces; species Streptomyces sp. NPDC033136. The sequence goes on from NZ_JBVIPD010000015.1 coordinate 43,832, forward strand.
GGGCCCTTCGCGTGTCCCAGGGGCGCGGGGTTGTGCCCGGGCTGTCAGCGTCCCAGCCCGGCCAGTTCCTTCGCGGCCTCCGTCAGGTCCTTCGCCGTGTCGATGGCACGCCAGTAGGACCCCTGGGGGATCGTGAACCCGGCCAGCCGCCGTTCGCGGGCCAGCCGCGGGAACGTCGTGCGCTCATGGTCCCCGCGTCCGGGCAGCAGCCCCGCGAACTCGGGGGAGAAGACGTACACACCCGCGTTGATCTCGAAGGTCGACGGCGGGGCCTCGATGAAGTCCGTGATGCGGCCGAAACCGTCCGTCTTCACCGCGCCCCACGGCAGCCGGGGACGGGCCAGCGCCAGCGTCGCGACCGCGTCCCGCTCGGTGTGGAAGTCGGCCATGTCCCGCAGCGAGAACCGCGTCCAGATGTCCCCGTTCGTGGCATACCAGGGCTGGTCGGGGTGCGGGAGACGCGCCGCGGCGTACTTCAGACCGCCGCCGCGTCCGAGCGGCTCCGACTCCACGACGGTCGTGACGGAGACGGGCAGGTCGGCCGTCTCAAGCCACTTCTGCAGTACCTCGGCGAGGTGGCCGCAGGAGACCACCACGTCCGTCACGCCCTCTTCGGCGAGCCAGGACAGCTGATGGCCGATGATCGGAGTCCCCGTCCCGGGGATCTCGACCATCGGCTTGGGCCGGTCGTCGGTGTACGGGCGCAGCCGGGAGCCCTGGCCTCCGGCCAGAACGACGGCTTGAACGGGGCGGGACGCGGCGCTCGGATCGCTCATGAGACCGAACTGTACGTGGCGTCCCGCCCGGGACAGCGGCTGACGACCCTTGCCGGGTCGGCCGTTACGGACTTCCCACCCGGTGGCAGGGTGGTGCGCTCAGCCGTGCGCGGCGGCGACGCCGGTGGCGAAGGCGGTGTCGCAGACCGGGCGGGCGTAGGACTGGGCGCGGGTCGGGCCGTAGACGCGGACGGCGGCCTGGCCGAGGGCGCGGGCAATGGACGCGCAGTGTTTCGCCAGCGACGGGCGGCCGTTGACGGCCTGCTGGAGGTGGGTGAGGGCGACGCCCGGGTTCTCCTCCTGCAGTTCCGTCAGCAGCTTGTCCCGCAGGACGTCCTGCGGGGCGCGCTTGGCGGCCCGTGGAGTGCCGACGGAGGTGTCCGCGGCGGTGAGCACCGGATCGGTGGAGTTCCCCGACCAGTTGACTCGGGTGACCGCGAGGGTCCCGGAGAGCACCAGGACGACGGGCAGGACGAATGCGAGGGTGCGGCCGATCCGGCGGGCGGGGCCCCGGCCGCGTCGCGTCTGTGGGGTGTTGGAGTGCTTCACGCGTGTGAGGGTAGCGCCCGGTAATGGTTTGTAGACATTTAGTCACCGGTTCGGGGGATGAGAGAGTGCCCCTTCGTGGGTAGGGGGTTGACGCACACTGCTCGAAACGTCCGGTCTGCCGGGGTATTTGTCGACAACGAGAAGGGCCCCGCAGCAGGCTGCGGGGCCCTCTTCGTCAACCCGGGTGAATCACCCGGCGTTGTGCGTTCGCCAGAGGTCAGTCGGACAGGCGAGCGCCCGTGGAGGTAGAGAACACGTGGCTCTCGCCGGAGCGCGGCACGACGTGCAGCGTGCTGCCCTTCTCCGGGACGTCACGGCCGCTGACACGGACGACGAGGTCCTTGGCGTCGTCGCCGACCTGGGCGGTGCCGTACACGTAGGCGTCGGCGCCCAGCTCCTCGACCACGTTCACCGTCACCGCGAGGCCCAGCTCGGCGTCCGCGCCGGCCACCTCGAAGTGCTCGGGGCGGACGCCGACGGTGACGGTCTTGTCGGTGGCGGCGGCGATCGCGTCACGCTGCACCGGAACGACCGACTTGCCGAACATCACACCGCCGTCGGTGATCGGCACCTCGACGAGGTTCATCGCCGGGGAGCCGATGAAGCCGGCCACGAAGAGGTTGGCGGGCTTGTCGTACATGCTGCGCGGGGTGTCGATCTGCTGGAGCAGACCGTCCTTGAGGACCGCCACGCGGTCGCCCATCGTCATGGCCTCGACCTGGTCGTGGGTGACGTAGACGGTGGTGATGCCCAGGCGGCGCTGGAGCGAGGCGATCTGCGTACGCGTCGAGACACGGAGCTTGGCGTCCAGGTTGGACAGCGGCTCGTCCATGAGGAACACCTGCGGCTCACGCACGATGGCGCGGCCCATGGCGACACGCTGGCGCTGACCACCGGAGAGCGCCTTCGGCTTGCGGTCCAGGTACTCCGTGAGGTCGAGGATCTTCGCGGCCTCCTCGACCTTCTGCCGAATCTCCGCCTTGTTGACGCCGGCGATCTTGAGCGCGAAGCCCATGTTGTCGGCGACCGTCATGTGCGGGTACAGCGCGTAGTTCTGGAACACCATGGCGATGTCCCGGTCCTTCGGCGGCAGGTGCGTGACGTCGCGGTCACCGATGCGGATGGCGCCGCCGTTGACGTCCTCGAGCCCCGCGAGCATGCGGAGCGAGGTGGACTTGCCGCAACCGGACGGGCCGACCAGGACGAGGAACTCGCCGTCCTCGATGTCGATCTCCAGCGCGTCGACGGCGGGCTTGGTGGAACCCGGGTAGATCCGGGTCGCCTTGTCGAACGAGACAGTGGCCATGGTGAATGAACCCCTTCTACCGGCAGGAACGTGCCGGACGATCCGAGTAGGAAGGCGGTGCCACGACGGTGTTCCGTTGTGGTGTAGTCCACGCGTGTGAACTGGCTCAGGACGGTACCTGGCGTTCATACGTCTGTCAGTAGTTCCGGGCCTGTGAACTTCGCGGAAATTTTCGACAGCGGCCCTCGGGGACCTGGGTACACTGCTCGGGCACGTACGGGGTCACCCCGCGTACGGGCCTCCTTAGCTCAGCTGGCCAGAGCAACGCACTTGTAATGCGTAGGTCGTCGGTTCGAATCCGACAGGGGGCTCTGCAAAGGTCAGGTCACATAGCCTTTGACCTGGCCTTTTGTGTTGCTCGGGGCATGGCGCGTCACACGGCCGGGGTGCCGTGAGATTGCTTCTTCTTGGCCCTGGCCTCGGCTTTCGCCTTGTCCTTGGCCTTCTTGGCGGCCCTGCGGGCCTGCTGTGCCTCGGTCTTCCGCTGAAGCGGCACCAGCCTGGCGGTGGCCTCGACCGCGTTCCTGCCCACCTGCAGCGGGACGCTCCGGCAAATGTCCCGCGTGATCAGTGTCGCTGTGCCCGAGTGTGTCCGACACGATCTTCACGCCGGTGCCGGCGGCGAGCATGAGCGTGGCCGCCCCGTGCCGAAGATCGTGCAGCCGATCGACGGGAGCCGCCCGGAGGCGGCGACGAGGCGCTCGAAGAGGTCGGTCACCTTCCCGGGGTGGAGCCAGGAGCCGTCTTCCTGGGTGAAGACCATGCCGGTCTTGCCCCAGGCGGATCCCCACTCCTCGTGGTCCGCATCCTGTTGTTCGCGGTGGCGCTTCAGGACGTTGACGGTGTCGTCGTCGGGCGCGACCACGCGGAAGCCGCTGTCCGTCTTGACCACATCGCGTACATCCGGTCCCCGGCGAGGAAGTCGAGGAACGCGCCAGTCTGTTCGGGCGTCCAGACCATGGCAGGGGAGGGCTTCTCACCCGGCTGCTCCCACCTGGCGACCCGCGCGTCGGTCCACACCCAGGGCCTTCGGCTTGCGCCCGAGATCGAAGCCGCCGCTGGGGCCGGTGCGGGCGCATAGGCCCTGCGCAGCGCGGCACGCGACATCGTGCACACCGCCACCGGCCCCGACGGCAGCGCACCGGCCGCTCTGGTCGCGGCCCTCGTCTGGGCCGCCATCACCGCCGGGCGCTGGCGCGAAGCCAAGCACCACGCCCGCCAGGCCGACGCAGCCCGCCAGGCCGTCCAGCACCTCCAGACAGCCGCCGACCCGGCCTGGCCCGCGCTCGCCACCGTCCTCGCCGCCGCCGAAGCCCGCGGCCACCCACCAGCTCCTCCAAGGAAGCCGCTGCCCAGCCCGATTTGACCAGCGTCCGCCGACCCGCCCGCGTGCTGTTCACCCGCATCCAGCACACTGGCCGCAACCCAGCGCCCAACCGCCATGCCGAGGCCGCCCGCCTGAGTTCGACGAGGGTGGGCTCGATCCCACGCAGTAGAGCCGCAGCCCCCAGCCCGCAGTGACGACACCCATTGAACAGCGGCACGACGGCGCCGGTAGACATCGCGTGGACGCCCGGGTCGGACTGCGTAGCGCTCAGCCTCGGTGTGCGGCGCCGTCCGGCCACACCACGTCCATAGGCATACCCGCCGCCGTCCTGCCGCCCTTGCCGCAATCCTCTACGGTCGACCTGATCCGACCCACGGCATGATGCGACGATTTCGTCCTGGTGGTGGGGAGCCCCGGGCTGAGACGGATGCTGTTGGCGAACCCCGCGCGGCGGGAGCCGAGTGTCCGTACCGTCTCAGCGACACGCCGCGTGCACGGCGTGTCGCTGAGACTCTCGCACCACTTGTCGGCCGTCCGCCGAATTCGCCAACGGCATCTGAGACGCTCCGGGCTACCCGACCATCTCGGAGTGAGCCTGACGAGCAACCGACGCAGTCAAGGTGCCGGGGTCAGGGACTGCGGCCGGTGCTTGGCTGGCGTAGACGGCGGCCTGCACGCGGTTGGCCAGGCCCAGCTTGGCGAGAATGGAACTCACATGATCCTTGACGGTAGTCGGTCGCATGGCGAGTCGGTGGCCGATCTGATTGTTCGACAGCCCGTCAGGGATCAGGTCGAGCACCTCGCGCTCCCGGACGGTGAGCTTGCTCAGGCCAAGGTGAGCCGGCGCATGGTGCTGTTCGCTGTGCGGAATGACGGAGAAGGCACGGGAAGCGACCGTCGATGAGAATGCCGCTCCGCCAGAAGCCAGCAGTCGTACCGCGTTGACCAGAACGCGCGGCGTGGTGTCCTTCAGCAGGTAGCCCACTGCCCCCGCATTCAACGCGGCAGCGATTTCCTGGTCCACCACGTGCCCGGTCAACGCCGCGATCGCCGTCCCCTCGGTGCGACGCTGTAGCTCCGACAGGACGGAGAGCCCGTCGGCATTCGTCATGTGTAGGTCGACCAGGACGACATTCGGTTGGTACCGCAGTGCGGAGGCGACGGTATCCCGACCGTCGCAGGTCCCCAGAACCTCGATGTCAGACTCGGCCTCGAAAATGCGCTGGAGCCCCGAGCGCAGCAGCAGGTCGTCGTCCCCTATCAACACTTGGAGCACGGTTGAGCTTCTCCCCCTTGAAACGGTGAAGGGTCAAGTTCACCGCTGGGCAACTTAGCAGAACTCGTGAAGCAGCAGTGACGTTTTTTCAAGGTGCACAGGTCGGAACGGGAGGCACCCTTCCATCGGAGGGGGTCGAAGAGCGGATGGTGGCACTGGGCCGAGCCGTGGCAGCGTGCTTACCGGCCAGGCAGCGCTGAGCGGAGCGGGCCCGTCCCGCCGTCATCGGGACGGGGCGCCCTGCGCCAGCCTATTGGCCGTTTCCGTTTACGTCTCCTGGAGGAATGTCATGAAGAAGTCCTATGGCCGTGCCGCCGTCGCCGGTGTCGGCGTCGCCGTCGCCGGCAGCGCGCTGCTGATGCTGGGCGTCGTGGCCCCTGCGGTTCTGGTCGGCTACTTCGGTTTCAACGCCGCCAACGCTGGCGCTGCCTACACCGCGATCATGAGCGGCATGAGCATCGCCGCCGCGCTTTCCGTCTTCGGCGGCGTCACCGCGGCCGGCGGATGGGGCCTGTTCCTGCTGCGTCAGGCCGTCGCTGCCGCCGGCAAGAAGGCTGTCGTCAAGTAACCCCTCGGGGGAGGCTGGGTGTTGGGCAGTTGATGCCCATGCACCCGGCCGAACCTCGCGTAACCCCACACCAATCCGACGGAGACAACGACAGGAAGCGGTACGGGACATGCCTGCCATTAGCAGCTGGGCGGTCGGCTGGACGGTCGGCCTCGTACGCAGACAGCGTCTCGCGCTACTGTCCGGCGCGCTCCTCTGGTTCGGCGCCATGGCCGCCGGTGCGGCGATCGGCGTCGGTGAGGGCTCCGGAGTGGAGACGAACCCGGCTCAGCCCGGCCTGGCCACCTGGTGGCACATCTTCAGCGCCAACGCCTCCGTGGCGCTTCTCGCGTTCGGCGGCGTGATCACGCTCGGCGTCTTCACCCTGCTGTTCACCCTGATCTCCGGCACGCTGACGGGGCTGGGGCTCGGCAAGGCATACACCGTGGCCGGTCCGTCCGTGATGGCGGCACACGTACTGCCGCACGCCGTCGTTGAACTCCCCGCCATCGCCGTCGCGGTGGCCGCGGGTATCGCCCCGCTGCCGGCGTTGGTTCGGCACCTCACCGGAGACCGGGTGCAGCGTCCCCGTATCCGGGACGTGTTGACCGACTCGACCGGGCTGCTGTGCATCTGCCTGGTCCTGCTTCTCGTAGCCGCAACCATAGAAACGTGGGTGAGCACCCTGTGAACGCCACCGCACCCCGCCGGACGCAGGCGCTGTCGCTTCTGGCCGTCGCGCCGCTGCTGGCGCTGCTGATGTTCCGGCTGCGTGACGTGTTTCACGACGAGGTCGCCGCAGCGCTGCCGGACGCGACCGAGCAGGAAGTCAGCCTGGGCACATGGGCCGCGGTCGCCGCAGGTTCGGTGCTCAACGTCCTCGTGTACACAGCGGGGGTCCTGCTCATCGCGGCGGCCACGGCAGGGTTGTGCCGGGGGCTGGGATGCGACGTGGAGTTCCGACGTCTGCGGCATCTCGTCGGTGGCGTGTTCGCGCTGTATCTGGTGGCGCGTACAGTCGTGTTGGTCGCCCTGACCTTCACTCCGGTACCGAGTGCGAGCCTGATGGACTGGTTGACCCGCCCCGATCCGGGGCTGCTGCTCCTCGCCCTCGCCACCGGCTGGGTGCTGCGGAAGGCGGCTCCCGAACTCGGCGCGCTGCGGGTCGGGGGCTGTGCCGTCACGCCTCCGTTTTTGCTGGCGCTGGCTCAGATCGTGCTCTAGGTGGCTGGTGTCAGCGGAAGGATTCCCATTGTGATGCAGGCGATTTTGGGGAGAAATGCCTATCTTCGAGTCGAATGTCGTCTCGCTATCTGCCGACTCGCAAAACACCAGCCACCTGGCGTCCTTCAGGAGACTTTGTGCCCATGACGGAACAAGACGAGAAACGAGTGGAGAAGCCGGACGGCCAGCAACCAGGGAAGCAGGGAAGTCCCCTGGTATGGAGTCGGCGCGTGCTGCCCGCCGCGGCCGCGTTCACGACCCTCGTCGGCTGGGCGCGGGCAGCCGTCTACGCTTCCAGCCGTGACGACGTTGTCACCGCCGTCCACACATCGTCGCAGGTGACCGAGTCCGCGCGGGCGACCGTCGTCCAGATCCAGGACGCCATGCAGTACGCGTGGATCGGCTTCCCGCTCGTGCTGGTCCTGCTCGCGTTCATCGCCGCCATTCTCAAGACGGGGCAGGCTCTGCTGATCGCGATCAGCGGCTGCGTCGGTTCGTTCCTCGCCATGGCCGGCATGCTGTTGCCGTCCACGGGGATCCTGATTGCCCTCGCCGGAGCGTTCTTCGTCGGGACCATCGCGACCGTCGGCGCCGCGTTGCTGCCCGGAAGGACCTGAACTCCCTGATGGCATCTCCCTTTCTGCGGGGATCGTTCCACTTGGCTCTGACCGACCAGCGCCGTTCCCTGAACCTGCTGCAGGGACGCCCCACGCCCCGCTGGGCGCTGGTCGCGGTCGCCTGCTGCTATGCCCTCGGCGCGCTGGTCGGCCTGGCGGCGGCTGCCGGAGTCGGTGCCCTGGCCGGGCATTTCCTGCCCGCGCGGGAGGTGGACGTCGCGCGCGTCACGGCGTACGGATGGATGCCCGTGGTCGCCGCCCTTGTGGCGCTGGCGGCGTCGGTGCGGCTCGGTCAGGTTCGGCAGGTGATGTTCCCGAGCGACTTTCATGTGCTGCGCACTCTGCCGGTGAGCGCCGGGCAACTGCTGTTCGTACGGCTCGTCGCCCCCGCCCTGCTGTCCCTGGCCGGCGTAGGCGTGGCCGGGACCGTCTTCCTGACGTTCTGGCTGGAAGGGCCGCCCGCGGAACTCACGGTCGCCCTGGTGTGGGGCACGGTCGCCCTGGGCGGTGCGGCGCAACTGGCCGTCGCGGCCGGGTATCTGCTGATCCCGGTGCGGGCTGCGCAGCTCCGTACGCTCGTACTCGTCGCGGTCGCGGGGGTCGTGCTCGGGACAGCCACTGTTCCGCTCGCCCGAGTGCTCCTGCCCGTGGGCGGCAAGGAGGACACGGCGACCGTACTCTCCCGACTCGGCGTGGACACGCTCACCGGGCTGCGCCCCGCCTGGTGGGACGCCCTGCTCGAGGGCGGCGCCGTCCCGGTCCTCGCGGCGATGTGGCTGCCCGCCGCTGCCCTCGGCGCCCTCGCCGCCCTCGGGTTCGTACGGGCGGGGCACGGGCGGGTTCTGCGCGAGGCGGACCCGCATGGGACGCGGGTGCATGGGCGCCCCGAGAGCTTCCGCCCGGGCCGCTCGCCCGCCGCACTGATCGCTGCCAAGGAGATCCGGAGCATCCTGCGGGGGGCGCACACGCTTACCGGCGGGCTGCGCCGGGTCGCGTTCGGCGCGGTCCTGCTGCTGGGCGTCGGGGTGGGTCATCTTCTGCCGGGCGGGGACGGCTTGCCGGGGCTGCCCCTCACCGGAGCGGTGGGCGTGGTGGTCGGCATGGCGGCGCTGGCCTCGGACGAGGCTGTCCAGACGTCGGGCCTGGAGGCCGAGCGGGGCTGCGCCGATCTGCTGCTGCAGTCCCCGCTGCCCTACGGGGCGCTGCTCGCAGGAAAGATCGTCGCGTTCGCCGGGGTGGTGGCCGTGCTGACCGCCCCGGCCGTTGCCGGATGGCTGCTGCTGTTCCGGGACCCCGCGTTGCCGCTGGCCGCCGGATGGCTCGCCGCGTGCGTCGCGAGCGGTGCTGCCGCGGTGGTGACAGCACTTGCCGTACCGGCCGCCGAGAGCGCCGCGCAGACCCGGATCAACAGGTCCGGGACGGCGGATCTGCTCCAGCCGCTGCTGACCGCGGCGCTGATGGCACCCGCGCTGCTGACCACATCGCTGCTCGCGAAGTCCCCGCTCGCCGCTGCTGTCCCGCTTGCCGTCACCTTCGTCGTCCTCGTCGCCGTCGTGCGGTGGCTGGCAGGTCAGGACCGGCTGCCGCGGAAGTCATGGAGGAAGCACGCGTGATACGTACGAAAGACCTGACCGTACGGTTCGGGGAGAAGGTCGCCGTCGACCGGGCCGACCTGCACGTCGGCGAGGGTGAGGTCGCTTTGCTGTCCGGGGCCAACGGCTGCGGCAAGTCCACACTGCTGCGGGTTCTCGCCGGGCTCTTGGAACCGTCCTCAGGGAGCGCGGAGATTGCCGGACAGGCACCGGACACCGCCGCCGTGCGGGCGCTGCGCGGTTTCGTCCAGGACGATCCGCCGCTGTACGAGTACCTGACGTCCCATGAACACCTGGCGTTCGCTGCACGGCTGTGGGGCGTACCAGTCGAGGACAGCCTCGCGCTGCTGGCACGCTTCGGTGCCGAGGACTGGGCGGGCACACTCATCCGGGACCTGTCCCTGGGCACCCGCAAGAAGGTCGGGCTGGCGGCGGCGCTCACTCACCGTCCCCGACTGCTGCTCCTGGACGAGCCGTTCAACGGCCTGGACGCCGGCTCCTGCGACGAACTCGCGCTCTTGCTGAAGGAAGCCCGCGACGACGGGCGCACCGTCCTCCTGACCGCCCACGAGCCGCAGCATGTCGAACAGCTGCTGGACCGCCGTATCTTTCTGGACCGCCGGGAGCACGCATGATCGAGGCCGCAAGCCTCACCAAACACTACGGAAGCCGCACCGCGGTGTCCGATCTCACCTTCACGGTGCGACCGGGCCGGGTGACCGGCTTCCTGGGACCCAACGGCGCGGGCAAGTCCACCACCATGCGCATGATCCTGGGCCTGGACCGACCGACTCGCGGCACCGCCACTGTGGCGGGCCGGCGCTGCGCCGACTTCGCCGACCCGCTGCGCGAGGTGGGCGCGCTCCTCGACGCCGGCGCGATCCACGGCGGCCGTACCGCCCGCAATCACCTGCTCCAGCTCGCGCAGAGCAACCGCATCACCGCCGCCCGGGTCGACGAGGTGCTTGGTCTCGTCGGCCTCGCCGCCGCCGCGAACCACCGCGTCAAGGGTTTCTCGCTGGGGATGAGGCAGCGCCTGGGTATCGCCGCCGCGCTGCTGGGAAACCCGCCGGTGCTGATCCTCGACGAGCCGGTCAACGGGCTCGACCCGGAGGGCATCCACTGGATCCGGCATCTGCTGCGGGACTTGGCGAAAGAGGGGCGTACGGTCCTGGTCTCCAGCCATCTGATGAGCGAAATGGCCCTGTCCGCCGATCACCTGATCGTCATAGGCAAAGGACGGCTGCTCGCCGACATGCCGATGGCCGCGTTCGTGGATCGGCACTCGCGGCAGGTGGTGCGCGTCGCTACACCCCACCCGGCGGACCTGGAGCCGTTGCTGAAGGGCGCGGACCTGGAGTACGAGGCGGTGGAGTCCGCCCCGGACCACGGCGTGTTCGAGGTACGTGATGCCCGGGCGGCGACGATCGGCGACCTGGCGGCGGGAGCCGGGGTGACGCTGCACGAACTGTTCACCCGGCGGGCGTCGTTGGAGGACGCCTACCTGACACTGACCGCGGACTCCACCGAGTACCGCATCGGTGCCGATGCCCAACGCCCCCGGGACGGAGCCTGACCATGACAGAGACAACGATGACCGGTCGGGGAAAGGTCACAGCGGTGCTGCTCTCCGAGCTCACCAAGCTCCGTACCGTCCGCTCGACCGCATGGACCCTGTTCTCCGCGTTCGCGGTCACCGTCCTGCTCGCTCTCTGCATCTCGCTGCTGTCCCGGTACGCCTCCGGGCAGCTTTCCTCGGGGGAGGGCGCGAGCCCCGCCGGGGACCCGGTGTTCACCAGCTTCGCGGGGATGGTGCTGGGGCAGCTCGCGATGGTCGTGTTCGGGGTGCTGGCGGTGTCCGGAGAGTACAGCAGCGGCTTGATCAGCACGTCGCTGCACGCCGTGCCGCGACGAGGTCTGCTGCTCGGCTGCAAGGCCGCCGTCGTGGGCGGGGCCGCCCTGCTCACCGGGCAGGTGACGTCGTTCACCGCGTACGGAGTGGGGCAGGCAGCCCTCGGCCCGTACGGCACCTCGCTCGGGGAGCCGGGCGTGCTGCGTGCCGTGTTCGGGGCAGGGCTGTACATGGCGCTGCTCGCGGTGTTCGCGATGGGCGCGGCGACCGTACTGCGCAGCCCTCTGCTCGCGCTGGGACTGCTGATGCCGTTCTTCTTCCTGGTCTCGCCGATCCTGGGGTCGCTGCCGAAAACGCAGACGGTCGCGCAGTACTTCCCGGACTCGGCGGGCATTCGGATCGCGCAGGTCGAGCAACTGCCGGGCACTCTCGGGCCGTGGACCGGTCTTGGCATCCTGGTGCTGTGGACCGCGGGCGCGGTGGCGGTCGGGGTCGTGGCGCTGCGGAGCAGGGACGCCCGCTGATCATGTGAGCTCCGGCTGGGCGTATGAGCTGAGGCACGTTCTCGCGTGCGGATCACGCTGCGGGGCAGGTACCGGCGCGGGCGGCTTTGGAGTTCCCTGTATGCGGCGTCACCGGTGGGACCACGACATGCACTCTGATCTGGGGAGACGGGATCTGAGAAACCCGGACAAGATCCACGGCAAACGGTTCACACGCCGCTGTGCGACCCTTCTCGTCCCGATCCTGTCTGCTGCTTTCGTCGTTGGGTGCAGTAGTGACTCTGAGGATAGGGACGAGCCGTCGCAGAATCCCAAACCGAGCGCTTCGCCCTCTGGAACAAGTGACCAGAGGAAGATTCTGGAGAAGCGGGCGGAAGAGGCGTTAGGGATGGGGGAGGCGGACGAAACGGGCGACTTGTTCGTAGAGTCGGGATTGGAGCGCGCAAGCGACGGAATCCACACCCGCCCGGCCTTGTCGAATGGAAAGTCCTACACGCTGGCGGTTGTCTGCTCGGGAGCAGGGGACGTCCGCCTCACCGTGACCGTGAAACGCCCGGCACGGCAGACCGTGGCGTGCGACAGCGTCCCAGTCCGTCAACGTATTACGGATGTCCCGGCACAGATCGAGATCGACGTCGATGGCCTTGCGGGATCATCCGGAATCATTGGTTGGCGGATCGATGAACTAGCCAAGTAGGCATCTGCAACCGGCTGCGTTCCACATCAAGCTCTTTGAGGCGGAGCGCCGATGCGTGCACGGTGGAGAGCTGCGTCGACCAATCCCGCCGACCGTACGCATGCAACAAGTTGCGAGTGGTTCGGGACCCTTGCTGCCGCTTGGGCGAGCCGTCCTTCAAAGTAGGAGGACCTGTCTGCGGCGATGACTCACGCTTCGCGGACTCCGGCGGACACCCCGGAGCAAGATCGGGCGACCTGTCATGCGTAGGCCGTCGGTTCGAATCCGACAGGGGGCTCTCCTGGGACCCTAGGTCAGATGCACTCTGGCCTGGGGTTTCGTCGTCAGCGGATGCGGATGCGGATGCGGCGGCGCCGGGCGGGGGCCGCGCGGGTGTCGGCGGTCTCAGTCCTGGTCTCAGTGGGGCCTGGAAACGGGGTCGACGGCGCGGGTACGAAGAGCTCGCCCATGCGTCGCATGGCGTCCTTGGACAGGTGGGATCGGCCCTTCACGTACCGCCGGGTGTGGCTGATCTGGGTGTGTCGGAGGATCTCCATAATCGCGGGCATGTCCACGCCCAGCTCGTTGAGAACGGTGCCGGCCCGCGCGTGGGTCAAGCGGGCGTCCGTCCGGCCGTGAGAACACGCTGCCACGGTTCGCGTTGCAGCCCGAGCACCTGGAGCGGATGTACCGGCCTTGGTGATGGGGTTGGCCTCGATCTCGTCGATGCTCGGCGGGTCCACGAGCGTGGCCACGTTCTCGCCGACGATGCGGTGGCTCTGACCTGCCCGGAAGCGGAGGTGGCGGAAGTAGCGGACTTTCGGCGGGGGGTGGGCAGTAGCGCTGCCACGCGTCGTGCAGATCGCTCGCGTCGTAGCCCTTCATGACGCTGCCGCCTGCCTTGATGCTGCGGGCTGCGACGGGGGTCGGCTGCCATCTCGGCTTCGAGTCGGTTGAGGAGTTCGTTCTCGTCGTCGGGGTGCTTCACTGAGATTCCCTTCCGATGGGAGGAAGGCGGGGCCGGTTCGTCGCTGTAGGAGGTGGACGGACGGACCCCGGGGAAGGCCGCTACGGTTCTGGGTATGGGTTGGGGATCCGAGATCCGGACGCGGCCGTGCAAGTGGTGCAATGCGCCGGTCCAACAGCCGCACAGCCGTTGGCGCAGGCGGAGTTTCTGCAGCAAGGCGCATCGCAGGAGAAACCGCGCCCTGGATGCCGTGCTGAACTTGCTGGACCTGTAGCGGTCAGGCGGCCCGCTTGCCCGGCGTCATCGGGCGGACCGGCTTGGCACGGTCGACGCGGTAGAGGTAGGCGACCAGTGGGCCGCGCCGGTAGCGCGGGCGCAGCACCCGAGCCGCGATCGGCTGCCCGCCCGGACGTAAGCCACGGGCGCGCAGTCGGCGGCGCGTGGCCGGCCCGTCGGGGGCGTAGCGCCACGGGTAGGTGGAAACCAGCGGGTTCGCAGAATCTGAAGGCAGCCTGGTCGGGAAGGCACTGGCGGAGGGTGGGTCATCACCCGGGGAGGCACGCGGGTTCACCTGGGATGACGGCTTCGACTGCGCTCGGCTGATGGTCAGTGCGGTGTGTGAGCCTTGCGGGCATGAGTCGGCGTGTTGCGAAAGTGGGCGTTGGGCTTATGGAGTCCATGAAATTGCTGGACGGCCAGGGATGTTGATCACTTCATGACTCAACGACCAGCGCCTCGCGCACTGTCCGACGAAGCCCTCTCCAGCCTGCTTGGCCAGCAGCAGTTCGGCACGCTCGCCACCATCAAGCGCAGTGGCCACCCCCACCTGACAACCATGGCGTACAGCTGGGACCCAGGAGCGCGCATTTTGCGGTTCTCGACCACGGCCGACCGGGTCAAAGTCCAGCACCTGCGGCGCAACCCACGTGCGGCGCTGCACGTGTCAGGCGGCGACGTGTGGTCGTTTGCCGTGGCTGAAGGCGAGAGCGTGGTCTCTGAGAGCACGACTGTTCCTGGGGACGCGGTCGGGCAGGAACTGCTCGGGATGATCCCGAAGGCAGGGAGGCCCGAAGATGAAGCTGCGTTCCTGGAAGAGTTGGTTGCCGAGCGCCGGGTGGTCATCCGGATGAAGGTGGACCGGCTGTACGGCACGGTGCTCGACATCGACGGGCGTAGGTAGTCGGTTCGAATCCGACAGGGGGCTCCGAGGAACCCAGGTTAGATAGCTGCTGACCTGGGGTTTTTCTGTTACTCGGGGCATGGCACGTCACCCGCCCGGGCTGCCGTGGGACGGCCTGCGTGAGCGGGGGCGTCCTATTTCTTGGGTTTCTTCCGCCGGACCATCTTCTTGCCTTCGGCCGGGACCAGCTCGGCCGTGGCCTCGGCGGCGCTCTTGCCTGGCGTGGGGCAGAACGCTTCATGGTGACGTCAGGTAGGGGAACTGTCTGAAAACCTGGCCGATCTGCACCCTCGGTGCCGCGTGGTGGTGACCCGGCCCGTGCGCGTTCAGGTGGGGAGCGTGGAGCATGCCCGAGAAAGTCGGGTGCTGTGTGAGGGGCGGCACGCCAGGATGGGGATCATGAGTGGCGGGACGCGCGTGGGGAGTCAGCAGGACGTGGCAGAGGCGGGATGCCCGCTTGCTTTGGTGACGGGGGCGGGACGTTCGGCCGGGATCGCGGCGTCCGTGGTACTTGATCTGGCCCGGGCCGGGTGGGACGTGGCCTTCACCTACTGGACCCCTTATGACGCACGGATGCAGTGGGGCGTAGAGCTCGGGGCGCCCGGAGAGTTGCAGCAGCAGGTGGCGTCCCTCGGGGCGAGAACGCTCGCGGTCGAGGCGGACCTGAGCGACCCGACTGTGCCGACTCAGCTCTTCGACAGCGTCGAGAGCGAACTGGGAAATGTCACCGCGCTGGTGCTCTGCCATTGCGAATCGGTCGACTCCGGCCTGTTGGACACCACCGTGGAGAGCTTCGACCTGCACTTTGCGGTGAATGCACGGGCAACGTGGCTGCTGATCCGTGAGTACGGACTGCGATTCCGCGGGCAGCACGGAAGCGGGCGGATCGTCAGCCTGACCAGTGATCACACCGCTGGCAACCTGCCCTACGGGGCGAGCAAGGGGGCGATGGACCGGATCACGCTGGCCGCCGCCCGCGAGCTCGCCCATCTGGGGGTGACCTGTAACGCGATCAATCCCGGGCCGACCGACACTGGGTGGATGACCGAGGAACAAAAGGCGGACATGATCCGCTTCACGCCTCTGGGGCGCCTCGGTGTGCCGCAGGACTGCGCGAATCTGGTCACGTTCCTCTGCTCGGCGGAGGGCGGATGGATCAACGCCCAGCTTCTCCAGAGCAACGGCGGTCTTGGGTAGTCAAGTGCATGAGGCATGACTGACGGGCGCTTCCGGCTGGCGACGTCGGCGGCGTAGGTGGCCCAGTCGCCGGCTGAGAGACGTTGCCGGGCGACGTCGGTGGTGGATCCCCGGGAAGAGCTGGAGGCGTGGGCCCCACTCGTGGTCGGCCGAGCGCGGGGTGTCGTAGCCGAGGGCCTCGGAGCCGTTGCCCAGGCGGGCGGCGGAGTGGGGGAGGCCGGGCAGGGCCTCGTCCAGGAGGGGGCGTACGGCCTCGGTGTAGAAGCGGCGGGAGAGATCCAGGCCGGGCAGGAACGACGGCGCCGGTCAGCTCCCGTGGGCGCGCAGACGGCGGGCGATCTCCAGCTGGGCGTCGTCCAGCGGGCGGCCGTCCTCGATGTCCCACAGGGAGTTCTGCAGGAGGCGGCCGAGGGTCCAGGCCCGGGCGCGGGGGCGGTCCAGGGCGAGGATGTCCGTCATGGCGTCGAAGCGCCAGAGGATGTCGCCGGGGTCGTAGCGGTTGGCGAGGGCCGGCCACAGCTCGAAGCCGGGGTCGCCCGCGAGGGGCTTGGGGTCGATCGCGAGCCAGGGGGCGCGGTCGGAGGCGAGGACGTTCTCGTCGTGGAGGCCCCAGTGGAGGAGGTGGTCGCCCGGCTCGTCGGCGACCTCGCGCAGCGCAGCCGCGCAGTCGGCGACGAGACGGCGGGCCTCCGGGTCGGGGACGCGGTCGAGGGCCCGGGGGGTCCGGTCGAGCATGGCCCGGGCGATGTCGCCGAGGCGGCGCATGCCGGGCGGGGCGGGGAAGGAGGTGAGGTGGGCGAGGAGTTCGGCGAGGGTGACGACGGCCTGGTGGGGGTCCGGGACGTGGGAGAGCATCCGGGTCTCGTCGAGACGCTCCAGCAGCATGGTGCCGGTGGTCTCGTCGTGGTCGAGGAGACGGACGGCTCCGTCGCCGTTCCAGGCGCGCAGCGCGGCCGGTTCGCCCTCGCTCTCCTCGTCGACGCTCTGGAGCTTGAGGACCGCGGGCGTTCCGTCGCGGCGCAGGACCGGGAGGACCAGGGCGGCCACGCCGTGCATGGGTGGTCCGTCGGGTTTCAGTTCCCAGTGGCCGAGGAAGCGGGCCGTCAGGTCCGGCAGTGCGGTGATGAAGGCGCGGCCCGCCTCGCCGTTGAACCTCTCCTGTGAGGCCGCCAGTTCCCGGGGGATGTCGATCACCCTGGGCACGGTAGTGGGCGGGTGCGGGGCGGGGCATGTGAATTCCGGGCGGGGGACTTCCCGGCGGCGGAGTCCGGGCGGTGGAGTTCCGGGCGGCGGGGGTGGTCACCCGGCGGGCCTGCCTGGTCTGACCGGGCCTGTCCGGGCCGGGCCGGGGGGCGGGTGAGGAGGGGCCCGCGGTGGCGGCGGTTTTTTCCGGTCCGCCCACGTGGTCACGGCTCCAGGACTACCTTTCCGGTCGTGCCGCGGGTCTCCAGTGCGCGGTGCGCGGCCGCGGCCTCGGCGAGCGGGAAGCGCTGCACGGCCGGGACGAGCCGCCCGGCGGCGGCCTCGGTGAGGGCGCGCATTTCGAGGGTGCGGATCGGGTCGGGGCCGCCGGCCTTCCCCAGCATCACCGGGCCGAGGACCTCCTCGGAGATCCCGTCGACGAGGTAGGGCCCGCCGTTCTGTATGCCCTCGCCGGACCAGCCGAAGACGATGTGCTTGCCGCCGGGGCCGAGGAGGGCGACGGCCTCGCGGGCCACGTCGCCGCCGACGCCGTCGAAGACGACGGTCGCGGTCCGGCCGCCGAGATGGGCACGGACCTTCGCGGGCCAGGCGGGGTCCTTGTAGTCGACGGCGAGATCGGCGCCGCCCGCCTGGACGCAGGCGGCCTTTTCCGGACCGCCCGCGAGTCCGACGACGGTGGCCCCGGCGTTCTTGGCGTACTGCACGAGGAGCGTGCCGATGCCTCCGGCCGCTGCCGGGACGATCACCATCGAGCCGGGGCCGAGGTCGGCGAACTGGAGGATCCCCATGGCCGTCCGGCCCGTGCCGATCATGGCGACTGCCGCGGCGAAGTCCAGGTTTCCGGGGATCTCGTGCACGCGCTCGGCCTCGGTGACGGCCAGTTCGGCGTAGCCGCCCGGGACGAAGCCGAGGTGGGCGACGACCCGCTTGCCGAGCCACCGTCCGGCCACGCCCTCGCCCAGGGACTCGACGACTCCGGCGATCTCGCGGCCGGGGATGGTCGGCAGGGGCGTCCGCTCGTTCGCCGGTCCTCCCCGTATGCCCTCGCGCAGGGCGGTGTCCAGCAGGTGCACACCTGCCGCGCGTACGGCGATACGGACCTGTCCGGGGCCCGGGCGAGGATCCTCGGCCTGCTCGTAGGTGAGATTCTCGGCCGGGCCGAAGGAGTGCAGACGGATGGCGTGCACAGGAGGCTCCTCGCGTCGTCGTGGTCTGCGCCCCAGTCTTCGACCTCAAGCTTGCTTGAGGTCAAGCTCCCGCCGCCCGAGCGCCAGGGACACCGCCGTCGGGGTGCGAAGGAGACCTCCGAGAGCACGCCGGGGCTGGTGCCGGGCGGAACGACCGTGTCCGTACGGGTGCCTGCCACGGACTCGCGCCGCCAGGTGACTCGCTCGCGCCGGTCCGGGAAGCCCAGGTCAGGGCGGTTGTCAGTGGTCGGGTGCAGCATGAGGGGATGGCGAGGAGAGCGGCGGCTGGTACGGGTGTGAAGGGCGCGCGGCGACCGGAGGTGCGGCTGCCCGTGCTGGAGCCGTACGAGGGCGGTGAGCTGGAGCCGGACGGGGACTACGACGGGCTGGAGTTCCGGGAGACCGGCCTCGGCGGGCAGGACGGGTCGGGTGCGCGCTTCATGGACTGTGCGCTCACGGGGTGCGCGCTGGACGGGACGCGGCTGCGGCACGCCCGCGTGCTGGACTCGGCTCTCACCGGAGTCCGGGGCGTCGGCACGGATCTCGCCGAGGCGACCCTGCGGGACGTGGAGCTGACCGACGCCCGCCTCGGCGGACCGCAGTTGCACGGGGCGGTGCTGGAGCGGGTGCTGATCCGCGGCGGCAAGATCGATTATCCGAACCTGCGTACGGCCCGCCTCAGAGACGTCGTCTTCGAGGGCTGTGTCCTGGTCGAGCCGGACTTCGGCGGGGCCCGCCTGGAGCGGGTGGAGTTCGTCGACTGCGCGGTGAAGGGGGCCGACCTCCATGCGGCGACCCTCACGGACGTCGACCTGCGCGGGGCCGCGTCGCTGGAGATCAGCCGCGGGCTGGACCGGCTGTCGGGAGCGGTGATCAGCACGGCGCAACTGCTGGATCTGGCGCCGGTGCTGGCGGCGCAGTGGGGCATCAGGGTGGAGGACTGACCACGCCTTCACCTCTCCCGTGCCGGCTCCCGTTCCCGCCGCTTGGGGGCAGGCGTGGGACTGGTGCGGGGCGATGAGCGTAGACCGGGCGCGGGTCCACCTCGTGACTCGGCAGGCGGCAGTGCGCTCGGCCACCGCGTCAGCGGACCCGGGGAAAGCGGGCCTGCAGGGTCCAGATCGCCGGGTTCTCGGCGAGGTCGTCGTGCAGATCGGTGAGGTCGGCGATCAGGTCGTGCAGGAAGTCCCGGGCCTCGCGGCGCAGTTCGCTGTGGGAGACGGTGAGCGGGGGCTCCTCCGCACGCATCCAGTCGGCCTCGATGTCCACCCATCCGAAGCGGCGCTCGAAGAGCATCCGGTCGGTCGACTCGGTGAAGTCCAGCTCCGCCCGCTGCGGCCGGGAGGCCCGGGAGCCCGCCGGGTCCCGGTCGACGCGCTCCACGATGTCGCACAGCGCCCACGCGAAGTCGAGCACCGGCACCCATCCCCAGGCCGTGGACACCTCGTGGTCGGTCTTGGTGTCCGCCAGGTAGACGTCGCCGCAGAACAGGTCGTGCCGCAGGGCGCGGACGTCCGCGCGGCGGTAGTCGGTCTGGGGCGGGTCGGGGAAGCGGTTGGAGAGGGCGTAGCCGATGTCGAGCACGCAGGTGATGGTGTCACGCGACCGTAGGATCGCCACCGTGGCCCGATCTGTACGACTTGTTCCCGCCCTGCTCGCCTCCGCTCTCGCCCTCGCCGGATGCGGCGGCGGAGTGCACGGCACCCCGGGCGGTTCCGGCGTGCGCGACCCGTACTTCCCGAAGGCGGGCAACGGCGGTTACGACGTCGCCCACTACGGCCTGCGCCTCGCCTACGACCCGGACGCCCACCATCTCACCGGCACGGCCACCCTCACCGCACGGGCCACCCAGGACCTCTCCGCCTTCAACCTCGACCTGCTCGGCATGGAGGTCTCGAACGTCACCGTCGGCGGTGCGACCGCCCGCTGGAACCGCGCCGGGCAGGAGCTCACCGTCCGGCCCGGCGAGGACATCGACCGGGACGAGACGTTCCGGGTGACCGTCGGCTACTCCGGGGCGCCCCAGACCGTGACCGACCCGGACGGCTCACAGGAGGGCTGGCTGCGCACCACGGACGGGGCGCTCGCGCTCGGCGAACCGACGGGGTCGATGGCGTGGTTCCCCGGCAACCACCACCCCTCCGACAAGGCGGCCTACGACCTGACGGTGACCGTGCCGCAGGGGCTGCGGGCAGTCTCCAACGGGGAGTTGCGCAGCGAGAGGACCGCGCGAGGCCGTACGACGTTCGTGTGGCGCACCGCCGAGCCGATGGCGAGCTACCTCGCCGTACTCGCGATCGGCCGCTTCGACATCAGCCGTTCCAAGGCGGGGGGCGGACTGCCCGTGTACACAGCCGTCGATCCGGCGGAGGCGGAGGCGAGCCGGCCGGTGCTCGGGCGGATTCCCGAGGTGCTGCGCTGGGCGGAGCGGAGGTTCGGGCCGTACCCCTTCTCATCCACCGGCGCGATCGTCGACCACGCGGCCGACACCGGCTACGCCCTGGAGACCCAGAACCGCCCCGTCTTCCCCGGCGCCCCCGACATCACCCTCCTCGTCCACGAACTCGCCCACCAGTGGTACGGCGACTCCGTCTCGCCGGAGAGCTGGCGGGACATGTGGCTCAACGAGGGCTTCGCGACGTACGCGGAGTGGCTGTGGGAGGAGGACCACGGCGGGCGGAGCGCGCAGGAGACCTTCGACGCGCTGTACTCCGGCGACTACTTCGACACGGCGGAGGCCGGCGAGGCCGTCTGGGCGTTCCCCCCGGCTCGGCCGCCGACCGCCGCGCGGATCTCCGACCCGCCCGTGTACTGGCGGGGCGCGATGGTGCTGCAGAAGGTCCGTCAGACCGTCGGGGACGACACGTTCCGGCGCGTTCTGCGGGGGTGGGCGGAGCGTTATCGGCACGGGAACGCCGACACGGCCGACTTCACGGCGTACGTCGAGGAGCAGGCGCCCGGGGAGGACTTCGACGGGATCTGGGAGGACTGGCTGTACGGGGAGGGGAAACCGGAGCGGGCCTGAGGGCGCTTCAGGGGGCGGTGAGTTCCTTGCGCGGCACCGCGCACCGGCGTTCCATCCGCACACGGGGAAGCCCCCGGGCCGGTCGACCGGTCCGGGGGCTCCTGCCACAGGTGAGGGCGTCCGTCAGACGCTCACACCGAAGTCCTGGGCGATGCCGACCAGGCCCGAGGCGTAGCCCTGGCCGACCGCGCGGAACTTCCACTCGGCGCCGTTGCGGTACAGCTCGCCGAAGACCATGGCCGTCTCGGTGGCCGCGTCCTCCGACAGGTCGTAGCGGGCGATCTCGGCGCCGCCGGCCTGGTTGACGATGCGGATGTAGGCGTTGCGCACCTGGCCGAAGTTCTGCGAGCGGTTCTCGGCGTCGTAGATCGAGACCGGGAAGACGATCTTGTCGATGTCGGCCGGGAGGGCGGCGAGGTCGACGTTGATCGCCTCGTCGTCGCCGGCGCCCTCACCCGTGCGGTTGTCACCGGTGTGGACGATCGTGTTGTCCGGGGTCTGCTTGTTGTTGAAGAAGACGAAGTGGGCGTCCGAGTAGACCCTGCCCTGCGTGTTGACCGCGATCGCGGACGCGTCGAGGTCGAAGTCCGTGCCGGTGGTGGTGCGGACGTCCCAGCCGAGGCCCACGGTGACGGCGGTCAGGCCCGGAGCCTCCTTGGTGAGCGAGACGTTGCCACCCTTGGACAGGCTTACAGCCATTGTTGGGAGTCCCTTCCCTCGTGTACGTACGGCAAAAGCTACAGCTACCCCTCTGAACGTCGAGGGACGTACGCGAGGTTCCAGGTCCCTTTACTTTCTTTACCCCCGATATTCGGGTGACGTGGGCCGGACCGGAGCGGGAACATGGACGGCATGTCCGGTCCCCATGTCATCCGAGGCTCCGTCTCCCTGCCCGAGGCCGAGCTCATGTGGCGTTTCTCGCGGTCGTCGGGGCCGGGCGGGCAGCACGTCAACACCAGTGACTCGAAGGTCGAGCTCGGCTTCGACCTGGCGAGGACCGAGGCGCTGCCCGAGGTGTGGAAGCGGCGGGCCCTGGAGCGGCTGGCCGGGCGCCTGGTCGACGGGGTCGTCACCGTACGGTCCTCCGAGCACCGCTCCCAGTGGCGCAACCGCGAGGCCGCCGCCGTACGCCTCGCCGCGCTCCTGGCCGAGGCCACCGCACCCCCGCCCAGGCCCCGCAAGCCGACCCGCATCCCCCGCGGCATCAACGAGCGGCGGCTGCGCGAGAAGAAGCAGCGCTCCGAGACCAAGCGCGGACGCAACGCCCAGAACTGGAGCTAGGTCAGAGCCAGGGCAGAGCCAGGGCAGAGCCAGACCGGCGTCAGGTCACAGTCAGGTCAGCTCAAGCACCCCTACCGTCTGGCCCCCGCTGTTCTCCCCGTCCGGGCGGAAGCCGAGCCTCAGGTAGAAGGCCTCAGGGCCGTCCGGCCCCGGGTGCCAGGTGACGTAGAACTTCCGGGTGCCGCGCCGGCGCAGTTCGGCGGCGACGGACTCGACAGCGAACCGGCCGTACCCCATGCCCTGCTCACCGGCCGCGATGTTCAGCCGCCACAGGCCCGAACGGATGTCGCTGCCGTCCCCGTACCAGTCGATGCCGAGGCAGGCCATGAGGAAGCCGACCGGGCGGTCCCCGTCGACGATCAGGCGGGGCCAGGCGACGCCGGGATGGACGTACGCCTCGGCGAGCGACTTCACGACCGGCGCCACCACGTGCTCCTGGCCGGGGTGGACGCGGATGCCGAGGGCGGCGTCGAGGTTCGCGGGGGTGATTTCTTCGATGCGCGGGCCGGTCGGGGTCATGCGCGCACCCTAGGCAGGCGGTCCCCGCCCGGGCCAGCGCTTTCCTCAGCCCAACTGCCGGTACCGGCCCCGGAAGTATGCCAGCGGGCCCCCCTCCGCGCTCGGCACCCGGGCCGTCAGGACGCGGCCGATGACCAGGGTGTGGTCGCCGGACGGCACGCGCTGCTCGGTACGGCACTCCAGGACGGCCAGGGCGCCGCCGACCAGGGGCGCCCCGGTGTACTCGCCGCGGGTGTACGGGATGTCCGCGAACAGCAGGCGGTCGCTGACCCGGCCCTTCATCGCGAAGCGGCCCGCGATGTGCCGCTGGCTCTCGGACAGGACCGAGACCGCCCACAGCTCCTGCTCCTCGAGCAACTCGTCCATGCGGGAGCCCTCGCGCAGGCTCACCAGCACCAGGGGCGGGTCCAGCGACACCGACATGAAGGCCGTGGCCGTCATGCCCGCGTCCTCGCCGCCCGGCGCCATGGGGTCGTCCGGGTCGAGCGGCTCCTCCTGCGCGGTCACCAGGACCACGCCCGAGGCCAGCCGGGACATGGCGGCGCGGAACTCGTCGTTGCTCACCCACTCAGGATGCCCGGCGGCGGGCGACGCGGTGATCGGGGGCGGGGCAGGAGGAGTGTTCGGCACACCCGGAACGCTAATCCCCGTCCCGCGCGCCCCGCATCGGGCTCCCGCCCGATCAGGGTCTTAGGACTCCCGACGGACACCCGGAAAAAGATGTGCGCAACGCGACAAAGCTTGCGTTCGCCAGACGCACGTGAAGAACGCAGAAACTCCACTCAATTGTTCATGTTTGCCTGTGACTTGAGTCACAAGGGGCAGTAATTGTTGACCCTGTGTACCGAGTGAGCAGCGCGCTGTGATTCAGTGGCGGGGAAGCTGCCAGGACGATACGCCGATGAGAACCCTTGATTCGCTGCGAGGTACTCGGGGGGAGGGCGAGCATGGAGACCGAGTCGGAGCCCTACGTCCGTCTTGCGTCCCTGCGGCAACTGCACCAGGTCATGGCCGACATGAACACGGCCCGCAGCCTGGCGGACACACTGCAGACCGTCGCCGAGGGCGTCGTCGCCGCCCTCGGGTACGAGCTGGCGTGCGTGAACCTCGTACGGCCCGACGGCGACCTCGTCGTCGCCGCCTTCGCCGGGAACTCCGCCGCCGAGGCCCTCATCACCGGCCGCGTCGGCTCGCGCGACTCCTGGGAGCGCCGCCTCGGCATGGGTGAGCACTGGGGCGACCTGGTGTTCATACCGCACACCGAGGGCTGGGTCCTCGACGACGACGATGTCCCGCAGTGGTACACCGACGGCCCCGCCCCCCGCTTCGAGGACGAGTGGCACCCGGCCGACCGCCTCTTCGCGCCCATGTACGCCCCCGGCCCGCAGGGCAGCGGGACCTGCGGCGAACTGGTCGGCGTGCTGTCCGTGGACCGGCCGCGCAACGGCCGCCGGCCCGGCGCCTGGGGCCGCGAGGCGCTCCAGATGTACGCCTTCCAGGCCGCCATCGCCATCAGCAACGCCCGGCTGCGCGCCAACATGCAGCGCGCCCTCGTCCGGCTGGAGCGCGAGCAGCAGGCCCTGCGGGCGAGCGAGGAAAGCTTCAGGCAGGCCTTCGAGTACGCCCCCTCCGGCATGGCCATCGCCGAGATGGGCGGCGACCAGCACGGCCGGATCCTGCGCACGAACGACGCCCTGTGCCGGCTGCTGGGCCGTCCCGCCTCCGCGATGCGCCGCTACTCGTTCTCCGACCTGGTCCACCCCGAGGACATAGGCACGCTCCTGCGCACCTCCGCCGAGGGCGGACGCGCCGAGCTCCGCCTCGGCCGCCGGGACGGCACGTACGTCTGGGTCAGCCTGCGCAACAGCGTCGTCGCGGACGCCGCCGACGGGCCCCGCTTCCTCCTCACCCACGTCGAGGACATCGAGGAGCGCAAGCGCCGCGAGCTGCAGCTCGCCCACCGCGCCTCCCACGACTCCCTCACCGGCCTGCCGAACTCCGCCGAGCTGCGCTCCCGGCTGTCGGCGCGGCTCTGCCAGCGGGCCACGCCCCCGCCCGCCGCCGTCGCCGAGTCCCACGACGCGGCCTACGGCCACCCCGCCTTCGACGTGGTCGGGCCCGGCTTCGACTTCCGGCAGGGCGCCGAGCCGTACGACGCCTACGACCACCACGTGCACACCATCGCCCCGGACGGCGACCACGACGACGGCACGAAGGGTCTCGCCGTCCTCTTCTGCGACCTCGACGGCTTCAAGTCGATCAACGACCGGTTCGGGCACAACGCGGGCGACACGGTGCTCATCGAGGTCGCCCGGCGGCTGAGCAACGGCGTCCGCGACGGCGACACGGTCGCCCGGCTCGGGGGTGACGAATTCGTCATCCTCGCCGACGGGCTCGGCCGCGCCGACGCGCAGGACCTCGCGGTCCGGCTGCGGAGCGAGATCATCCAGCCCATCCGCGCCGAGGGGCGGGCCGTCCGGGTGGGCGCCAGCTTCGGTATCGGATGGGCACACTGTGGAATGACGGCGGACGAAGTGTTGAAATCCGCTGACGAGCGGATGTACGTCGAGAAACGATCTCGTCCCAAACAACACAGACGCGCGGGGTGAACCCGAGGTCAGCGAGTTGATGCGGTCTGAGTCACCCGTTTGGGTCACCGGAAGCGGGTAGGCTCGCTCTCTCACGACACCGCATGCACCGCACCTGACTGAGGAGACCAAGGGATGACGCCCGGCAACAACGGCGCGAGCACGCCCGAGGACGACGACCCGTTCGGCTATCTCTACGCCGACGGGCAGGCCAACGGAGCCCAGCCGCCGTCCGGGGGCTACGGCTATCCGAACTCGGTCAACCGGGTGCGGGCGGTCGGCACGCGTCCGTACGGCCAGCAGCCGCAGAACACGCAGACGGCGCCCTACGGGCAGCAGGTCCCGCAGCAGCAGGGTGGCTACGGCCAGCCGAACGCGCACTACGCGGCCCCGGAGACGCTTCCCGGCGGTGCCACCACGGCCCAGCAGCAGATGCGGTCCGGCGGCGTTGGCGGTCGGGGTGGCCGAGGCCCCAACACCAAGGGCCTCCTGATCGGCGCGATCGCGGTGGTCGCCGCGGTCGTCATCGGCATCGGCGTGGCCATGCTGGGCGGCGACAAGGACAAGGACGACACGGGCAACCAGGCGGCCGGTACCGCCCCGGCCCAGTCCCAGGAGTCGGAGCCGAGCCCGTCGGCCAGCAAGACCGACGGCGAGAGCAAGGTCGACCTCCCGACCATCGATGCCAAGGCGCTGCGCCTCGGCGGTGGCGCGGCCCTCTCCGAGGACGTCCAGGGCGCCCAGTCCGACGGTGGCATCTACGTGGGCAACCTCAACCAGCCCGGCTCCTCGGTCACCTGGACCGTCGACGGCATCCCCAAGGACGGTGTCTACACCGTCTTCGCCCGCTACAGCACGGTGGACGAGGACCAGGAGATGACGCTCACCGTCAACGGCAAGCCGTTCGGCTCCAAGTTGAACATGGGCAACTTCACGCGTACCAAGGGCGGCGACTTCGCCAAGGGCTGGACGAAGACGTACGCCTGGCCGACCCTGAACAAGGGCACCAACACGATCACGGTCTCCTGCGGCGACGGCGACAAGTGCAACGTCCTGCTGGACCAGCTGTGGCTGAAGGCGGGCCAGGTGAAGGACTGAGCCGGCCCGAATCTAGGCCGCGCTGACCTCCCCCAGAACCGTCACCCTCCCCAGCAGTTCCTCGTACACCCCCCGATCGAACTCCCCGGCCACCGGCGCCTGCGCCGTCGCCGCCGACAAGGCCGTTGCCCGGGCCAGGCGGTCCGGCCAGGGGAGGTGTTCGACCAGGCCCGCCAGCAGGCCCGCGACCACCGAGTCGCCCGCGCCCGTCGGGTTGCCTCGCGTGGAGGTCGGTGAGGCGGCTCGCCAGCGGCCTTCCCGGGTGACGGCGAGCAGGCCCTCGGGCCCCAGGGACGTGACCACCGCGCCCGCGCCCCGTCGGCGGGCGTCCTGGGTGGCGCGCAGCGGCTCGTGGGAGCCGGTCAGTTCCGCCAGTTCGTCGGCGTTCGGCTTGATGATGTCCGGGCGGGCCGCGACGCCCCGGCGCAGGGGTTCGCCGCTGGTGTCCAGGAGGACCGGTATCCCGAAGGAGCGCGCCGTGCGGACCAGACCTGCGTACGCGCCCGCCGGCACGCCCGGCGGCAGGCTGCCGCACAGGGCCACGGCGGAAGCGGAGCGGAGCAGGTCCTCGTAGGCCTCCTGGAAGGCCGACCACTCGGCGGGCGTGACCGTGGGGCCCGGTTCGTTCAGCTGAGTGGTGTCGCCGGTCCGGGCCTCGACCACGGCTATGGTGCGGCGGGTCGCCCCAGAGATCGGGATGAGCGCGTCCACGACGCCTTGCCCCGCCGCGAGCCGCTCCTGCACGACCCGGCCCGTCGCCCCGCCCGTGAATCCGGTCACCGTCACCTCGTGCCCGAGGGCCGCGAGGACCCGGGCCACGTTGACGCCCTTGCCGCCGGGGCGTTCCGTCACCTCGGAGACGCGGTGGGAGGCGTGCGGTCGCAGGGACCGTACGCGGTAGGTGATGTCGAGAGCGGTGTTCAGTGTGACCGTGAGGATCACCTGGGCCGACCTCCCCCGAGAATGCGCTTGCTGCCGTGAATGTTCCGGAAGTCTGATCATGCCAAAGAGACGGCGGTCGGCCCAGTCCTGGAGTCGGCCACCGTCTCTCGACTGGGGGACGGATCAGCCCAGTTGGGGACCGACCACCCATTCGCCCCGGCGCATCACGCCCTTGAGGTCGTAGTCCGCGTCGAGGAGCACCAGGTCGGCGGATTTCCCGGGCTCCAGTGAGCCGATCGTGTCGGCCATGCCGAGGAGGCGGGCCGGGTTGGCGGAGAAGGCCGTCACCGCGTCCTCGACGGACAGGCCGTCGACCGTGACCGCCCGTTTGAAGGCGCGATCGAGGGTGAGGGTCGAGCCGGCGATGGTGCCGTCCGTCACCAGGCGGGCCACGCCGTCCGCGACCTCCACCTCCAGCGGGCCCAGCCAGTAGCGGCCGTCGCCAAAACCGGCCGCGTCCATCGCGTCCGTGATGAAGGCGACCCGGTGGGCGCCCGCGTGGTGGAAGGCCAGCTGGAGCGCCGCCGGGTGCAGGTGCGTGCCGTCGTTGATCAGCTCGACCGTGATCCGGTCGTCCTCCAGGAGCGCGGTGATCGGGCCGGGGGAGCGGTGGCCGAGCGGCGGCATCGCGTTGAAGAGGTGGGTGGCGACCGTGGCGCCCGCTTCGATGGCCTCGACCGTCTGCTCGTAGGTCGCGTCGGTGTGGCCGATCGCGGCGATCACACCGTGTTCGGCCAGGAGGCGTACGGAGTCCAGGCCGCCGGGCAGTTCTGTGGCCAGGGTGAGCATCTTCGCCCGGCCCCGGGCCGCGTCGATCAGCTTGCGGACGTCCGCGGGGTGCGGGTCGCGCAGGAGGGCCTCGGAGTGGGCGCCCTTGCGGCAGGGGGCGATGAACGGGCCCTCGAAGTGGATGCCGGCGATGTCGCCTTGCTCGGCGAGTTCGCTGAGCAGCCCGGCGCGTCGGGTGAGGGAGTCCATGCCGCCGGTGACGGTGGAGGCGACCAGGGTGGTCGTGCCGTGCAGGCGGTGGGTGTGGACGCCCTTGAGGACGGCGTCGGCCGAGCCGGAGGTGAAGGAGGCTCCGCCGCCGCCGTGGTTGTGGAGGTCGACGAAGCCGGGGATGACGTAGTGGCCGGTTACGTCGATGACCTGGGCGTTCTCCGGGGCTGTGGCGGCGATGCGGGTGCCGTCGATGGTCAGCCGGCCGTTTGCGACGGTTCCGCTCGGGAGGACCACCGTCCCGCCGGTGAGGACCGTGGGCGCTCCGGCCGTCGCCGGGTGCGGGTGCGTGGGGGCTGGTCGCGCGGTTCCCCGCGCCCCTGGGGGCGTTGCCATCAGGTGGTTACCTCCGAACGGTCGGTCGATGACAGAAGATCCCAGGCCAGCAGGCCCGCCCCCAGGCAACCGGCACCGTCCCCCAGCGCCGCGGGGACGATCGACGGCTGCTTCTGGAAGGTGACGCGGCGGCCGATCGCTTCCCGCAGGGGTGTGAGGAGAGTCTCCCCCGCCTCCGCGAGGCCGCCGCCGATGATCAGGGTGCGGGGGTCCAGCAGGGTCAGGGCGGTGACCAGGCCGTCGGCGAGTGCGTCCACGGCGTCCTGCCAGACCGTCCGGGCCCTTCGGTCACCGGAGTCCACCGCCTTCGCGCAGTCCGCCGCGTCCGCGCCCGGGTCTGCGGAGGCCGTCGCCCAGGCCTCGGTCACGGCCGCCGCCGAGGCGTAGCGCTCCAGGCAGCCGCGCTGGCCGCAGGGGCACTCGGCTCCGCCGGGGCGTACGACGATGTGGCCGATCTCTCCCGCGAAGCCGTGCGCGCCCGTCTCGACCCGGCCGTCGGTGCCGATGGCGCCCGCGATGCCGGTGCCGAGCGCCACGAACAGGAAGCGGTCCGCGCCCCGGCCCGCCCCGACCCGGCCCTCGGCGAGGCCGCCGGTGCGCACGTCGTGGCCGAGGGCGACCGGGACGCCCAGCCGCCGCGCCAGCAGGTCGCGCAGGGGGACGTCGCGCCAGCCGAGGTTCGCCGCGTAGGCGGCGATGCCGCGCGCCTCGTCGACGATGCCGGGCACGGCCACGCCGGCGGCCGACGCGGGCGTGCCGAGGTGCTCGGCGCCGTACGCGCGCAGCTCGGCGGCGAAGTCGACGATGCCCGCGACGACGGCGTCCGGTCCCCGCTCGCGGCCGGTGGCCCGGCGGGCCCGGTGCAGGACCTCGCCCTCCGGTCCTGCCAGGGCGGCCTTCATTCCGGTGCCGCCCACGTCGAGGGCGATGACATGTCTCACGGAGGACAGTGTGACCCGCGGACCCGCAAGAGGTCTAGTCCACTCACGTGGTGTAGACCTTATTTCGGATATCGAAAAGGTTTCGGCGGCGGTCACGCCAGGGTTGGGGAAGAGCAGCGGTGCAGCGGCGACGAATGGCAGGAACGATCGCGGCGGTGTCCGCACTGGGCATGACGGCGGTCCTCGGCGGCTGCGGCGTCACGGGCGGCTCGGCCGGCGTGACGCTGAAACTGGTCGCCGCCGACTACGGTGACAGTGCCGCCAACAGCTCCCAGAAGTACTGGGACAAGCTCGTCGAGGAGTACGAGGCCGACCACCCGGACGTCGAGATCGACGTCAGCGTGTACTCCTGGAACGACGTCGACCGCGAGGTCAGGGAAATGGTCGCCGCCGGTCACCCGCCGGACATGGCGCAGATCGGCGCGTACGCCGACTACGCGGC
The DNA here is from genome assembly GCF_055578235.1 of Streptomyces sp. NPDC033136. Classification (NCBI taxonomy): domain Bacteria; kingdom Bacillati; phylum Actinomycetota; class Actinomycetes; order Kitasatosporales; family Streptomycetaceae; genus Streptomyces; species Streptomyces sp. NPDC033136. The sequence goes on from NZ_JBVIPD010000015.1 coordinate 73,982, forward strand.
GCAGGAACAGCTCTACAAGGCCGACGACCTGCTCTCCATACCCGTGCAGGCCGACTTCGCCGGCCAGCTGGCCTCCGCGGGGCAGGTGAAGGGCGTGCAGTACGGCCTGCCGTTCGCCTCCTCCACGCGCGTGCTCTTCTACAACAAGTCCCTCTTCGCCAAGGCCGGCATCACCACCCCGCCCGAGACCTGGGACGACCTGGCCGAGGACGCCGAGCGGCTCAAGTCCGAGGGCGTGAAGTACCCGTACGCGCTGCCCCTCGGGCCGGAGGAGGCGCAGGCCGAGACCATGCAGTGGATGCTCAGCGGCGGGGGCGGCTACACCGACACCGTCGGCGGCTACGGCATCGACTCCCCGGAGAACATCGACACCTTCTCCTGGCTGAAGAACGACCTGGTCGGCAAGGACCTGACCGGGCCGGTCGCGCCGGGCAACCTGAACCGGGCCACGGCGTTCGCCGCCTTCGCCAGGGGCGAGGTCGGCATGCTCAACGGCCACCCCTCGCTGATGAAGATCGCGGCGAAGAAGGGCGTCGAGTACGGCATGGTGCCCACCCCGGGCAAGGAGGGGCCGAGCAAGTCCACGCTCGGCGTCGCCGACTGGATGACGGCCTTCCGCAAGAACGGCCACCGCGACCAGATCGGGGACTTCCTCGACTTCGTCTACAGCGAGAAGAACGTGCTGGCCTTCTCCCGCGAGTACGACCTGCTCCCGGTCACGACCTCCGCGTCCACGACCATGGCCGCCTCCGGCCAGGACAAGCACCTCAGGCCGTTCCTGGAGGAGCTGTTGGCCTCCGAGCAGTATCCGGTCGGCAAGACGTCCTGGGCCGAGGTCAGCTCCCGGATCAAGGAGCAGATCGGCAAGGCCGTCGCCCCCGGCGCCAGCCCCTCGGGCATCCTGGGCCACCTCCAGGCGGCGGCGACCCGGGCGGAGAGCGCCGAGTAGTGCCGCTGTCGGTGGCAGGCGTTACGGTGCCGGACATGGACGAGGACACGGGTGACGGGCGGCTGGGGCGCAGGGAGCGGGACATCCTCGCGCTCGAACGCCGCGGCTTCCTCGGCCCCGGCGCGAAGGAGCGGGCCGTTCGCGAGGAGCTGGGCCTGGCCCCGGTCCGCTACTACCAGCTGCTCAACGCCCTGCTGGACGACCCCCGGGCCCTGTCCCACGACCCCGTGACGGTGAACCGGCTGCGGCGGATACGGGAGCGGCGCCGGGCGGAGCGTTAGGTCCTGCCGTCAGCCTTCCCGTCGTCCGCCCGTCGGGCAGGTGTGAACCTGCCGACCGGGCACCTGACGACCGGGCCCAGGTCTCAGCCGAGCCGGCCCGCCAGCTCGCGCAGCAGGCGTACGACGCCCTCCGGTCCGTCCACCACCAGGTCCGCCCGTTCCCGCAGCTCGGTCACCTCGTCGCTGCCGCTGCACACCAGCAGGCCCGGCGTGCCCTGCGTGCGGAGTTCGTCGACGGCGGAGTAGGCGGGCAGGTCGCCCAGGTCGTCACCGGCGTAGAGGACGGAACCGGCGCCGATCTCCCGGGCGAAGCCGGTCAGGGCGACGCCCTTGTCCATGCCGGGCGGGCGCAGTTCCAGGACCATGCGGCCGGGCTCGACGATCAGGCCGTGCCGGGCCGCCAGGTCGGTGAGCGGCTCGCGCAGGGCGTCGAAGGCGGCCTGCGGATCGGCGGCCCGGCGGGTGTGCACGGCCACGGCCCGGCCCTTGTCCTCCACCCAGGTCCCGCTCCCGTCGAGCAGCCCGGGCAGTTCGACGCGGACGGCTGCGACGCCGGGGTGCGGGGCGGGGGAGCTGACCTCGCCGCTGCGGGCGTCCCACCGCTCGGCGCCGTAGTGACCGAGCACGACGAGGTGCTCCAGGCCGGGGGCGTCCGCGAATCCGCCGTTGCGTACCGCGACCTCGGCGGGCCGGCCGGTGATCACGGCCACGGCGGCCACCTTCGGCGCCAGCGCGGCCAGCGCGGACAGCGCCTCCGGATGGGCCCGGGCCTGCTCGGGGTCGGCCACGATCGGCGCGAGCGTCCCGTCGAAGTCGATGCCGATCAGGGCGTCGCCGGGCCGCGCGAGGAGGGCGTCGAGGCCCTCCTGGCCCGCCTTCGTGGCGGGAGGGGGCAGCGGCTGCGACGGCGGCGTCGTGCTGCTCATCCGCCGCTCAGCCCCTCAGCGCGTCGAGCTGGTCCACGAACCACTGCGCCGGTGGCAGTGCCGTCGCCGCCGCTGCCAGGCGCTTGCCGCGCTCGGCCCGCTCCTCCGGGCCCATCGACAGGGCCTCGTGCAGGGCCTGAGCCGTGCCGGTGATGTCGTAGGGGTTCACCGTGATCGCGTCCTCGCCCAGCTCCTCGTGCGCCCCGGCCTCCCGCGACAGCACCAGCGCGCAGCCCGCGTCGGAGATGACCGGGACCTCCTTGGCGACGAGGTTCATGCCGTCCCGGATCGGGTTGACGAGCGCCACGTCGGCCAGCCGGTACGCGGCCAGGGAGCGGGCGAAGTCGTCCTTGAGGTTGAGTACGACCGGGGTCCACCCCGGCGTCCCGTACTCGGCGTTGATCTCCTCCGAGACCCGCCGCACCTCAGCCGTGTACTCCCGGTACACCGCCAGGTCCTGCCGCGACGGGTAGGCGAACGCCACGTGCACCACGCGCTCGCGCCACTCGGCGTGGGACTCCAGCAGCCGCCGGTAGGCCAGCAGGCCGCGCACGATGTTCTTCGACAGCTCCGTTCGGTCGACCCGGACGATCGTCCGGCGGCCCTCGCCGATCTCCTCCCTCAGCGCGGCCATCCGCTCCTCGACGTCCGCCTCGTGCGACCGCCGCCGCAGGAAGTCCGCGTCGGCCCCCAGCCCGTGCACGCCGATCCGCGTGCCCCCGAGCCCGCCCGCGAACTGCTCGGCGCACGCCGTGAACGCGTCCGCCCAGCGCTGGGTGAGGAAGCCCAGCCGGTCCGCGCCCAGCATGCCGCGCAGCACCTGCCCGGCCACGTCGTCCGGCAGCATCCGGAAGTACTCCGGCGGCGCCCACGGGGTGTGCGAGAAGTGGCCGATGCGCAGGTCCGGGCGCAGCTCGCGGAGCATGCCCGGCACCAGCGTCAGGTGGTAGTCCTGCACCACGACCGCCGCGCCCGGTGCCGCCTCCTCGGCCAGCGCCTCGGCGAACGCACGGTTGTACGTCTCGTAGGACGTCCACCGGCGCCGGAACTCCGCGTCGAAGACCGGCTCCAGCGGCGTCTGGTAGAGCATGTGGTGGACGAACCACAGCACCGAGTTCGCGATGCCGTTGTACGCGTCCGCGTGCACGTCGGCCGGGATGTCCAGCATCCGTACGCCGTCCTCGCCGACGCCCCGCCGGACCGCCTCGCGGTCGCCGTCGGACAGCGCCGAGCACACCCACAGCGCGTCCGCGTCCGAGCCGATCGCGGACAGCCCCGAGACCAGCCCGCCGCCGCCCCGCTTGGCGTGCAGCGAACCGTCGTCACCCACCGTGTAGGAGACCGGGCCGCGGTTGGAGGCCACCAGCACCTGTGCAGCACCGTACGTTGAAGCCATACGCCTCAACCTAGCCCGGCCCGGAAACGCTCAAACGTGCGGGCCTGGCCCACCCGGCCGAAAACCACCCCGGTCAGGCCGCCCTCCGCGCCTGGTACTCGGCGATCTCCGCCATGGGCGGACGCTCCTCGGTATCCACCGAGTACGTCCGCGGTTCGAAGCCGTCCCCGCCCCGCTCGAACTGCGTCAGGGACGGCCGGATCAGGTGCCCGCGGGCCAGCCGCAGCTGGGCCGTGCGGTAGATCGCGGCGGCCATCCGGCCCAGCGCCTGCCCGTCCTGGTGCCGATGCTTGCGCACCCCGATGTCCACCTGGGCGAGGGCGTCCAGGCCCACCAGGTGCAGCGCGTCGACCAGCATGCCCAGCTCGACGCCGTACCCGACGGGGAACGGCAGCTGCTCCAGCAGCGAGCGGCGGGCCGCGTACTCCCCGCCGAGCGGCTGCACGAACCCGGCCAGCTGCGGCCAGTGCATGTTGAGCAGCGGGCGCGCCATCAGCTCGGTGACCCGGCCGCCCTGCCCGGCGGTCCTGCCGGAGGCGAGCGAATCGAACTCAGTGCCGAGCGGGCGGTCGTACATGCCCTTCACCAGGTCCACGTCCGGCTCGGTGAGCAGCGGGCCCACGATCCCGGAGACGAAGTCGGACGAGAAGTCCCTCAGGTCCGCGTCGACGAAGCAGACGATGTCCCCGCGGGTGACGAGGAGCGAGCGCCACAGCACCTCGCCCTTGCCGGGCAGGGCGGGCAGGCGCGGGAGTATCGCGTCCCGGTGCACCACCGTCGCGCCCGCGGCGGCGGCCACCTCCGAGGTGCGGTCGGTCGATCCCGAGTCCACGACGACCAGCTCGTCGACGAGCGGGACCTGCAGCATCAGGTCGTGGCGGATGACCGCGGCGATGTCGCCGACGGTCTCCTCCTCGTTCAGCGCGGGCAGCACCACACTGACGGTCCGGCCCGTGCGCTGCTTGGCGGCCAGAATCCGGTGGAGCGGGCGCTCGTGCGCGGACCAGGAACGGGTGCTCAGCCAGCGCTCGACTTCTTCCAGCACCGTGGCGGCTCCTTAGCGTTCTCTCGGCGGGACGGAATGTGACGCGTCTCGCGGTTCGGACGACTATCTCAACTGTCCTGGTCGTCGGTTACAGTCTTGAACAACGCGGATGACCATCGCATGTCCGAGGTCGCCCGCCGTCTACAACCACATACAGCTCATCCAGAGGGGCAGAGGGAAACGGCCCGATGAAGCCCCGGCAACCCTCCAGTCGGTTCTCGTAGGTCACTGGCGACCACTTCGCGAGGCTCCCGACTAGGGAAGGTGCCAAATCCGTCTCACGGCGAGATGCGTCGTGAGGAAGATGAGGAGAAAGGGCCTCGCCTCACATGGCTGTGCAGACTGTTGCAAGCACCACGAACCCCACCGTCGACCTCGGCCCCGCCGCTGCCCTGAGCTGCCGCGAGTGCGGTCACCGCGTCCCCCTCGGCCCGGTCTTCGCGTGCGAGGAGTGTTTCGGCCCGCTGGAGATCGCCTACGACTTCTCGGCCTACGACGCCGAGGAGCTCCGCAAGCGGATCGAAGCGGGCCCCGCGAACATCTGGCGCTACGCCCCGCTGCTGCCGGTCCCGGCCGACGTGGCGGACAAGCCGAACATCAACCCGGGCTGGACCCAGCTCGTCAAGGCCGACAACCTCGCGCGTGAGCTGGGTGTCGACGCCGGCAAGCTCTTCGTCAAGGACGACTCCGGCAACCCGACGCACTCCTTCAAGGACCGCGTCGTCGCCCAGGCCCTGGAGGCCGCCCGCGCCTTCGGCTTCACCACGCTCTCCTGCTCCTCCACCGGCAACCTCGCCGGCGCGGTGGGCGCCGCCGCGGCCCGCGCCGGCTTCCGCTCCTGCGTGTTCATCCCGCACGACCTGGAGCACGGCAAGGTCGTCATGGCCGCGGTCTACGGCGGCGAGCTCGTCGGCATCGAGGGCAACTACGACGACGTGAACCGCTTCTGCTCCGAGCTGATCGGCGACCCGGCCGGCGAGGGCTGGGGCTTCGTCAACGTCAACCTGCGGCCGTACTACGCGGAGGGTTCCAAGACCCTCGCGTACGAGATCTGCGAGCAGCTCGGCTGGCGGCTGCCGGACCAGCTCGTGGTGCCGATCGCCTCCGGCTCCCAGCTCACGAAGATCGACAAGGGTCTGCAGGAGCTCATCAAGCTCGGGCTGGTCGAGGACAAGCCGTACAAGATCTTCGGCGCGCAGGCCGAGGGCTGCTCCCCGGTGTCCACGGCGTTCAAGGCCGGCCATGACGTCGTACGGCCCCAGAAGCCGGACACCATCGCCAAGTCGCTGGCGATCGGCAACCCGGCGGACGGTCCCTACGTGCTCGACATCGCGCGCCGCACGGGCGGTGCGGTGGAGGACGTGAACGACGCGCAGGTCGTCGAGGCGATCAAGATCCTCGCCCGGACCGAGGGCATCTTCGCGGAGACCGCCGGTGGTGTGACGGTGGGCGTGGCGAAGAAGCTGATCGAGAACGGGCTGCTCGACCCGGCCAAGACCACCGTCGTCCTCAACACCGGCGACGGCCTCAAGACCCTCGACGCGGTGGCCGGCACCGGCCTCACCGCAACCATCCGCCCGAACCTGGACTCCTTCCGAGAGGCTGGCCTCGCATGAGCGTGACCGTCCGCATCCCCACCATCCTGCGCACCTACACCGGCGGGCAGGCCGAGGTCGCCGCCGACGGCGCGACCCTCGGCGAGGTCATCGCCGACCTGGAGAAGAACCACACCGGGATCGCCGCCCGGGTGCTGGACGACCAGGGCAAGCTGCGCCGGTTCGTCAACGTGTACGTCAACGACGACGACGTGCGCTTCGAGCAGGGGCTGGAGACGGCCACACCGGACGGTGCCGGCGTGTCGATCATCCCGGCTGTCGCCGGTGGCTGAACCGGTCGACCGGCTTGGTTGTTACCTTGAGTAATGCCGGTCACCGAGAGTTCATCGAATTGCCCCCTCCGTGAGAGAAGCGGAGGGGGCAATTCTGTGTGGTTGAGCGGGGTACAGTTGGGGAACGCGATCCCGATCTCCTGATCGGAACCGTGAATTCCTGCCGCGAGCCCGACAAGATGTAGCCAAAGTGTGCGCGTCTTTCGCGGCTTTTGTTCTTTTTGTGTAGCCCGAATTGCCCTGGATTCGGGCGAACCCTCCCTGCATTCCGGACCCTGCGCGTCCAGAATTCTCGTCCGATTGACCTGTTGCAGACGGCAGTTGGACAGATACATTCAGCCGCGGTCGACGCGTTCCGGCGCACGCCCCCAACCGTGGGGGGTGAGGTCTGACCCGGATCCGCGAAGTGTGGATCTGTGCAAGGGCCAGTAATAGGGGAGTTAGGCATGGCTCAGGGCACCGTCAAGTGGTTCAACGCGGAGAAGGGGTACGGCTTCATCGCGGTCGACGGTGGTGCGGATGTTTTCGTCCACTACAGCGCGATTCAGATGGACGGCTACCGCACCCTGGAAGAGGGCCAGCGGGTCGAGTTCGAGATCTCGCAGGGCCAGAAGGGGCCGCAGGCCGACATGGTTCGCGTCTCTGCCTGAACGCGCACCACGACCAAAGCTCAAGCGACCGGTCTTCTCAGAAGGGCCCGTACCCCCCGGGGTGCGGGCCCTTCCGCCTGCTTCCTGCCTGTTCTTGCCGGTTCCCACCTGCTCGAAGCCCCTGCCGGACGGCGTTCGCGCGTGGCTGAGCGCCCCGCCCGCTCCCCGGTCGGCGCTTGCGCCCGCACGTCACCCGACCACCACCCCTCGACGAGCACTCGCTACGCGAGCGCGCCTTGCACTCTCGGGGGTCGAGTGCTAATCATTGCGTTAGCACTCTGAAGGTGAGAGTGACAACGTATGGACCGGGTCGGTGAGGCCCACGGGCCGGGTGGGGCAAGGAACCACACCGGTCGGGGGCCGTCCGTCGCGGGCGCGGGCGCGGTCCGAAGTAATCACCCCCAGTCCTGGAGGGACCACTTCACATGGCCAAGATCATCGCGTTCGACGAGGAGGCGCGGCGCGGCCTCGAGCGCGGCATGAACCAGCTCGCGGACGCCGTGAAGGTGACGCTCGGCCCCAAGGGCCGCAACGTCGTCCTCGAGAAGAAGTGGGGCGCGCCCACGATCACCAACGATGGTGTCTCCATCGCCAAGGAGATCGAGCTCGAGGACCCGTACGAGAAGATCGGCGCCGAGCTGGTCAAGGAAGTCGCCAAGAAGACGGACGACGTCGCCGGTGACGGTACGACCACGGCGACCGTTCTCGCCCAGGCCCTGGTCAAGGAGGGCCTGCGCAACGTAGCCGCCGGCGCCAACCCGATGGCCCTCAAGCGCGGTATCGAGAAGGCCGTCGAGGCCGTCTCCGCCGCCCTGCTGGAGCAGGCCAAGGACGTCGAGACCAAGGAGCAGATCGCCTCCACGGCCTCCATCTCCGCCGCCGACACCCAGATCGGCGAGCTCATCGCCGAGGCCATGGACAAGGTCGGCAAGGAAGGCGTCATCACCGTCGAGGAGTCCCAGACCTTCGGTCTGGAGCTCGAGCTCACCGAGGGTATGCGCTTCGACAAGGGCTACATCTCGGCGTACTTCGCCACCGACATGGAGCGTATGGAGGCCGTCCTCGACGACCCGTACATCCTGATCGCGAACTCGAAGATCTCCAACGTCAAGGACCTGCTCCCGCTCCTGGAGAAGGTCATGCAGTCGGGCAAGCCGCTGCTGATCATCGCCGAGGACGTCGAGGGCGAGGCCCTGTCGACCCTGGTCGTCAACAAGATCCGCGGCACCTTCAAGTCCGTCGCCGTCAAGGCCCCGGGCTTCGGCGACCGCCGCAAGGCGATGCTGCAGGACATCGGCATCCTCACCGGCGGCGAGGTGATCTCCGAGGAGGTCGGCCTCAAGCTGGAGAACGCCACGATCGACCTGCTGGGCAAGGCCCGCAAGGTCGTCATCACCAAGGACGAGACCACCATCGTCGACGGTGCCGGCTCCGCCGACCAGGTCCAGGGCCGGGTCAACCAGATCCGCGCCGAGATCGAGAACAGCGACTCGGACTACGACCGCGAGAAGCTGCAGGAGCGCCTGGCGAAGCTCGCCGGCGGTGTCGCGGTCATCAAGGCCGGTGCCGCCACCGAGGTGGAGCTCAAGGAGCGCAAGCACCGCATCGAGGACGCCGTGCGCAACGCCAAGGCGGCCGTCGAGGAGGGCATCGTCGCCGGTGGTGGCGTGGCCCTGCTGCAGGCCTCCCAGGTCTTCGAGAAGCTGGAGCTCGAGGGTGACGAGGCGACCGGCGCCAACGCCGTGAAGCTCGCCCTGGAGGCCCCGCTCAAGCAGATCGCCGTCAACGGTGGTCTCGAGGGCGGCGTCGTCGTGGAGAAGGTCCGCAACCTCACCGTCGGCCACGGCCTGAACGCCGCGACCGGTGAGTACGTCGACATGATCGCCGAGGGCATCATCGACCCGGCGAAGGTGACCCGTTCCGCTCTGCAGAACGCCGCCTCCATCGCCGCGCTGTTCCTCACCACCGAGGCCGTCATCGCCGACAAGCCGGAGAAGAACGCCGCGCCCGCCGGCGGCGGCATGCCGGGCGGTGACATGGACTTCTGATCGACCTGGTCGATCAACGTCCTTGCCGAGGGCGGCACTTCCTGTTCCGACAGGGGGTGCCGCCCTCGGGCGTGTCCGGGATCACAGCGCGGGCGGGATGCGTGGGCGGGGCCGGCTGGTTGAACCGTATGTCTTATGCGTATGCACATACCTTCCGGTATCCGAAAGTGGGCCCTCACGTGACTGTCGCCGCCTCCACCTCCCGCGCCGCCGAAATCCTGTCCCGGCCCGTATCGCTGGGCGGCCTGACCGTCCCGAACCGCATCGCGATGGCGCCGATGACCCGCATGTTCTCCCCGGGCGGCGTCCCCGGCGAGGACGTCGTCTCGTACTACGCGCGCCGCGCCGCCGCCGGAGTGGGCCTGATCGTCACCGAGGGCACCTACGTCGGGCACGAGTCGGCCGGACAGAGCGACCGTGTGCCCCGCTTCCACGGCGAGGAGCAGCTCGCCGGCTGGGCGAAGGTCGCCGAGGCGGTGCACGCGGCGGGCGGCACGATCGTGCCGCAGCTGTGGCACATCGGCATGGTCCGCAACCAGGGCGAGCCGCCGGTCGCCGACGCCCCGGCCGTCGGCCCCTCCGGCCTGCGCATCGGCGCCACCGAGCCCACGGGCAAGGCCATGACCCAGGCCGACATCGACGCCGTCATCGGCGCGTTCGCCGAGGCAGCCGCCGCCGCCGAGCGCATCGGCTTCGACGGCGTGGAGATCCACGGCGCCCACGGCTACCTGCTCGACCAGTTCCTGTGGGAGGGCACCAACCGCCGCACCGACGCCTACGGCGGCGACCCGGTCGCCCGCACCAGGTTCTCGGCGGAGATCGTCGCCGCCGTCCGCGAGGCCGTCTCCCCCGGCTTCCCCGTCATCTTCCGCTACTCGCAGTGGAAGCAGGAGGCCTACCGGGCCCGCCTCGCCGAGACCCCCGAGGAGCTGGAGGCCATCCTCACCCCGCTCGCCGCGGCCGGTGCCGACGCCTTCCACGCCTCCACCCGCCGCTACTGGGTGCCCGAGTTCGACGACTCCGACCTCAACCTGGCCGGCTGGACCAAGAAGCTCACCGGCAAGCCCGCCATCACCGTCGGCTCGGTCGGCCTGAACGGCGACTTCCTCAAGGCCTTCCAGGGCCAGGGCGCCGAACTGGGCGACCTCGACAACCTCCTGGACCGCTTCGAGCGCGACGAGTTCGACATGGTCGCCATCGGCCGGGCCCTCCTCCAGGACCCGCAGTGGGCCGAGAAGGTGCTGGCCGGCCGCGTCGAGGAGCTGGCGCCGTACGACCCGGCGGCGCTGAAGTCGCTGAGCTGACACCGGAACCGGTGACTCTGGATCTGCCCGCACCGGTCAAGGACACTTGCCTGAACACCTGTTCACCGGCATCCACGAGGAGATCCAGATGACGACGACCGAGTCCCGCCCGCCCACGGACGGCCCGCCCGAGTCCGCACCGGTGGTGCGCACCACCGCCGGTGCGGTGCGGGGCCGGAAGGAGCAGGGGCTCGCCGTCTTCCGGGGCGTTCCCTTCGCCGCACCACCCGTGGGCGAGGCCCGCTTCCAGGCCCCGCGCCCCGCCCACGCCTGGGACGGCATACGGGACGCGTACGCCTTCGGCCCGCCGCCCCCGCAGGACCTCGGCCTGATGGGCGGGCCGGGCCTGATCGACGTACCCGAGGGCGACGAGTGGCTCACGGTCAACGTCTGGACCCCCGACCCCGACCCGGCCGCCCGGCGCCCGGTGATGGTCTGGATCTACGGCGGCGCCTACAAGCTCGGCCACGCCGGCAGCCCCGGCTACGACGCCCGGCACATCGCTGCCGACGGCGACCTCGTGGTCGTCACCCTCAACTACCGCGTCGGCATGGAGGGTTTCGCGTCCATCGAGGGAGCACCCGCCAACCGCGGCCTGCTCGACCAGGTGGCGGCCCTGGAATGGGTGCGGGACAACATCGAGGCGTTCGGCGGCGACCCCGGCCAGGTCACCGTCTTCGGCGAGTCCGCGGGCGCGGGCTCGATCGCCTCACTGCTCGCCATGCCGCGCGCGACCGGCCTGTTCCGGCGGGCCATCGCACAGAGCGTGCCGGGGACCTTCTTCTCCGGCGAACTGGCCCGGGACATCGGCGCCGCCCTCGCGGCCGAGGTGGGCCTGCGCCCCACGGTCGCCGACCTGGCGACGATCCCCCCGCGCCTGCTGACGTCGGCGGGCGAGACGCTGAGCACCAAGATGGTCCAGTACACCGACCGCTGGGGCCAGGCGGCACCCACGGTCACGCCCTTCTCCCCGGTGGTCGACGGCGAGATCCTGCCGATGTCCCCCTGGCAGGCGCTGACGTCGGGAGCGGCCCGGGACATCGACCTGCTCGTCGGCCACAACCGCGAGGAGCACCGTCTCTTCGTCGCCATGGCGGGGCAGCTGGGCCGGATCACCGAGGAGCGGGCGACCGCGGCCCTCCGCCTCTACGCCCCCGGCCCCGACGGCGAACAGGCCTACCGCACCGCCTTCCCCGACGCCTCCCCGAGCGAGCTCCACGAACGTGTCCAGACGGACTGGCTGTTCGCCATGCCCTCCCTGCACCTGGCCCGGGCCCAGCGCGCGGGCGGCGGCAGCGCCCACGTCTACGAACTGACCTGGCCCGCCCCCGGCAACGGCGGCGCGCTCGGCGCCTGCCACGGCCTGGACATCCCCCTGCTGTTCGGCACGTACGGCGCGGACCTGGGCGCCCTGCTGTTCGCGGGCGCGGAGCCGTCCGCCGAGGCGCTGTCGCTGTCGTCCCGTTTCCGCGCGTCCTGGACCTCTTTCGCGCGGTCGGGCGACCCGGGCTGGCCGGCGTACGACGACGAGCGGCGGCTGGTGCAGGTGCTGGACGCGGAGCCGGTCGTCACGGCCTACCCGGAGGAGACGGCGCGGCGTCTGTGGGAGGGGTACGACTTCCGCCCGCTGCCGCTGCTGTGAGCCGGGCCGGTCGGAGGCCGGTCGGTGGGTCGGCCGGTCAGAGGTTGCCCATGGGCTCGATGTCCACCTTCACCGGCGTTCCCCACACCCGCAGCACCTCGTAGTCGGTGAACTCGTGCACCAGCCGGTACGCCATGGCGGCCCGGGGGGCCTTGCGCTGGGCGGCGATGAACAGCTCGGCCTCCCGGCGGTCCCGGCGCGGGGTGCCGCACAGCTGCCAGGTCTGGCCGTTCCACAGCTCCGCCAGCCACCGCTGCTGGGGCTGGGGACGGTCGCCGCGCACGCCGTACCGCGACTGGACGGGCTCGGTGGTCTGGGGGTGGTGCGGGGCGGGTCCGTTGAACTCGTTCCGGCGGGCCGCCCTGCGCCGGGTCTCGCACAGCAGGCACAGGTCGGGGGCGGACTTGTCGAGAGGGCCGTGCGGATGTTCGGCGCAGCGTGTGGTGGGCTTGGCGGCCGAGACGCTCTCCTCCAGCAGGTCCAGGGCGCGCTTCAGGTCGGCCTTGACCTCGTGCAGCTTGGCGTCCGGGGTGTCGGAGGTGAGGGCTTCCCCGTGCTCACCGAGGAGACGGAGGGCACGGCCTAGGGCGGTGAGCTGGGCGTGGTTCATGGGTCCATTGTCGTCAGTCGGCGTAGTCCTTGAGCTTCTCGGTGTCCAGGGTGATGTTCACGGGGTCGGGGAGCTCGACGGTGGCGCCCCAGGGGTGCGGGGAGATGCGCTGGTAGCGGCCGTCCTTCGGCTCGCTGAAGACCGTGAGGGTGTGGTTGTCGCGGTCGAGGAGGAGGTAGACGGGGATTCCGGCCTCCGCGTAGCCGATGGGCTTGTCGATGCGGTCGCGCTGGTCGGTGTCGCGGTCGTGGGAGGTGATCTCCACGGCCATCAGGGAACCGTCGGGGGCGGACCACTCGCCGTCGCCCCGGAAGTGGTCCACCGGCACGAGAGTCCCGTCCGTGCGAGCGCGGCCCTTTCGGTAGGCCTCGGCCTTGACGCCTGACTCGGGTACAAGATCCAGGTCAGGGCGGTGCTGCATGCACTGGCGCAACAGCCACATGAAGATGGAGCGGTGGTTGCCGTCCGGCACGGCCTTGACCTCGACCTTTCCATTGATGTACTCCAGCCGCACGGTTTCGGGGGCTGCTGCGGCAAGCTCCTCGAACTCGTCCACGTCGAGCGGGCCGTGCCGGATGCACAGCCGCCCGCCCAGGAACTCCAGCCTGTTCCGGATCTCCCTCGGAGCCCTGCGAACGAGTTCGTCGAAGTCCTCGACGTCCATCTGCGGGCGGTCAGCGGTCTCTGGGGTCATGGCGTCGCCTCCTTCCCTCCATCGTGCCCCGGGCTGGTGACGTCGGACCGTAGGTGCCGTCATGTGCGTGCCTTCTCTTGGCGTCGTGGGGAGATCGCGGCGCGGACTTCGGCCGCACGGGCCTGGACCGTGGGGGCGGGGAGGGGTGCACTGAGGTGGGCGGGGGCGCGTTCACCCCGGCACGCGCTGCATCGCCCACCCGGTAGGGCCTCCGGGCGCCCCGGAGCGCCGCAGTTCGCGCACTCCAGCACCCGCAGGGGTGGACGTGGGGCGGGTGGCGGCGGAAGTTTGCTGGTCAGGCGCTTGCGGACCAGCGAGGCGGCGTGGTGGACGGGGGTCGGCAGGCCGGCCGTGAGCGCGCGCAGTACGTCCTCCTCCGAGGCGCCCCGCTCGAACCACGGCGTCACCAGCGGGGCGAGCGTCGCGCAGTCGGTCTCGGAGAGGGACAGGGCAGGTGCCGTCCGGCCGAGGGCGGCCAGGAGGATGTGGGCGCGGGAGCGGGTGGGGCGCGCTGCCTGCTTCGGTACGTCGCCGCGGGTGAAGGCGGCCCACCAGTCGTCATCCCGGGCGGTGCGGGTGAACCACGTTCGGGTGATCCAGCGGGAGCTGCCGTCGTCGGCCGTCACGCACTCCCGGCCCCGGCGCAGGTGACCCGCCTGCTGGATGCGGTTGAGGGCGGTGCCGAGAGCACACTGCCCGTACGGCAGCTGCTTGGCCAGCGTCTTCACCGAGATGTCGGCGCCGTCGGGGAGGCGGTCGAGGTAGGCGGCGATGGCGGCTTCGCGGGGTGGGAGGTGTGCGAAGTCGTTGTTCGTGCCGGGGAGTTGGTTGGGTGCGGTGCGTTTGCCGTAACCCGGGCCCGCCATGGGGTGCGCGGACGGGAAGGCAGCACTAAAGTTGGGTTCATCCATGGGATCGACGTCTCTCGATCTCGTTGGTAAGCCCCCGCAGGTGTTGGCGCACCTGGCGGGGGCTGTTGCTTTTGTGCAGGGAACGTTAGACGTACGTGACTGTCCGTGGCAAGCCGGATGCTCCACGTCAACTCGCCGGGTGGGAGGGTGGGTTGAAGCCCTCCACCCAATCCTTGAAAAGAGGGCTCGAAGCCCGGGTCCCGAAGCTCAGGCCGTCTTGTCCTTGAGGTTTTCGACGAACGCGGTCCAGGCAGTGGCCCGGAACACGAGCTTCGGGCCGTGAGGAGTCTTGGAGTCGCGGACGGGGATGACATCAGGGAGTGCCTGGGTGACTTCCAGGCAGTTGTCGCCGGTGCCGCCGCTGTAACTGGACTTGTACCACTCAGGCGTGTTCCTCATGGCCGTAATCCTGCGCCATCGCCTCAAGGAGAGCCAGAGACTTCTCAGGCGAGAGTGCCGAAGCCGTGAGGAACTCGAAGTAGAGCCTGTAACGCGCGACGGTGGCGAGGTCGTCTTCCAGCTGTCCGGTGTCGACCCCTTCGAGGTAGGCCAGCGGAGGGGCGTCGTCGAAGTCCATCACCCTGACGCACCCCTGCGTCGAACGGCAGCACCTGAATGATGACGCGGTTCCGGCGGATCAAGCCGATGAGGTGGCGCAGGGCCCCCGTCATCACCTCTGGCCCGCCCGTCACGCGGCGCAGTGCGGCCTCGTCAATCACCGTCCACAACAGAGGCTTTGTTGGATCGCCGAGGATCCGCGCCCTCTCCATCCGACCGGTCACCAGCGCCTCGATGGCCTCCTCTGCCGCTGAGGGCTGGTAGGCGCGGCTGACGGCTCGTGCGTAAGCAGGTGTCTGGAGCAATCCGGGGATCAGCATCGAGGTGTACTCCCTGATGGCCGTGGCCTCCGTCTCCGTCTCCGCGGCCTCCGCGAAGTGCTCGCGGTACTTCGACTTCGCCGCCGCCGCACAGTTCCGCTGGAAGAAGTCCTCAGTCCCCAGCACCTCGTCCAGCAACCGCGCGTACTCCCGCTGCAACCTCCGCGTCCCCGCCTCCAACTGCCCGATGAACGACCCGCTCACGAACAGCCGCTGTCCCAGTTCCTCCTGGCTGAGGCCGGCCTTCTCGCGGGCGTGGCGGAGTTCGGCGCCCAGGAGGGCTCGCGGGCTGGAGGACGGGTCGAGATCCCTGGATCCGGGCATGGGCAACTCCCTGTCGCACACATGAGGTTGTTGGACCGCGGTGTATGCCCAGGTTAGGCACCGCGCGACCACGCTGTGTGGTGAATCACAAACTCAGCGTGGAGGTAGGGACAGGTGCGCTCGACCGAAGAGATCGTGGAGTCGCTGCGGGAAGCCCTCGGGGGAGTCGGGGTCGTGCTGCCGTCGCTTGGCGTCGACCCGGTTACGGGGGCGAGTGACGAGCCGTTCGCCCTGGTCGATCAGGGGCGGTGCAACGTACGGACGGCCGAGCACGACCGACGTGCTCCGCTCGCTGCCGGTGAGTGAGGAGCTGCGGGCGCGGGTGCGGCAGTTGAACCGGGATGGGCGGGGCAGGCCCTGAGTTGCTGACAGGTCAGCCGGTCGCCGCCAGGGCCGCCCGCAGGTGCCCGTCGGATTCCTCCAGCAGGCGGGCCGCCGTCGGGCCGTCCACGTCGGCCAGGATCGTGAGGATCGCGTTCTTCACCTCGCCGTCCGTGGCGGTGAGGGCCTGCTCGATCTCCTTGTCGTCGGCGCCGGTGGCGAGGGCGACGATGCGGTGGGAGCGGGCGCGGAGTTTGTCGTTGGAGGCGCGGACGTCGACCATCAGGTTCCCGAAGGTCTTGCCGAGGCGGATCATCGTGATCGTCGACAGCATGTTGAGGACGAGCTTCTGTGCCGTGCCGGCCTTCAGGCGGGTGGAGCCGGTGAGCAGTTCGGGGCCGACGACGATCTCGATGCCGTGGTCGGCGGCGGCCGCGAGCGGGCTGCCGGGGTTGCAGGCGAGGCCGATGGTGAGGGAGTGGCGGGTGCGGGCGTGCTCGACCGCGCCGAGGGCGTACGGGGTGCGGCCGGAGGCGGAGATGCCGACCACCGTGTCGTCGGGGGTCAGGCCGAGCGGCTCCAGGTCGGTCCGGGCCAGCTCCGCGGAGTCCTCCGCGCCCTCGACCGAGGTGACCACGGCCTGCGGGCCGCCCGCGATCAGGCCGACGACCCGGGACGGGTCGGTGTTGAAGGTGGGCGGGCATTCCGAGGCGTCCAGGACGCCCAGCCGGCCCGCCGTGCCCGCGCCCGCGTAGACCAGACGGCCGCCCCGGGCCATCCGGGCCGCCACGGCGTCGATCGCGGCGGCGATCTCGGGCAGCCGGGCCGCGACCGCCCCGGCCACGGTGGCGTCCTCGCCGTTCATGAGCCGCGCGATGTCGAGGGTGGGCAGCCGGTCGATGTCCGCGAGCTCCGGCCGGAAGGCCTCGGTGGTGAGGGACTCCAGCTCGGTTCTCAGGTCTCGGGGGTCGGAGGTGGAGGTCATGGACGGCTCTTTCCGTGTCTTTCAGTGCTGGCCGGGGCTGGCCGGGGCAGGCCGGCTCAGGGACGATGCCGGTGGGCCAGTGCCTCGTACGACGCCGAGAGCGCCGGCGCCGCCGTCTCGTACGTCCGCTGCGCCACCCCCACGAACAGGCAGTCCACCACAAGGAGCTGTCCGGTCCGGGACGACATCGCCGCGGGGCGCAGCTCGCTCTCGCGTGCGGTGGACGTGGTGAGGACGTGGTCGGCGTACTGCGTGACCGGGCCGGTCGGGCGGCCGGTGATCGCCACGGTGGTCGCGCCGTGCTCGAAGGCGACCCGCAGGGGCTCGATGACGTCGCCCGTGGAGCCGGAATGCGTGATGGCGATCGCGACATCGCCCGCGCGCAGTTGCACGGCGTTGGTGACGGCGAGGTGCGGGTCGCTGTGGGCATGGGCCATCAGCCCTATGCGCAGGAGCTTCTGGGTGAGGTCCTGGGCGACGAGACCGGACGCCCCGACGCCGTACACGTCGGTGCGCCGGGCGCCGGTCAGCGCGGTGACGGCCGCGCCGAGCTGGACGGTGTCGAGTCCGGCGGCGGTGTCGGCGAGGGTCTGCTGCTCGTCGTAGGCGAGCTTGGCGACCACGTCGGCGATCGGGTCGTCCACCGCGATGTCCGTCGTGATGGCCGGGGCCCGGCCGGACTGCTGCTGCGCGGCGAGGCCGGCGAGGGCCAGGCGCAGGTCCCGGTAACCCGGATAGCCCAGCAGCCGGGCCGTGCGTACGACGGTCGCCTCGCTGGTGCCGGTGAGCTCGGCGAGGCCGGTGACCGTGAGGGCCGCGCAGCCGGCCGGGTCGCCCGCGACGGCCTCGGCGACGCGCTGCATGGAGCGCGTCATCGACGGGGCCAGTGTGCGGACCTTGGCCGCGAGGGCGGCGGGAGGGGGCGGGGTGCCGCCCGTGCCACCCGGGCCGCCGCCGCGGTCGCTCGCGAAAATTTCCTTCACGTCACGGGTCACGTCTGAAAGATATTTTCGGCTCGGCGTCGCGGTCAAGAGTGCGCACAATGGGGGCATGGATCCCCTCAGCCCCCTGGAGCAGGCGCTGCACGCCGCACGCGCCCTCGTGCTGGCCGACCTCGTCGCGGGACGCGTCGCCGAGGCCGATGTCGTGTCGCTGGTCGAGGAGTCCGTCGTGCAGCGGCGGTGGTGGGTCGAGCAGTGGCCGGAGGGGGCGCAGTACGTCGCCGGTCTGGTCGCGCAGGACGTCCAGGACGCCCTGCTGGAGCGGTACGGCCGCTGGCCGCTGTGCCCGGTGTGCGGCACCGGCGACCCGCACGCGCTGGATGTGCAACCGGAGTTGGGGCCCGACCCGCACTGGGTGTGCGGCGAGGCGGGCGTGAAGGTCGCCGCGGTGGGGTCGCTGGGCGAGGCCATCGGCGGCCCGTCGTCCTCATGAGGCCCTGGTGACGATCTACATCGACCCGCCGGCCTGGCCGGGCCACGGCCGCCTGTGGTCCCACCTGGTCAGCGACGTCTCCTACGACGAACTCCACGCCTTCGCCGCCCGCCTCGGCGTGCCCCGCCGGGCCTTCGAACGCGACCACTACGACATCCCCGCCCAGCGGTACGCCGACGCGGTGGCGGCCGGTGCCGTGGAGGTGAGCAGCCGCGAGGTGGTGCGGCTGCTGTACGGGGCGGGGCTGCGCCGGCCCAAGAGGTACTACCGGGTGCCGGGTTCGCCCAGTTCGTAGGTCAGGCGCTCGGGGTCCTCGGCGACCTGCGTGAACCCGGCCCGGGCGAGCACGTTCTGCGACGGCACGTTGCCCCGCTCGACGTTCGCGACCACGGTCCGCACGTCCTCCCGGCTCAGCGCCCACGCCGACAGCGCGCGCAGCGTCTCGGTGGCATACCCCTGCCCGCGGGCCCCCTCGACCAGGTCGTAGCCGATCTCCACCCGCCCCGCACCATCGGGGACGCCGTGGAACCCCATGGCGCCGAGCGCGCGGCCGTCCTCGCGCCGGACGAGCACGTACATGCCCCACTCCGGCAGGTGGACCCCGTCCTCGTACTGCTTGTAGATCAGTCCGGCGCCCACCCGGGTGCCGTCCGCCGGGCCGCCCTCGATCCACTCGAAGCCGCCGTCGCCTACGGCGGACAGATCGGTGGCCGCCGCCGGGGTGACGCCCTGAAGGGTGAGCCGGTCGGTCCCGATCACGTGGTTGTTGCTCCAGCGCCACGCGGTGACGGGCGCCCGGCCGGGCAGCTCGCCGCGGCCGGTGGCCCACAGCAGCGTCCGCCAGGGCGTCGGGCCCGGCTGGACGTGCGGAAAGATCCGGGTGAGCACGAAGTCGCACAGCTCGGGGGCCGGTTCGTACGCCAGCCCCAGCCCTTCGGCGATGTCGTGGGTGTGCAGCAGCACCTCGGCTACGCCCATCGCGGCGAAGCCCTCGCGGTTCGCGCTGCGGAACGGGTACGGATGGAAGGCCCGCACCTCGCGCGGCGTCGTACGGATCGCGGCGGCGAACAGCGCACCCATGGTGCTGATCACCCGCAGCGCATCCGCGTTGTCGGCGCCGTCCTCCAGCGACATCTCGAAGGGCGTGTACCGCTCGGCCTCCCGCCCCGCCAACCGCGCCGCGTACGCGATCAGGTCCTCAGCGATGTGCACGGCCGCCTCCCGGCAGCTCCACTCCAGCCGCCCGGCCCGGACCCCTTCCCAGTCCCGCCCGGTGACCGCCCCCAGCACGCCCACGCACCCGGCGACGGCCTGTTCCACCTGTTCCGTACCCGTTGTCCACATGGGGGCAGGCTATGAGGGATCGTGGGGCGGGATCGACAGCATTTCCAGCTCGGCGGTGAGGTTGTAGCGGGCCGTGGCCTCCCAGCGCGCCGCTCCGTGCGGCGTCCTGAACAGTCGTGGGAGGTCGAGGAGTTGGCGCAGAACCGCGGCGCGGCCCGTGCGGAAGGCGTCGCTGGGGACGAAGTGGTACTCCTCGCGGACGGCGGTGGTGTACGCGGCGTACGCCGACGGGGGCGAGGCGAGGACCGCCAGGTCGGCGTCGCACAGGACCTGGCCGTCGGGGTCGTCGTCGGCGGGGTCGTGGGTGACGGTGAGGCGGACCAGGCGGGCCACTTCGGCCGTCTTGGCGTCCGGGAGGCCGGCTTCCGCGAGGGCGCGTTCGGCCAGGCGGGCGGAGCGCTCCTCGTTCTCGGAGCGGTCGGGGAGGTAGACCGCGTCGTGGAACCAGGCGGCCAGGCGCACCACGTCCGCGTCCAGCGCGTGCTGTTCCAGTACGTCGATGTGGTCGAGGACCGCCGCCAGGTGCTCGACCGTGTGGTACCGGCGCTGGGGCTCCTGCCAGCGGGTGAGCAGGCTGTCGGCGTACGGCACCGGGTCCGGGCCCCCGGCAGCCGGGCCCCGGGCCGCTTCCAGGGTGCGGGTGAAGCGGGTGCGCAGGGTGTCGTGATCGGCCATGGGGGCATTCTCCCGCCGGCGGGGCCGGGGGGCCTAGCGTGGGGTCATGACGACTCCTGCTGATGTGCACGACGTACGGGACCCCGAGCAGCCGGGACGGCTGCTGACGATCGAGCGTGACGCGCTGATCCCGCTGCTGCGGGGCAGGGCCGGGGAGGACTTCGCGCGGCCCGTCCCCGCGTGTCCGGGCTGGATGGTGCGGGATGTGCTCGCGCACTGCTCGGCCGCGCTGACCCGGGTGGCGGAGGGCAGGCTCGAGCCGGGCGTGTTCTCGCCCGAGTCGAACGACCGGGACATCGCCGAACGGGCCGGCTGGAGCGACGCGCGGGTCGTGGACGAGCTGGAGCGCGGCATGACCGAGGCCGGGCCGGTGATCGCCGAGGCGGACGGGAAGCTGGACGGCCTCGCCCTCGGGGAGTGGGTGCACGCCGGTGACGTGCGCGAGGCGCTCGCGGAGCCGGGGGCGTACGGCGGGGCCGGGCTGCCGGACGCGCTCGCGCTGCTTGCCCGGCTCACCCGCGAGCGGGGGCACGTACCGCTGCACGCCGACCTCGACGACCTGGACGAGCCGCTGCGGCTGGGGGAGAGCGGCGGGGAGCGGCCCCCGGGCCGGTTCATCGGGGACGGGCCGACCCTCGTACGGCTGTACACGGGGCGGCCGGTCGACGGGGACGGGGTGCCGTCGTTCGAACTGGCCGGGGTGGAGGCGAAGGAGCTGAACATCTTCGGCTGAGGCTGAGCAGCCTCGGTCGGGCGGTGGCCCCGGGGCTTGGGGTTCGGCGCGAGTGGGCAACGTAGTCTGTGATTGGACTAGACCTGTCGCGGAACGCCGACGCCATGCCGACGAAGGGGCCCCATGAGCAAGCGTGCAGTCCTGGAGGTGATCGCCCTCGGCATCGAGGACGCGGTCGCCGCCCAGGCGGGAGGCGCGGACCGCCTCGAGCTGGTCACCGACATGGCGGCCGACGGACTCACCCCGCCGGCCGCCACCGTCGCCGGGATCCGCCGGGCGGTCGACATCCCGCTGCGGGTGATGCTGCGCCACGCCGCCGGGTTCGCGGCCGGGGACATCGACCGGCTGGTCCGGGTGGCGGCGGAGCTGCGGGAGGCCGGGGCGGAGGAGTTCGTGCTCGGGTTCCTCGACGCGGGCGGTGTGGTCGACCTGGCGGCGGTGGAGCGGGTCGTGGGGGTGCTGGACGGCTGCCCCTGGACGTTCCACCGCGCGATCGACCGGGCCGCCGACCGGGACGCCCTGCGCAAGCAGCTGGACGGCATGCCGGGGCTGGACACGTACCTGACGGCCGGGTCCGCGGACGGGGTCGACGACGGGCTGGCCGTGCTGCTCGCGGAGGCCGGGCGGGCCGGGGAGCCGGGGTACGAGCAGCGGTTGCTGGTGGGGGGCGGGTTGCGGCTCGATCATGTGCCGACGTTGGTGAAGGCCGGGGTCGACGGCTTTCACATCGGTGGGGCGGCTCGGCTGGGGGGATGGGCCGAGCCGGTGTCGGCGGAGGCGGTCGCGCAGTGGCGGGCCGCGGTGGACGGTTCCTGATCGGTGCCCTGCGTTGTGGCCGGTGCCGGGTGGGGGCGCAGCCCGACGGCGCGGGGTGCCTCCCCCAAGTTCGCGGCTTCGCTCGAGCAGGGGCCCCACCAGAAGCCCCTTACGTCTCCCCGGCTAGGCGATCAACTGCGGCGGCAGTGGTGCCGCGTGCGTGACCGTCAAGCCCGACACCGCTCGCGTCAGCGCCACGTACAGGCGCCGCAGACCGGTCCGTTCGTCGGGTTCGCCGTCGACCACAGCCCGGGGCTCGTCCAGGACGACGTAGTCGTACTCCAGGCCCTTCGCCAGGGACGCCGGGACCAGGGTCAGGCGGGTCTCCTGGGTGGTCTCCTCGCCGGGGGCGAGGTACGGGATCCCGGCCTCCGTCAGGGCCCTGGCCAGCTCCGGGACGCGGGCGTCCGCCGCGATCAGGCCGGTCGAGCCCTCGTGGCGCAGGGACGCGCGGCAGGCGTCGACCACGTCCGGCGCCCCGGAGACCGGCCGGACCTCGAAGTGGCCCGGGTTCTCGCGGATCGACACCACCGGGGTGAGGCCGGGGGCGATGTGCGGGAGCAGCCGGGAGGCGTACGTGATGACGTCCGTCGGTACGCGGAAACCGGCCGTCAGCTCCTCGATCACCGCGTCCTGCTTGCCCAGGTGGGTGAGCGCCTCCTCCCACCCCCGGGTCGCCCACGGGGTCGTGCCCTGCGCCAGGTCGCCGAGGACCGTGGCACTGCCGGTGGTGCAGCGGCGGCCGACCGCCCGGTACTGCATGGGGGAGAGGTCCTGCGCCTCGTCGAGGACGACGTGCCCGAGGGAGTGCGTGCGCTGGATCAGGTCCGTGGCCTCGTCGACCAGGACGGCGTCGGCGGCGGACCACCTGGCCGACTTCACGCTGCGCGCCGGTTTCGACCAGAGGATCGCCTTCCGCTCGTCCTCGTCGAGGATCCCCTCCGCGTGCTCGGCGAGGAACTCCGCGTCCGACAGCAGCCGCAGCACCAGCTTCGCCGGGTCGACGGCCGGCCAGACCGCCTTCACCGCCGCCTTCACCGCGCTGTTGCGGGCCACCGCGTCCTGCACCCGGTCGTCCGGTGCCTCCCCCGACCGCTCCATCTGCACCAGCACGGCGTGCGCGATGCGCTGGGGCAGGGCCTCCCGGGCGGCGCCGTAGCGGATGTCGCGGTCGAGCAACTCGCGGACGATCTCCTCCAGTTCGTACGCCGGGACGCGCCAGCGGCGGGAGCCGCGCACGACCACGACCGGCTCGGTGGGCATCGTGACGTGCGCGTAGAGGGCCCGGCGCAGCACCTGCGCCATGCGGGCGTCGCCCTTGACGACCGCGGCCGTCGCCTCGTCCGCGCCCTTGATCTCGACGTGCGCGACCAGGTCCTCGACGGTGGCCTGCTGGACCGTCAGCTCGCCGAGCGCGGGCAGGACCTGCTCGATGTAGTGCAGGAAGGACCGGTTCGGCCCGATGACCAGCGTGCCGGTGCGGGCGAGGCGCTCGCGGTGGGCGTAGAGGAGGTAGGCGACCCGGTGCAGGCCGACGGCGGTCTTCCCGGTGCCCGGGCCGCCCTGCACGCACACCGTGCCGGTCAGGCCGGACCGCACGATCTCGTCCTGCTCCGGCTGGATCGTCGCGACGATGTCCCGCATCGGGCCCACACGCGGCCGCTCGATCTCCTGCTGGAGAAGTCTGCTGGTCCGGGCCGCCTCGGCGGGATCGGACAGGTGCTCGTCCTCGTACGCGGTGAGGTCGCCGCCGGTGTAGCCGAAGCGGCGGCGCAGCGCGACGTCCATCGGGTTCTTCTTGGAGGCCCGGTAGAACGGCTGCGAGACCGGTGCGCGCCAGTCGATGACCATCGGGTCGCCGTCGTGGTCGTGCACATGCCGCCGCCCGATGTAGAAGCGTTCCCCCTCCGCGCCCTCGGCCTCCTCGGCGCCGGGAGCGTGCAGGTAGTCGAGCCGGCCGAAGAACAGCGGGGTGTCGCTGAGGTCGGCCAGGGCCTTGATGCGTTCCTCGATCTGGTGAGCCAGCACCTCCGCGTTGACCCAGTTCGCGGTGACGTCGCTGATGTCGAGGGCCTCGACGTCCTCGCGCATGGCACGCAGGGCGGAACGGGACGCGGAGAGGTGGGAGCGCTCACGGGAGAGCGGGTCGTCGACGGGCGTGGACAAGGGGGTGCCTCCGGAGGGACCTGCTGAGGGAAGGGCGGTGAGATACCGGCCGGTTTCCGTCCGGTCGGCGGCGCTCCGTGAGGGAGGCGGGCAAGAGCGGAGATCCTAGAGGAACGGGGGCGGCGACCGCGAACGGTTTTCCCGCCCCCTGGCTCACTCTCTGGCTCGTCCCCGCCGCTCATCCCCCGGCCCATCCCCTAGGGGACGCGACCTTCTCCGTCAGGGATACGGGTCGGCCCTGGGGTGTATGCCGACCGCCGGGGAGTTCGGCCCCGAGACCGACGCCGGCTTTACGGGCCGAACCGCACCATGGAGGTATGAGCGCAGCAACCATCTCCCCCGTCCCGGCACCGGGCCGCCCGCCCGGCGCCACCGCCGTGACAGGCAGCCACCGCCACCGTCTCGGCGATGCCCTGCGCGCCGTCAAGGTCTTCGCGGGCGCCGCCTTCGACGTGGTCATCCTCGGCCAGTACGGAGAGGAAGTCGGCGTGGTCCGCCGCAAGTGAAAGCGGATCGGCACGGCCGCAAGTGAGCGGATCGGCACGGCCGCAAGTGAGCGGACCGGCCCCGCCGCAAGTGGGCGGACCGGCCCCCGCCGGGCGCGCCGTCAGCTCTCCGTCAGCAGTTCGTCCGCGTCCATGATCCGGTACGCGTAGCCCTGCTCCGCCAGGAACCGCTGGCGGTGGGCGGCGAAGTCCTGGTCGATGGTGTCCCGGGCGACCACGGAGTAGAAGTGCGCCTGGTGGCCGTCCGACTTGGGGCGCAGGACCCGGCCGAGGCGCTGGGCCTCCTCCTGGCGGGAACCGAAGGTGCCCGAGACCTGGATCGCGACCGTCGCCTCCGGCAGGTCGATCGAGAAGTTCGCGACCTTGGACACGACGAGCACGCTGATCTCGCCCTCGCGGAAGGCGTCGAAGAGCTTCTCCCGCTGCGCGTTGGACGTCTCGCCCTTGATCACGGGCGCGTCGAGGTGCTCGCCCAGTTCGTCGAGCTGGTCGATGTACTGGCCGATGACGAGGATCTGCTGCCCGGCGAAGCGGCGGACGATCGCCTCCGTGACCTTCCGCTTGGTCGCGGTCGTCGCGCAGAAGCGGTACTTCTCCTCCGTCTCGGCGGTGGCGTACGCGAGCCGCTCGGAGTCGGTGAGGTTGACGCGGACCTCGACGCAGTCGGCGGGCGCGATGTAGCCCTGCGCCTCGATCTCCTTCCACGGCGCGTCGAACCGCTTGGGGCCGATCAGGGAGAACACGTCCGACTCCCGGCCGTCCTCACGGACCAGCGTCGCCGTCAGGCCGAGCCGCCGCCGCGCCTGGAGGTCGGCGGTGAACTTGAAGACCGGGGCGGGCAGCAGGTGCACCTCGTCGTAGACGATCAGCCCCCAGTCCCGCGAGTCGAACAGCTCCAGGTGCGGGTAGACGCCCTTCCGCCTGGTCGTCAGCACCTGGTACGTGGCGATCGTGACGGGCCGGATCTCCTTCTTCGTCCCGCTGTACTCGCCGATCTCGTCCTCGGTGAGCGAGGTCCGCTTCACCAGCTCGTGCTTCCACTGCCGCGCTGAGACGGTGTTCGTGACGAGGATGAGGGTGGTCGACTTCGCCTGGGCCATCGACCCGGCGCCCACCAGCGTCTTCCCGGCACCGCAGGGCAGGACGACGACGCCCGACCCGCCGTGCCAGAAGTTCTCCACGGCCTGCTTCTGGTACGGCCTGAGCGCCCAGCCGTCCTCGGCGAGCTCGATCTGGTGCGCCTCGCCGTCGACGTACCCGGCGAGGTCCTCGGCCGGCCAGCCCAGCTTCAGCAGCGTCTGCTTGATCTGCCCCCGCTCGGAAGGGTGCACGGCCACCGTGTCCGGGTCGATCCGGGCGCCGACCAGCGGCGCGATCCGCTTCGACTTCAGGACCTCCTCCAGCACCGGACGGTCGGTGGTCGTCAGGACCAGACCGTGCGCCGGGTGCTTGGAGAGGGTGAGCCGCCCGTAGCGGTCCATCGTCTCGGCGATGTCGACGAGCAGCGCGTGCGGCACCGGGTAGCGGCTGTACTGCACGAGCGCGTCCACGACCTGCTCGGCGTCATGGCCCGCAGCCCGGGCGTTCCACAGGCCCAGCGGGGTCACCCGGTAGGTGTGGATGTGCTCCGGTGCCCGCTCCAGCTCCGCGAACGGGGCGATGGCCCGACGGCAGTCGCCGGCCTGCTCGTGGTCGACTTCCAGGAGCAGTGTCTTGTCGGACTGGACGATTAGGCAGGACACACATACCTCCACGGATGAAATCTCCAGCGTGACAGACAGTGCACCTGCCACGGCTCGGGCCATGCCCCGTGCCCGGCGCCGGAAGGGCGTTCCGGCCAGCGCGCCGGGTATGCGCGCCGCTATCTATGTTCGCCTATCGCGAGAAACGGACGAGACGACTTCTCCTGAGCGCCAGAGAGCGGCTTGCGAGGCACGCGGCTGGGAGGTTGCAGCGACCGAGGAAGACATCGATGTCTACAGGCTTCTCGCGCGGGCTCGACCGGCCGGGACTGCAACGCATCCTGACCAGGCTCGCCGAGCTGGACGTGATCGTGTTCTTCAAGATCGACCGGCTTGCGCGCTCGACGGTCGACTTCGCAGAGATCATGCGACTCGCCGAGCACCAGAGCGTTGCGCTCGCGTCGGCAACGGAGCCGCTCGACCTCACGTCGTCCATGGGCCGGGCCATGGCGAAGGTGATCGCGGTCTTCGCCGAGCTGGAGTCCGACACCATCGGGAAGCGGGTGTCCAGCGCGCACGAGCATCTGCGCCGTGAGGGCCGCTATACGGGTGGGCGGGTGACGGTACCCAGGCCGTGCCGCGTGTGGAGTGCTAGAGGGTAGGAAGTGCCCAGCGACAATAAGGCGCCCCGCCTCAGCGCCAAGCCGGGCAGGGCGCGGTGTTGGCCGACCCCGTGTACCGGGGTCGGGAACCGGGCTCAAGAGCCGGACATGGCCGACGCAAACCCTCCTGGCCTGAAGGAGATCCTCAGAGCCAGGAGGGTGCTGTCACTTCTTGCAGGTCAGGTGCAGGCTTCCTTGATCTGGTCCACGCCGAGGAAGATGAGGGCGATGTCCTTGAGGTCCCGGGAGAGGGTGTTGCCCTTCCCCTTGCGAACGCCCTTGATCGCGTTGATGACGCGCTTGACGCCGTACTTCTTCACGATCTTGGCCACCTTGACGACCTTGGAGGCCGGAATCAACGCGCCACCGACAGCCGCGAGTATCAGACCGGTGCAGGTGATCCAGCCCATGGCCTGGACCTGCCGTCCGCTGTTCTCGTCGAGCCATGCGATCGTCGCGTCGCCGCCCTGGGCCAGAACGTCGTCCGGCACCTTTTCGAGCAGCGTCAGGTACTTCTCGATCTCGGCATCGGCGATCTCGTAGAACTGCTCGTCGGTCATCGGGGTGTCGTCGGTCTGCGTCGCAGCCGACACAGGCGCGGAGGCCCGCGCGCTGGAGGGTGCGGCATGGGCGGTGCCCGTGGTGGCAAGTACCGCAGTCGCGGTGAGGCCGGCTACGGCGATGGCCGTACGGCGCAGAACGGAACGCGACATCAGGCTGGTATTGGTCAAGAGAAGTTCCCCCTCGATGCTGGTCAAAGCGGTCGTGGCCCTCGGGACTGGCGCCCGTTGGAGGCGATGCGGAGGCTCCGACAGGTCGTGTCTGCCCTCCCAGAGATCATCCTGACCCACGCCGCTACTGCCCGGTATCCCACTTTCAACCCCCTCCCAAAGGAGGGGTTTCCAGGGGTGTCGTCTCCGGGAGTAGCATTTGCATGCACCCAACTATTCTGGATACTAGAGTAGTTGGTGAATCCAGAATGCCAGGGGGACGACCGGTGGCGGTGAACACGTCGTGGACGCGAGCGGTATTGCCGCTCTGCTTGCTCGGGGTACTGGAAGCAGAGGAGAAGAACTACGGGTACGCACTCTTGAGCCGCCTCAGTGCGGCGGGCTTGGAGAGCGTGAAGCCCGCAACGCTGTATCCCGCCCTCACACGACTGGAGGAAGAGGGGGCGGTGGAGATCGAGTGGGGTGCCGGCGAAGGCGGTCCCGGGCGAAAGTACTACCGCATCACCGAGGAGGGACGGGATCGGCTGCGGCGGGACAGCGCCGCCTGGCGCGACCTCAACAGCACCGTCGCCTCGCTTCTTGAAGACCGCTCAGGGGGAGAGTCATGACCACTACGGAGAAGCTCAGCTGGCCGCGTGAGGAGGACGAAGAGTGGGCGGCGGCCGTCGAACTACGCCTCGCACTCGATCAGCAGGCACCGGCCGACCTGATCCACCGGATACTGACGGAGGCCCATGACGCCGTGACCGAGACGGGCCGCACGGCACGCGACCTCTTCGGTGCCCCCGCGGCGTACGCACGATCCGTGGTTGATGAACGGATCGGCGAGGAATACCGCGCGCGGATCGACTCTCGCGGAATGACGCCAGGTGAGCGACTCACCGCGTCCCTCGCGACACTCGGGGTTGTGGGGCTCATCGTCCCCGTTCTGCAGTGGGTCCGCGACGGTCTTTGGCAGCAGGCCAGTTGGTCGTCGATCACAGGATTCTCGGCAGTCGTCCTCGCGTCCGTCCTGGTAGCCGTCGCCCCTGCGGCACGGGCTGCGGGGCGGATCGTCGGCACATGGGGTTTCGCTGCGGGAGCGGTCGTCACGGTGGGCTCCGGTATCGCCGCTGCCGGCGTCCTGTCCGAAGAGCGGCTCTTCGATTTCCCCGCCCCTGCACTGGCAGCGGCAGGCGGCGCGTTGATCGTCGTGGCCGTGGCGCTCCCCGACGCCACCGTCGACCGCTGGTTCACTCCAAGGATTCAGGGCAGCGACGAGCGCTGGCTGTCGCATGTGGAGGGCTTGCTGCGCGGACGTCACGCCATGCCCGCCGTCGAAGCACGCGCTCACGTGCAGGAGGCACGCCAGCATCTGGCTTCCTCCGGGGACAGTGCTGAGCAAGCTTTCGGCCGCGCCGAGGTGTATGCGATGCGCCTGGCTGAAGGGCCGCGCAGGGAGCGGCGGCTGGCTCGACGCAAGCTGTACGGCGTCACCGCCATGGCGCTTCTCCTTGCGCTGCTCTTCGCCGACGAACTGCGCGACCCGGAGCCGTCGTCTCCGTGGTTCTGGTTCCATGCGGCAGTGGTCGCCTACTGGATCTGGTACGCGGCACGCATGTGGAGCCGGGCGACTTCCGCTGACGGCCGGAAGGACTCCGACCGCACCTGAGTGGGCGCTGCCGTACACCGGATGTCAGAGGCGGCAAGGCTCACAGGACACCCGGTGGCTGCCCCCGCGCGCACGGCGGAATGCGGTACGCCCGGCGATGTCGCCCGAGGGTGGGACATCCCCGGCGTGGCGCGCATGCACACCGGCGTGCACCCGAACGGCTGAGGAACCCGGCAGCAGGGCCCGGCGGCTCAGCCCTTGTCGTCGGCGAGTTCCGCGACCCCGGTGATCCGGTGCAGCGGATACGTACGGACCTCGTCCGCCGTGTGGTCGAAGGCGGTGACGAAGCCGCCCTCGACCCGGATCGGGGCGATGACCCGCTGGCTGGCGGAGCCCTCGGCGTTGACGTAGCCGATCCACAGGGCCTCGCCGGTCAGGACGGCGGCCTGCATGGTGGCGAGGGTCTCGGCGGAACCGGTGCGGGGCAGCTCGCCCTCGGCCGCCGGAGCCGTGCCGGGCTTGCGCGGGGTGGTCGAGGCGAGGTCACCGGCCCGGATGGCGCGCAGCGCGGCCGTGAGCAGCGTGTCGTCGGGGACGGGCGGGCCGTCCGGGACCGGCTCGGGCGCACTGCGGGGCGGCGTGCGGTGGGCGAGGGCGCGGGTGATCAGCACATCGCCCTCGGCGGACTCGGCGGCCGGCGCGAACCCCATCGACCGCAGCCCCGCCAGGAGCCCCGCCGGGTCGGCCTGCGCCGCCAGCACGGTCGGGGCGAGCCGGCGCAGCCCGAGCCCGGTGGCCCGCTTGTCGGCGAGGATCTCGTTGAGCACCGCGTCGTCGTCACAGCGGACGTACGCCGAGGCCGCGCCGACGCGCAGGTGCCCGTGCCGGCGGGCCACGTCGTCGATCAGGTACGCGAGCGGCTGCGGCACCGGCGTACGGGAGTGCGCGGCGAGGAAGGCGTGCAGGTCAGAGGCGGCCTGCCCGGCGTCCAGCGCCCGCCGCACCGAGCCGGGCGTGAACCGGTAGACGGTGGCCCCGCCCTTGGACTCGACGTCCGCCAGCACCCCGAGCATGTCGGCGAGCGGCCGTTCCAGGGGCCCGGGCGCCACCGCCGTCAGGTCGGCCTGCAGCAGCACATGGTCCAGCGGCTCGGGCAGCAGCGGCGTGAGCAGCCGGGCCGCGGCGACGGAGGCGACGGCCTGTTCGGTGGGGGAGAGGGGGGCGAGGGGAGTGGGCCGGTGGTGGTGCACGGGGAGCTTGTCCCCGGGGCCGGAGGGCTCCGCCTCGGGGCTCTTCACCGGTGCCGCGGGCGCGCCGAGCAGCGCCCTGCCGTGTCCCGAGAGCGCGCCCCGGCCCGTGACGCCCAGCAGTTCCGCCTCGGACAGGGCCCACTCGGCGAGCCGGCCGCGCAGGTCGTCCTCGCTTCCCCCCGCTCGGCTCCGCTCGTGCGGGGGAACCCCCGCGGCGCCGCGCAGGGGGCGCTCCCAGCGCAGCCGGGCGAGCACCGACCCGGCGGCCGGCGCCGCGCCCTCCGGCAGCCCGGCCAGTAGCGCCAGCGCCCGGTGCCGTACCTCGGGCGCCGCCGAGCGGTCGAGCCCCGGCCCGAGCGCCGACAGGGTCCGGTCCTTGGCGTCCCGCCCGCCCACCAGGCCCGGCGTCCGGGTCGCCGCCAGCCACGCCGTGGCCAGCCGCGACCAGCGCTCGGCGGCGGGCTGCTCCAGCCACTCGTCGTACGCCGGGGTCGCGGCGTACCGTTCGTCGGCCTCCCCGTCCGAGGCGATCAGGCCCGCCGCGTACGCCAGCTCCACCCAGAACGCGGCGACCGGCTCGGGCACGTCGAGCGCGACCGCGGTCCGCTTCAGGTCCCGCACGCTCAGCCCACCGGCCCGCAGCACCGCCGGCCCGCCCTCGTCCCAGTCCTTCAGCAGCTCCTCGACGGTCGCGAGCGCGGTGTACGCCTGCCCGGCCGCGGTGCTGTCCACAACCTGTGGATGATGAACGGCGTCCGCCTCGACCACCGGCGGCACCGGCTCGGGCGTCCGGTGCGCCGGCCCCCGCCGCAGATGCAGGGCGACCTCACGCGGCAGGACGACCGTCCCGGGCGCCGTCGGCAGCAGCAGCCCGCGGTCCAGCAGCCAGCGCAGCCGGGGCGCCGGATCGGCGGTGACCTGGCCGTACGGCGGTCCCCACACCAGGCGCTCCAGCACGTCGAGGGAGTCGCCCGGAGCACCGCCGAGCAGCGCGGCCATCCGGTCCCGGTCCGTGAACAGGCCGGTCAGGGCGGTCACCGCGGAGACCGAGTCGTGCGTCGAGGGCAGCCCCGCGGCCGTGACGATCTCCTGGATCCGCCCCGGGGACATCCCGGAGGTGGCCTCCTGGACCGTCGGGCCGAGCCCCGTCGGCGAGGGGTGCTGCGGCGAGGGAGCCAGCAGCTCACGCGCCGTCCGCACCAGCCGCAGCCGGTCGTCGCCGCCCCACACCAGGGCCTGCTCGCGCAGGACGTCCAGGGCGTGCGGCAGCGCCGCGACGACGGCCGGGTCGGCGTCGTCCCCGGCCATGAGCCCGAGCAGTTCGTCGTAGGCCGCCGGGTCCGCCGCCACGGCCAGCGCCTCCGCCGTCTGCAGCGTGAACCGGTCCAGCCGCTCCAGCGCCCGCACGACCGAGGCACGGGTGCCGGCGCGCGTCGCGAGCTGGGTGAGGTCGGTGGGGACGGGCGTGATGAGATCCGGGCGGCTGCGCAGGAGCGCGCCCAGGGCGGCGTCGCCCCGCGCGCGGAGCGCTTCCGCGAGGGAGCGGGGGGCCGAAGGCGTGTCCTCGGGGCTCATCCGGTCCACGGTAGCGGGTCACCTCCGGCCGTTGACCCGACTGTGCGCCGCCTCGCACCCCGGACGCCGGACGGCCTTTTGGTGGCCTCGCCGGTACTCGCGGTACCGTCGTCCGACGGCGTCACGCAACGCACCCGCCCCGGAGGGGACTTCGTGGGGATTGAGAGCGACCAGGTCGTTTACGAGTATCTGAGCCGCGTCGGCGACGTGGCCCAGCAACAGCAGCTGTCGTCGGCCACCCGCATGCGCCTGGTCGCCGATCTGCGCAACGAGATCGACCGGCGCCGCGCGAAAACCACCGTCGACTCGCCCGCCGCCGTCCGCCGCATCCTGTCCCGCCTGGGCAGCCCCGACGAGGTCGTGGCGGCGGCAGCGGACGGCACGGATCCCGGCCCGGGGCGTGCGCCGCGGAGCGCCGGCCCCGCGGCCGTGCCCGTGCAGCGCGACCTGTCGCCCGAGGCGCGGGGCGAGCGGCCGAAGGGGGTCGTGCGGCGGATCGTCCCGCGCCCCCGCCCGGCGCGGCCCGCCGAGGAGTCGCACCCCGCCGCCTTCGAGGGCGCGGCCCCGCCGCATCTGGCCGCCGGTCACGAGCTCGGCGACAGCGCGGTCCAGCCGGACTGGTGGCGGGTGGACAGCAGCCCGTTCGGCGTGGGCGACGACGTGCCGGGCTTCGTGGGCGGTGTGGAGCTGCCGGACCTGCTGAAGCCGCCGCAGCCGAGGAGACCGGCGAAGGAGAAGCCCGCGGTGGCCGAGGAGACGGCGGTCGAGGCCGCCGTGGAGACCGGGGACGCGGCCGTGGAGACCGGCACCCGTCGCCGTCTCCCCCGCCTCCCGGCCGGTAACTGGAGCAACCCGCTCCTCCTGATCGCCGCCGGGCTCCTCGTTGCCGGTGCCGTGCTCGGCAACTGGTTCGTCCTCCTCCTCGGCTGGCTCATCGCCTACGCCTCCCGCCGCCTGACCCAGGCCGAGACCAAGTGGGCGGTGGTGATCCTGCCCGGCCTCTCCGTGGCGGGGGGCCTGGTCTGGCTCTGGGGCAGGATGAACGACCGCTGGGGCACCCCCATCGCCGAGGGCCACATGAACGACGCGGTGGCCCAGACATGGCCGTGGGTGGTCAGGGGCGCGGCCGTGGCGTCAGCGCTGTTCCTGGTCTGGCGCTCGCAGCGCCGGCGCTAGGGGGCTTCTGACGCATCTCCGTGGGCCTGCCGCGAAAGCGGCGCCCGCCGCGCGACGCCGTGCACGCCCTCCGGGCGACGACGCCACTCTCGCACCAGGCCCGGCCGATCACCGCCGGACGCCTGCCGTTCACGACCCCTGGGCACAATGGCCCATATGGCGCTCACCGTCGGCTTCGACCTCGACATGACCCTCATCGACTCCCGCCCCGGCATCCGGGCCTGCTACCAGGCACTGTCCGAGCGGACGGGCACGTACATCGACGCCGACCTGGCGGTCACGCGGCTCGGGCCGCCGCTGGCCGAGGAGCTGATGAACTGGTTCCCGGCCGAGGAGGTCGCGCCCGTGGCAGACGTGTATCGGGAGATGTACCCCGCCATCGCCATCGCGGCCACCCCGGCGATGGCCGGTGCCCGGGAGGCCATCGCGGCCGTACGCGAGGCCGGCGGACGCGCGATAGTCGTCACCGCCAAGTACGAGCCCAACGCCAAGCTGCACCTCGCCCACCTCCGCATCGAGCCCGACGCCGTCATCGGCGACCTGTGGGCCGAGCAGAAGGCACAGGCCCTGCGCGAGCACGACGCGGCCGTCTACGTCGGCGACCACGTCGGGGACGTCCGCGGCGCCCGGACGGCCGGCGCGCTCTCGGTTGCCGTGGCCACCGGCCCCTGCCCCGCGGAGGAACTGCGGGCGGCGGGCGCGGACGCCGTCCTCACCGATCTGACCGAATTCCCCGGGTGGCTTTCGGACTACCGCCCCGCACGCGCCTGACGGCGGCCGGCCGCCACGGAACGCAGCACCCCCGCACCGGCCATCAGGAATCCGACGGCCATGAGCATGCTCAATCCGAACATGTACGTCGGAAAGGGCGTCGTTCCTAGGAACAGCGGGGCGACCGTGACCAGTGTGGCCACGGCGCCGATGAAGAAGACGACGGCTCCGGCACGGACCAGGCGGTCACCGGGAGCGGCGGAATTCGTTTGGGTTTTGTCACGCACCCGACCAGGGTAGTTCCCAGCGCGAGGAACAACCGGGTGACGTCTTGTCACCGGCTGCAAGAGCATTAGCCTTGGTACCGGCGGGTCCGTACGACCCGCCCGAGTGCTATCAAGAGCCGTTTTCAGAAGCAGTTTTCCGACGAGTACGAGGACGAGGACAGACATGCCCACCGGCAAGGTCAAGTGGTTCAACGGCGAGAAGGGCTTCGGCTTTCTCTCCCGCGACGACGGCGGTGACGTCTTCGTCCATTCCTCGGTCCTCCCCGCCGGAGTCGAGACGCTCAAGCCGGGTCAGCGCGTGGAGTTCGGGGTCGTCGCCGGACAGCGCGGCGACCAGGCGCTGTCCCTGACGATCCTGGACCCGACCCCGTCCGTCGCGGCGGCCACCCGCAAGAAGCCGGACGAGCTGGCCTCGATCGTCCAGGACCTGACGACCCTCCTGGAGAACATCACGCCGATGCTGGAGCGGGGCCGCTACCCCGAGAAGACCGCCGGCAAGAAGATCGCGGGCCTGCTCCGCGCGGTCGCCGACCAGTTGGACGTCTGAACTCAGGGGAAGCGCAGCGCGTCGGGGCCGAGGGGCGGTACGAGCCCCTCGGCCGCCGCGCGCGTCAGCAGCCCGCGTACGGCCGCGTAGCCGTCCTCGCCCAGGTCGGCGGTGAACTCGTTGACGTACAGCCCGATGTGCTGGTCGGCGACGGCCGGGTCCATCTCCTGGGCGTGCTCCATGACATACGGCCGGGACGCCTCGGGGTCGTCCCAGGCGGCCCGTACGGACGTCCGTACGGAGTCGGCCAGCAGCCGCAGCCCCTGCTCGCCCAGCGACCGCTTGGCGATGATCGCGCCGAGCGGGATCGGCAGCCCGGTGGTGTGCTCCCAGTGCTCACCCAGGTCGGCGAGCTTGTGCAGCCCGTAGTTCCGGTAGGTGAAGCGCGCCTCGTGGATCACGAGCCCCGCGTCGACCTTCCCGTCCCGCACGGCCGGCATGATCTCGTGGAACGGCATGACGACGATCTCGCCGACCCCGTCGCTCAGCGTGTCCGCGGCCCACAGCCGGAACAGCAGATACGCGGTCGACTTCTCACTGGGCACGGCGACGGTACGGCCGTCGAGGCCGACGCCCGCCTCCCGCGTCAGCACCAGCGGCCCGCAGCCCCGGCCCAGCGCGCCTCCGCAGGGCAGCAGGGCGTACTCGTCGAGGACGTGGGGCAGCACGGCGTACGACACCTTCAGCACGTCGAACTCGCCGCGCTCGGCCATGCCGTTGGTGAGGTCGATGTCGGCGAAGGTCACGTCCAGGCCGGGGGCGCCGGGGACGCGGCCGTGGGCCAGGGCGTCGAAGACGAACGTGTCGTTCGGGCAGGGGGAGTACGCGATCCGCAGCCGCTCAACTGTCATGCCGGTTCCAACCCTCCAGTACGGGCACGAGCTTCCCGGACCCCGCCGTCAAAGCGGCCAGGGCGTCCCCGATCCGCCAGGCGGCCCGGTCCCGCGGTCCGACGGGATTGGAGATCGCCCGGATCTCCACGACGGGCACCCCGTGTGCCACGGCGGCCTCGGCCACGCCGAAGCCCTCCATGGCCTCGGCGAGGGCGGTGGGGTGCCGCTCGCGGAGCACGGCGGCCCGCTCGGCGGTCCCGGTCACGGTGGACACCGTGAGAACGGCCCCGGCCCGCGCCCCGGTGGCCTCGGCGATGCGCCGCACCAGCTCCTCGGGCGGCTGGTGCCGGACCGTCCCGAAGCCGAGCTCGGTGACGGACAGGAACCCGTCCGGTGTCTCGGCCCCCAGATCGGCCGCGACGATCTCCTCGGCGACGACCAGGGACCCCACGGGCGCGCCAGGCTGGAAGCCGCCGCCGATCCCGGCGGAGACGACGAGCCCGTAGGGCCTGCCCCGGAGGGCGGCGGTGGTCAGGGCGGACCCGGTGGAGGCGGCGGCAAGGGCGGGCCCGACACCGACGGCGATCACATCGACACAGCGACCGCTTCCGCCGCCGGAAGCCGAACCCCCACCGCCGGAAGCCGGACCGCTACCGCCGGGGGCAGTCGTTCCGCCGGGCCGATGGCCGGCAGCGCCGAGCACCTCGGCATCGGACCCCGGGGAAAGCGCTCCCAGGCCCGCCACCACCGCGTCCCTCTCCACGGGAACCGCGGTGGCCACCAGCACCCGGCGAGGCCCAGCGGCAGCGATCAGGCGTCCTTCTTGAGCTTGAAGTTCCAGAGCCCGGAGGTGTCCTTCTCGCCCTCCTTGATGGACACCAGCGTCGAATTGCCCTGCGCGCCGTACTGGGCGTTGAAGAACACGCTGCCCGGAATGGTGCGGTACGTCTTCGTGCTGGCGTCGGTCAGCGGCTGACCGTTCATCAGGATCGTCCAGCCCTTGTCGGCGATCTCCGGATCGACACCGAAGCGGACGGTCTCGTCCGGGTCGACCGAGATGCTCTTGATGCCCTTGTCCTTCAGGCACTGCGTGAGGTCGGACTGCTTCAGCGCGTCGCCCTCGCCACCACAGGTGGCCTCGGAGTTCACCGAGTCGCTGCCCACGGTGATCGTGGCCATCGGCGTCGGCTTGTCACAGGCCGACAGGACGAGCAGTCCGGCGGATACGACACCGGCGACGGCGACGGCGCGGCGGCGTCGCACAGCGGATTGCAACGTGTTCATGGCCGAAGGCTATCGGGCCTGCGGGTCGTACCGCCCACGCGGGGTACGGCGTGGCCGTCCACGCGCACCCGGCTACGCCACTCGCGACCGCTCCGGACCCCCGCGCCGAGCCGAGGCGATCAGCCCCCGTACGGTCGTCAGCCACCCGGTGCCGACGATCGCGGCGCCCACCGCGAGCCCGAGCGTGCCGCTGAGCGGCAGGACGATGCCGACCGCCCCGCCCAGCACCCAGGACATCTGCAGCAGGGTCTCGGAGCGGGCGAAGGCCGAGGTGCGGACGAGCTCGGGCACGTCCCGCTGGATCAGCGCGTCCAGGGACAGCTTCGCCAGGGCCTGCGCGAAGCCGGCCACCGCGGCCAGGCCGGCCACCAGGATCGCGTTGAAGAACACCGCGGCCGTGATGGCCGCGCCCAGCACGCACGCCACGACCGTCACGATGATGATCTCCGGTGCCCGGGAGCGCAGCCACGCCCCGACGGCCGTACCGAGGGCGTTGCCCACACCCGCGGAGACGCCCACTATCCCCAGGGACACGGCGGCGCTCTGGCCGGAGATCGGGTGCTCGCGCAGCAGGAAGGCGAGGAAGAAGATCAGGAAGCCGGTGAGGCAGCGGATGGAGGCGTTGACGGCCAGGGCGTGGGTGACGGCCGGGCCGACCGTGCGCAGGCCGGGACGCTTGACCGGTTTGAGGTGCGGCCCGTGCAGGTGCTGCTCGTCCGCCGCCAGCAGAGCCCGGTCCTCGCCCTTGGCGGAGTCGACCTTCGGCGGCAGGGTGAACGACAGGATCGTCCCCGTCACGAAGAGCAGGAAGGCGCCGTAGAGGGGCCAGGGCGGTCCGATCTGCTGGAGTCCGATGCCGATCGGGGCCGCGATGCCGGTGGCCAGGAGGCCGCCGAGGGTGACGCGCGAGTTGGCCTTCACGAGGGAGAAGCTCGGTGGCAGCAGCCGGGGCACGACGGCGCTTCTGACCACGCCGTACGCCTTCGAGGAGACGAGCACGGCGAGCGCGGCCGGGTACAGCTCCAGGCTGCCGCTGGCGACCGCGCCGGACAGGACGAGCGCGAGCAGTGCCCGGGCCAGCATCGCGCCGGCCATGGCGGCGCGGCGGCCGTGCGGGACGCGGTCGAGGAGGGGTCCGATGACGGGCGCGAGGAGCGTGAAGGGCGCCATGGTGATGGCGAGGTAGAGCGCGACGCGCCCGCGGGCCTCGTCGGTGGGGACGGAGAAGAAGACGGTGGAGGCGAGGGCGACGGTGATCATGACGTCGCCGGCGCCGTTCACGCCGTGCAGTTCGATGAGTTTGCCGAGGCCGGACTCACCGGCGCCGTGGGCGTGGGTGGCCTTGCGGATGCCGCGGGCGGTGCCGGTCACCGGGAAGTGCAGGGCACGGCCGACCGCACGGAGGGAGCCGCCCAGACGGCCCGGTCCGTTCAGTCGGCTGTTTCCCTTGACCCCTTTCGACCCACCGGTCCCGGTGGCGCCCTGGGGTGTCTTCGCGGCTGCCACGACGTCATAGTGCCCCGATAAGGCTGTGGGTAGTGCCATTACCGCTTGTATAGGGCCTGTGGGGTGACTGTCCGGAGGTGGCGGCCCGGGACCGGTCCGGCGGGGAACCTGACCGTCGGTGTACGCGAAGTGGGGCGGAAGGGTAGCGTGCGTATCTCAGCCATCCCGCAAAATGGATGAAGGATGTCGACGCGGTCCCCCGGTCCGCTCCGTCCGCCCCCGCGCTGGGAGTGGCGCACTCGTCAGACGGCGTATGGAGAGAAGCGATACCTGTGAGCGCAGCGACAACGCGAAGCCGCACCCCTGACCGTCTGTGCGCCGAGGCCGTCGACCTCGCACGCGCCGCAGCCGAGGAGGCCGCCGCGCCAGGGATCGTCGGCGAGCACGTGGAGACGGTCTCCGAGGGAGACCGCGTTGTCACGCACTTCTTCGAGTGCCGGGAGCTGGGGTACCGGGGCTGGCGCTGGGCCGTGACGGTGGCCCGGGCGTCCCGGGCGAAGGTCGTCACGGTGGACGAGGCGGCGCTGCTGCCCGGCCCGGACGCGGTGCTCGCGCCGGAGTGGGTGCCGTGGAGCGAGCGGCTGCGCCCGGGCGACATGGGGCCGGGCGACCTGCTCCCCACGGACGCGGAGGACCTGCGCCTGGAACCCGGCTACTCGGGCGAGGACGAGCCCGCGCCGAACTCCGCGGTCTCCCACGAGATGGCCGACCTGGTGGAGGCCGAGGACGCGGACGTCACCGAGGGGCCCCCGTCCCGCCTCCCGGTCGCCCCGTCCCGCGGCTCGATCCCGGCGGTCGCCGAGGAACTGGGCATGCGCCGGGCCCGCGTCCTGTCCCGCTACGGCCTGCACACCGCGGCCGACCGCTGGGAGGAGGCCTTCGGCCCCAAGACCCCCATGGCCCAGTCCGCCCCCGCGGCCTGCGTCAGCTGCGGCTTCCTCGTCCCCCTCGGCGGCTCCCTCGGCCAGGCCTTCGGCGCCTGCGCCAACGAGTTCTCCCCGGCCGACGGCCGCCTGGTCTCCCTCGCCTACGGCTGCGGCGGCCACTCGGAGGCCGCGGTCATGCCCCGTCCGCCCCAGCCGGCCGCACCGGTCATCGACGAGACCCGAGTCGACCCCTTCCCCCTGCGCCCCGCCTCGGACTCGGACTCGGGCTCGGTCCCGACGACGACGGACGAGGACACGGAGGAACTGGGCCACTCCTGACTTGCTCCTCGGGCTGAACTGAAGCCCGAGGATTCTGGCCTTCCCGACCGAACCCTGTGCCGCTACGCGGCACAGGGTTCGGTCGGGAATCCGTGGCTTCCACCGCCGGAGCAGATGCGGCGACGCTCCGCGTCGCCACCATCAGATTCGCTTCACCCCCGGCGTGAACGCCGAGGCACCGCGAATGAATCCCGGTAGCCGGTCGCCCCCCGGGCCCTTGGGCCACCCGGGCGCCCGGCAGCCCGCGCCGGACGGGCGCACGCCCCCCGCTCCCCAGGCGGTACCTTCGTCCTCACGTCGACGAGGAGAAGGAACGGCAACGTGAGCAGCAAGTTCGTGCGCCCGGCCGCCGAGGGCGCCGACCCGTTCGGTACGGCCCGTCTGCGGCGCGGTGTCCTCGACGCCTGGGCCACCAGCCCCGCCCGGTTCCGTGAGGACGCCAACGCCGAGGAGGACCTGGCCCTCGGCGGCTACCGGGACCGGCTCGTCGTCGAGCTCGCCCAGAACGCCGCCGACGCCGCGGCCCGGGCCGGGGTGCCGGGGCGGTTGCGGCTCACGCTCCGGGACGGGGTGCTCGTCGCCGCCAACACCGGTGCCCGGCTGGACGCGGCCGGGGTCGAGTCGCTGTCCACGCTGCGGGCCTCGGCGAAGAGGGACACGCCCTCCGTCGGGCGGTTCGGTGTCGGGTTCGCCGCCGTGCTGTCCGTCACCGACGAGCCCGCCGTCGTGGGGCGGCACGGCGGTGTGCGGTGGTCCCTCGCCGAGGCCAGGGAACTGGCCGCCGAGACCGCCCGGCACAGCCCCGGCCTCGGGGACGAGGTCAGGCGCCGCGACGGACACGTCCCCCTGCTGCGGCTGCCGTACGCCGCCGAGGGCACCGCACCCGACCCGTACGACACCGCCGTCATCCTGCCGCTGCGCGACGCGGCCGCCGCGGATCTCGCCGAGCGGCTCCTGCGGGCCGTCGACGACGCCCTCCTGCTGACCCTCGGCGGCCTGGAAGAACTCGTCGTCGAGATCAACGGGGAGAGTCCCCGGACGCTCACGCGGCGTACCGACGGGCCCTTCACCGTCGTCGACGACTCCGGCAGCGGAATCACCCACTGGCGTACCACCGCCGCCCAGGGCCCCCTCACCCCCGACCTGCTCGCCGACCGGCCCGTCGAGGAGCGGCTGCGGCCGCACTGGTCGGTCACCTGGGCCGTGCCGGTCGACAGCGACGGCAGCCCGGCCCGGCCCCGCACCAGCCCGGTCGTGCACGCCCCCACCCCGAGCGACGAGCCGCTCGGCGTCCCGGCCCTGCTCATCGCGTCGTTCCCGCTGGACTCCACCCGCCGGCATGCCGCCCCCGGCCCGCTGACCGACTTCCTGGTCGAGCGCGCGGCCGACGCGTACGCCGGGCTCCTCGGCGACTGGCGGCCGGTGACCTCCGGGATCATCGACCTCGTGCCCGGCCCGCTCGGCAAGGGCGAGCTGGACGGTGCCCTGCGCCGGGCGATCCTGGAGCGGCTGCCGCGCACAGAGTTCCTCCCTCCCGCCCACCCGGCGTTCCTCCCCCCCGCCCACCCGGCGTTCCTCCCCCCCGCCGCCCCGCCCCGCGAGGACGACGACCTGCCGGAATCCCTGCGGCCCCGGGACGCCGAGGTCGTCGAGGGCGCCGGCGCGGACACCGTGCGGGTGCTCGCCGAGGTGCTGCCGACCCTGCTGCCCGCCGGGCTCGAACGCCGCGCGGAGCTGCGCACCCTGGGCGTCGCCCGCGTCCCGCTGACCGACGCGATCGACCGGCTGGCCGGGCTGGAGAAGGACCCGGACTGGTGGCGGCGGCTCTACGACAGCCTGGCCGGCGTCGACCCGGACCGGCTGTCGGGGCTGCCGGTGCCGCTCGCGGACGGGCGGACGACCATCGGGCCCCGGCAGGTCCTGCTGCCCGGTGCGGAGGCCGCCGGGACCGACCCCGAGGTGCTGGCCCGGCTCGGGCTGAAGGTCGCCCACCCGGACGCCGCCCACCCGATCCTGGAGAAGCTCGGCGCGCTGCCCGCGACCCCCCGGGCCGTCCTCACCACCCCGCAGGTACGGGCCGCCGTCGCCGCCTCCCTCGACGATGAGGGCGGTGTGAACTGGGAAGAGGACACCCTCGACGCGGACGAGCTGGCCGCCACCGTGCTCGCGCTGGTGCGGGACGCCGGGCTGGAGCCCGGTGACGAGCCCTGGCTCGGCGCGCTCGCCCTGCCCGACGAGGACGGCGAACCGGCCCCGGCCTGCGAACTCGTCTTCCCCGGCGGCCCGTTCGCCCAGGTCATGCGCGAGGGCGAACTCGCCGCCGTGGACGCCGATCTGGCCGCGAAGTGGGGCGAGCAGCCGCTCGCCGCCTGCGGGGTACTGGTGGACTTCGCGCTGGTCCGCGCCACCGACGTCGTCCTCGACCCGGACGAACTGGAGCCCCGCGAGGGCGACTTCGCCGAGCCGGACGACGCGGGCCTGCTCGACGCCGTCGACGTGTGGTGCGAGGACATCCTCGACCGTTTCCCGGACAGCCCGGTGCCGCCGGTCGCGACCGAGATCGTCGCCGTACGGGATCTGGACCTGGTGGACGAGGACAAGTGGCCGCAAGCGCTGGCCCTGCTGTCCCGGCCCCCGTTGCGGGACGCGATCGTGCAGCCGGTGCGGATCCTGCTGCACGACGGGACGCACGAGGTCGTCCGGCCGTACACCGCCTGGTGGCTGCGCGGGAACCCCGTGCTCGACGGCCGCCGCCCGGCCGGCCTGCGGGCCGCCGGCGGTGACGCGCTGCTGCGCGGCCTGTACGAAGAGGCCGACGCGACCGGTTTTGAAGACGAGCAGGTGCTGCGGGCGCTGGGGGTACGGACGTCCGTCGCCGCGCTGCTGGACGAGCCCGGCGGGGCCGCCGAGCTGCTCGACCGGCTCGCCGAGCCCGAGCGGGAGGTGACGGGGGCTCAGTTGCACGCGCTGTACGGCGCGCTGGCCGAGCTGGACCCGGAGCAGGTCACCCTGCCGGACGACCTGCGGGCCGTCACCGACGGCCGGGTGGAGATCGTGGACGCGGCCGACGCCGTGGTGTGCGACTCGCCCGACCTGCTGCCGTTCACCGAGGGCGTCCCGCTGCTTCCCGTACGGCCGTCCCGGGCCGCCGAGCTGGCCGAGCTGTTCCAGGTGCGGCGGCTGAGCGAGTCCGTCACCGGGGAGGTCACCTCCGAAGGTACCGAGCACGACGTGCCGGAGCCGGTGCGGGTGCTGCTCGGCCGGCTGACCCCGGGCTCGTACGTCGAGCACGAGGAACTCGTCGTCGACGGCGTGGAGATCGACTGGCGGCTCACGGGCGACGGCGTCCTGCACGCCGCCACCCTGGAGGGCGTCGCCGCGGGGCTCGCCTGGGCGGCGGGCCAGTGGCCGCGGCGGTTCGAGGTGGCGGCGCTGCTGGAGGACCCGTCCCGGACGGAGGAGCTGGCGCGGGACCGGTGGTTCGACTGATGCGGCTGTTGTCTGATCCGGCGGCCACGTGCGGCAGTTGGTGAAAATTCCCGCACATATTTTTCACCAGCCGTACAACCATGCGTACCGCTGCGGTATCTGATCACGTGAGTCAACAGACTCCACGATCACTTGGGCCCCGAGAGCCGACGACGAGCACCGGGGCCCCTCTCCACCTGGAGAACGCATGCGTATCAGAGCCACTGTGGCCGCCGTCACCGGCGCCCTGGCCCTCTCCGCCCTCGCCGTGCCGGCCGCGCAGGCCGCCGACGTCCCGTCCTCGGGCAAGGCCGCCTTCGGCGCCGCCACCGCCGACGGCGAAGTGGGCACCACCGCCGAGCTCG
This sequence comes from Streptomyces sp. NPDC033136, assembly GCF_055578235.1. Lineage (NCBI taxonomy): Bacteria > Bacillati > Actinomycetota > Actinomycetes > Kitasatosporales > Streptomycetaceae > Streptomyces > Streptomyces sp. NPDC033136. Next base: position 117,381 of record NZ_JBVIPD010000015.1, read on the forward strand.
ACGTCGCCTTCTCGAACATGAAGGTGAACAGCGGCAAGAACATAGCCGTCGGCACCACGAACGCGGTCAAGGTTCCGGTCTCCTACACCCTGAAGCACCCCTCCGGCATGGACACCGGAGCCGACACCTTCGCCAGCGGCCCGCTCATCTACAAGGGCTCCTCGGTGGACACGGCGAGCAACGTGCTGATCAGCGACGACCCGGCGACCTGCACCACCACCTCGTCGACCACGCTCAGCTGCAAGGGCGTCATCGTCATCCGCCCCGCCGACGGCGAGCTGTCGAGCTCCGAGGCAGGCACCTGGAAGGCGGGCGGCCTGGCCGTCACGAGCGACGGCGACGTCAAGACGCAGGGCGGTCTCGGCACCACCCGGGTCCAGCGCTACTCCAAGCTGACCGTCAACGCCTCGCCCGAGCCGGTGAAGAAGGGCAAGACCATCACGGTCACCGGCAAGCTCTCCCGCGCCAACTGGGACGACAACAAGTACCACGGCTACACCAACCAGCCGGTGAAGCTCCAGTTCCGCAAGAAGGGCTCCGACACCTACACCACGCTGAAGACCATCAAGTCGAACAGCACGGGCCAGCTGAAGACCACCGTCAAGGCCTCCACCGACGGCTACTTCCGCTACTCCTTCGCGGGCACCACGACCACCCCGGCCGTCAAAGCCACGGGTGACTTCGTCGACGTGAAGTAGAGGCCCGAGGGGTGCGGGGGACCGCGCGGCAAGCCACACCCGGCCGCGGGCGAAACCCGGCGGCAGCCCGAACGGTCACAGCCGAGCGCTGAGGACCGCTGAGTGCGGAGGCGGTCTCCGACACACGCGAGACAACGCTCGCGGCGTCGCTCCGGCTCTTCGTCAGGTACGGGTGACCGTCCCGCACTCCTCATGCTGAGCCTCCTCGTCCGTCAGGGACTGCCTGCGGTCGTAGGGGTCCTTCGACGGGCCGGTGGCCGGGGTGCCAGTGGGGGCGTTGCCGGGGAAGACGGGATGGAAGTAGCCGTCGTCGATGTCGCACTCGCTGTTGAAGAACTGGGAGGCGTACGACTCGAGCGTGAGCTTGCCCCTGGTGACGATCCACTTGGTTGGGTCGGCCAGGGTCATGGTCACGTCGCGGCGGACGATGGTACGCGCCACTCGGTCGCCGCCTCCGTCGGCCTGGACCAGCGGGTAGACGAAGGTGTAGTCCGCGTGTACCCGCACCTCGCCCGTCTCGCCGGCCTCGAACGTCATATGGCCGCGCACCTTGACCACCTTCCCGGCCACGCGCGCCTCGTCCGGGTCGAAGCGGCTGAAGAGGCCGAGCGGGTTGTCGTCCCGCGATGGTTCGCGAAGCGATCGCTCCAGTTGCGACAGCAGGGCCGGCTGCTTCGGTTCGAGGAGGGACAGCGCCCGGGTGGGCTGCCCGCCGCGCAGGACGGCCGGTTCCAGGTTGGCGGCCACCAGGAACTCCTTGGCGCGGCGCAGCGCGAGCGCCACGTCGTCCTTGCTCATCCCGCCGACCGCCTTCGCGGCCGGGAGTTCGATGGCGTCGGCCCCGACGGCCCACTGTGCGGCGGGCGAGCCACGGAACGGATGGTCGCGCGTGGGCAGCGAGGACCGCGCTGCCTCGCCTGGCGCGGCGGTCGGATACGCCGTCTCGGCGGGCAGCGGCGACGGGCTGCTGTACGCCTCGGCCACCTCCTCCGACTCGTGACCCGGGAGCCGGTCCAGCACCAGCGACGGCCGTACGGCGACGACGGCGAGCGCCGCCGTCAGCACCACCCCGATCACCGAGCCCACCCGGCGGGGCCGGCGGGCACGCCCGTTCATCTCCTGCCAGGCCGGCCCGGTCCGCCAGCCCGGCGGCGTCCAGGGCTGCGGCTCCGGCTGCCGCTTCCGCCGCCACCGCCGCCGACCAGCCCCCGCGGCGCCCTGCGCTGCCTCGTCCTGCTCCCGCAGGCGCCGAGTCACCATCCGTGCCCGTGCGGACGGCTCCTTCGGCGCTTTCGCGCCACCGTCCCGCGCGGCCTCCTTCAGGAACGCGGCCCACTGTTCATCGGGTATGGAGGACCCCTCGCCGGGCTGCTCGTCGGGGTGCTCGGGTGGTGGGACTGTGCTCATGGACTCTCACAGGAACAAGGGCGGACGGCTCGAAGGCGGCAAAGCGCAGCGACGACGGCCGCGCAAGATCGCCGCGAGCCATTGTTCGCGCCACCACAAGCCATGCACAGGGTTGTACGGGATCGTGCGAAGGCCGTGATCAGACCGCTACGGACATCACCCGTCGGTCAGGAGGGCCGGGCCGACCGTCACTCCTCTTCCGGCAAGCTCCCTCAGCCGCTCGATCCCACCGGCGTCCCGAACCCCGCGCTCGGGCAGCACAGACATGCCGCCCGCCGAGTCATCGGCCGGCCACAGGGCGGAGCCTCAGCGTCGGCTCCGTATCTCCTCCGTGGCCCGGCACATCTCTTCGGCCAACCGTGTCAGGACCGCCTGGAGCGGAGCGTCATCAGGAGCCGTCTGAGCTGCCGCGCGTCGGCGGCGGCTTCGAGGTCGTGGCAGAGTTCCGCCGCGCGGGCGGCTCCCACGGTCGCGCAGCGCTGGTCGCTCGGAGCCGGGGATCGGGGAGGACGGCGTCGGCGAGCGACCCTCCCTCGTCGATACGGCCAGGTCGAACGGCGACTGATCCGCGGCCGCGGCCCGTAGTGCCGCTGCGGCGTCCGGCGCCTCCTCCACGACCAGACCGGCGCGTGCTCCACGACGTCCGCCATGCCGTCCACACCCTGGGAGGGGAGCCCGCCCCGCCCGCCCCGCGAACACCCGGAATTCAGCGCCCCGCCGCTCGTCGCCGGCCAGCCCCCGGTCGTGGCCGCGGTCGCGGCCCGGCGGACTTTCCGACGCTCGATTCGCCACAGCGGAACCGCCTAAGCGGGGAAGCGGCGGTCCACCCACCTCCACAGGAGTTCCAGGGTGGCCGACGCCACCACCGCGATGCCGACCGCGATCCACGGCATCGTCATCCCGACCAGCTTGAGCGCGAAGAAGTGCTGGAGCCACGGCACGACCAGGACCAGCAGGAACGCCCCGGCCATCGAGGCCACCAGGGCGATACGCCACCAGGTGTAGGGGCGGGCGATGATCGCCAGGACCCACATCGAGATGAGGAACAGCGTGAGCGTCGCGGCGCTGGTCTCCGCGTCCAGCGCGCCCGCGCCCGTGTAGTGCTCCCGGGCGGCGATGTACGTCGCGAAGGTCGCCACCGCGGCCACGACCCCGCCCGGGATCGCGTACCGCATGACCCGCCGGACGAAGTTCGGCTTCGCCCGCTCCTTGTTCGGCGCGAGCGCGAGGAAGAACGCCGGGACGCCGATGGTCAGCGTCGACAGCAGGGTCAGATGGCGCGGCAGGAACGGGTACTCCACCTGCGAGCAGACCACCAGGACGGCCAGCAGCACCGAGTAGACCGTCTTGACCAGGAACAGGGTCGCCACGCGCGTGATGTTGCCGATGACCCGGCGGCCCTCGGCCACCACCGACGGCAGCGTCGCGAAGCTGTTGTTCAGCAGCACGATCTGCGCGACCGCCCGGGTCGCCTCCGAGCCGGAGCCCATCGCGACGCCGATGTCGGCGTCCTTCAGGGCGAGGACGTCGTTCACCCCGTCGCCGGTCATCGCGACCGTGTGCCCGCGGGACTGCAGCGCGCCCACCATGGTCCGCTTCTGCTGCGGGGTGACCCGCCCGAACACCGTGCCGCCGTCGAGGGCCTCGGCCATCCCGTCCTGGTCGGCGGGCAGCCGCCGCGCGTCCACGGTGGTCCCGGACAGCCCCAGTTTGGCGGCGACCGCCCCGACCGACACCGCGTTGTCCCCGGAGATGACCTTGGCCCGCACGTTCTGGTCGGCGAAGTAGCGCAGCGTGTCGGCGGCGTCCGGCCGCAGCCGCTGCTCCAGCACGACCAGGGCGGTGGGCTTCGCTCCCGCGGCCACCTCGGGGTCACCGAGGTCGCGGTCGACCCGGACGAGCAGCAGCACCCGCAGGCCCCGCTCGTTCAGCCGCCCGGTCTCGGCGAGGGCCGGATCGTCGTCGGGCAGCAGCACATCGGGCGCGCCCAGCAGCCACCTGCCGGTCTGCCCGTCGCCCTCGCTGAACGCGGCCCCGCTGTACTTGCGCGCCGAGGAGAAGGGCAGCGCCTCGGTACAGCGCCAGTCCCGGACGGCCGGGTAGGCGTCGATGATCGCCTTCAGGGAGGCGTTCGGCCGCGGGTCCGACTTCCCGAGGGCGCCGAGCACCTCGCGTACGTACGTCTCGTCGGCGCCCTGGAGGGGCCGCAGCTCGGTGACGTCCATGCCGCCCTCGGTGAGGGTGCCGGTCTTGTCGAGGCAGACGGTGTCGACCCGGGCCAGCCCCTCGATCGCGGGCAGTTCCTGCACCAGGCACTGCTTGCGGCCCAGGCGGATCACGCCGACGGCGAAGGCGATCGAGGTGAGGAGGACCAGGCCCTCCGGGACCATGGGGACGATGCCGCCGACCGTGCGGGCCACGGAGTCGTCGAAGGCGTTCTCCTTCACGAGCAGCTGGCTGATGATCAGGCCGATCGCGGTCGGGACCATCATCCAGGTGACGTACTTGAGGATCGTGGAGATGCCCGACCGCAGCTCGGACTGGACGAGGGTGAACCGGGAGGCCTCCTCGGCGAGCTGCGCGGCGTACGCCTCGCGCCCGACCTTCGTGGCCTGGAAGGCCCCGCCGCCGGCGACCACGAAGCTGCCGGACATCACCTGGTCACCGGGCCGTTTGACGACCGGGTCGGCCTCGCCGGTGAGGAGCGACTCGTCGATCTCCAGCCCGTCGGCCTCGACACAGACACCGTCGACGACGACCTTGTCCCCGGGCCCGATCTCGATCAGGTCGTCGAGCACGATCCCGGACGTGCTGATCTGCCCGGCGGCCCCGTCCCGGCGCACGGTCGGCCGCACCTCGCCGATCAGCGCGAGCGAGTCCAGCGTCTTCTTCGCCCGCCACTCCTGGACGATCCCGATGCCGGTGTTGGCGAGGATCACGAAACCGAACAGGCTGTCCTGGATCGGCGCGACGACCAGCATGATCAGCCACAGCACACCGATGATCGCGTTGAAGCGGGTGAAGACGTTCGCGCGGACGATGTCGACCACGGACCGGCTGCTGCGCACCGGCACGTCGTTGACCTGGCCGCGCTCCACCCGTTCGGCGACCTGAGCACTGGTCAGGCCGGTCTCGCGGGAGGTGACCGTCGCCGGCCGCGCGGAGTCGGTCAGGGCAGCCGCGTCGAGATGCGTCATGCCTTCGACGGTACGGGCGGAAGTGCAGGTTCACCTGCCGGCCACGGGGAGGATCCGACCTGGGAAGGACGGAGTTCATGCCCTGGTCGTACGGCAGTCGCACGCCGTCCGACCGGGGTGCCGGCGCCCGGCGTCAGCCCGCCCGGCGGGCGGTGAACAGCAGGTACTCCCACTCCAGGACGGTCCCGCCCGAGCCGGTCCCGAGACCGCCGTCCTCGGCGAGGGCCGTCAGGTCGCGGTCCAGGGCGGCGGCGCGGCCGGGCTCGCCGGCGATGTTCTTGTAGACGGTGATGGCCGGGCCGTAGCGCTCCTTGAAGTAGTCGCGGAACGCCTCGGGCGTCTCGAAGCGGTCGACCCTGACGGTCCGGCGCTCGGCGCGCACGTCGGTGACCCGGTCGCCGAGGAGTGCGCGCACATGGTCCTCGTCCCCCCACAGCGGGGGCGGCTGGGCGCCCGGCGGGGGCGGCGGGGCGTACGGCTTCATCGCGGCGAACATCCGGCCGATGAAGCCCTGGGGCGTCCAGCTCAGCAGCCCGATGGTGCCGCCCGGCCGGCAGACGCGGACGAGTTCGCCGGCGGCCTGCTGGTGGTGCGGGGCGAACATGACGCCCAGGCAGGACAGCACGGTGTCGAACTCCGCGTCACCGAAGGGCAGGGCCTCGGCGTCGGCCTCCTGCCAGCTGAGGGCGGCGCCCTGTTCCTCCGCCTCGCGCCGGCCTGCGTCGAGCAGCTCGGGGGTCAGGTCGGAGGCGACCACGTCCGCGCCGGCCAGGGCGGCCGGGATCGCGGCGTTGCCGGTGCCCGCGCCCACGTCCAGCACCCGCTGGCCGGAGCCCACCCCGCACGCCTCGACCAGGACCGCCCCCAGCCCGGGGATGACCTCGGCGGCCAGGGACGGGTAGTCGCCCTGGGCCCACATCGCCCGGTGCTTCGCCTTCAGCGCCCGGTCCGCCTCGGCCGGGCTGTTCCGTGTCGTCATGGCCGCACTCCTCACCGGTCGGGCGGCGGTCGCACGCCGACGGTTCCCGGGTGTTTCGCCGCCTCCTTCGAGCGTAGGGAGGGGGCGGGGGAGTGTCTCGCGGGGGAGAGGGCGGGGACGTGCCTACTCGGCCGGCGGCGCCGCCGTCACGTCCGGCCGGGCCGCCGCCCGCTTGAGCGCGGCGTCGCGCCGGCGGACGTACCAGATGCCGATCAGGCCGAGCCCGCCACCGGCCAGGCAGGTCCACACCCACCAGGTGTGGCCGTGGTCGTCGAACCAGCCGTAGAAGGGGAGCTGGACCAGGAAGAGGACGAACCACGCAATCGTGCCGCCGGTGATGGTGGCGACCACGGGGCCCTCCAGGGGCTCCGGCGCCTCGTGTCGGGGGGTCCACTTCGCCATGGGGACAGCTTACGAGGCGATCAGGTCTACGCGCGGAGATGTGCGATCGGGGCCTTATATGTTCATACTGAAACGGTTTGTGTCTGACCGCTTCTCTTCGTAGGAACCACCAATCACAGTGTCCTCCTCGGCTCCCGCCAAAGTACCCGCCCCTGATCAGCCGGGAGCCGGGCCCACGTACGGCGCACTCGACCGCTTCTTCCGGATCTCCGAGCGGGGCAGCACGCTGTCCCGCGAGGTCCGGGGCGGCCTCGCCACCTTCTTCGCGATGGCCTACATCATCGTGCTGAACCCGATCATCCTCGGCAGCGCGAAGGACATGTACGGTCACCAGCTCGACAACGGGCAGCTGGTCACCGCGACGGCCCTGACCGCGGCGTTCACCACCCTCCTCATGGGTGTCATCGGCAACGTGCCGATCGCGCTGGCCGCGGGACTCGGTGTGAACTCGGTCGTCGCCCTCCAGCTCGCCCCGCGCATGTCCTGGCCGGACGCGATGGGCATGGTGGTCCTGGCCGGGTTCGTCGTCATGCTGCTGGTCGCCACGGGCCTGCGCGAGCGCGTCATGAACGCCGTGCCCCACGGGCTGCGCAAGGCCATCTCCATCGGTATCGGCCTGTTCATCATGCTGATCGGGCTCGTCGACGCCGGCTTCGTCTCCCGCATCCCGGACGTCGCCCGGACGACCGTGCCGCTGCAGCTCGGCGGCGACGGCCACCTCAACGGCTGGCCGGTGCTCGTCTTCGTCCTGGGCGTCCTGCTGACCCTCGCGCTGATCGTGCGCAAGGTCTCGGGCGCGATCCTGATCTCGATCGTCGCCATGACGGCCCTCGCGGTGGTCATCAACGCGGTGGCCACGGTGCCGAGCTGGGGCCTGACCACGCCCAGGTGGCCCGGCAACCCGGTCGCCAGTCCCGACTTCGGGCTGATCGGGCAGGTCAGCCTGTTCGGCGGGTTCGCCAAGGTCGGCGTGCTGACCGGGGTGCTGTTCGTCTTCACCGTGCTGCTGTCGTGCTTCTTCGACGCGATGGGCACGATCATGGGCGTCTCCGACGAGGCGAAGCTGACCGACGGCGAGGGGCAGATGCCCGGCATCAACAAGGTGCTGCTCGTCGACGGTCTCGCGGTCGCTGCCGGTGGCGCCAGCTCCTCCTCCGCGACGACCGCCTTCGTCGAGTCCACGGCCGGGGTCGGCGAGGGCGCCCGGACCGGCCTCGCCAACGTCGTCACCGGCGGCCTCTTCGCCGTGGCCCTGTTCCTGACGCCGGTCGCCACGATGGTGCCGTCCCAGGCGGCCACCCCGGCCCTGGTCGTGGTCGGCTTCCTGATCCTGGCCGGGTCGGTGAAGGAGATCGACTGGGCGGACTACACGATCGCCGTCCCGGCCTTCGTGACGATGCTGATGATGCCGTTCACCTACTCGATCACCAACGGCATCGGCATGGGCTTCATCACCTTCGTGGTGCTGCGGCTCGCGGCCGGGCGGGGCCGCGAGGTGCCCTCGGCGATGTACGCGGTGGCTGCGGTGTTCGCGTTCTACTACCTGATGCCGGCGCTGGGTCTGACCTGACCGGACCCTCACCTTCCCTGACCCGACCTGGCCTGAGCGGATCCGGGGCGCGTGCTCAGGTGACCCCGTAGAACCTCTCCGTCTCCTCGACGGCGGTCTGGAACCGCTCGTCGAAGTCATCCCGAATGAGCGTCCGGACGACGTAGTCCTGGACGCTCATTCCCCTTTTCGCGGCATGGTGCCGGAGCCGTTCGAGCAGGTCGTGGTCTATTCGCAGGCTGAGCACACTGGTCCCCATGACCATGAGGGTCGCGGCAGCCTTCGGTGCGGTGTGTCGCGTTCCGCCGCCGTATCACCCATATGAGTGATGTCACGGTTCAGTGGCGGGCGTCACGGACCTTCCGCCGCACCTCGACTGGTACTTAGTCAGAGTAATGAGTTACGCTAAAGAACATGTCGGACCTCAGCCATGGCGACGACGTAGCCGCCGTGAACTCCCTCCGCTCCGCCGTGATGCGACTGTCCCGACGGCTCAAGCACCAACGGGTCGACGAGTCGCTCAGCCCCACCGAGATGTCGGTGCTGGGCACCCTGTCCCTGTGCGGCCGGGCCACCCCGGGCGAACTCGCCCGCAAGGAGCACGTCCAGCCACCGTCGATGACCCGCATCGTCGCACTGCTGGAGGCCAAGGGGCTGGTCCGGCTGGAGCCGCACCCCGAGGACCGGCGCCAGAAGGTCGTGACGCGCACCGAGCAGGCCGAGGCGATGCTCGAGGAGAGCCGCGCCAAGCGGAACGCGTTCCTGGCCACGCTGGTGGAGAACCTCGACGAGGACGAGTGGGCGAAACTCCGCGCCGCCGCCCCCGTGCTGGAGAAGCTGGCGCATCTGTGAGCCGTACGTCGCAAGGAGGCGAAATCTTTGAGTTCGGGACCCGGAGCAGCTTCCGCCCCCGTACCTGATCCCCACGACTCCCCGCCCACCCCCGATACCCGCGATACCCGCCCGCGCAAGTCCTCGATGTTCTCCTCCCTGAAGGTGAGGAACTACCGCCTGTTCTTCATGGGACAGGTCGTCTCCAACATCGGCCTGTGCGGCCGGGCCACCCCGGGCGAACTCGCCCGCAAGGAGCACGTCCAGCCACCGTCGATGACCCGCATCGTCGCACTGCTGGAGGCCAAGGGGCTGGTCCGGCTGGAGCCGCACCCCGAGGACCGGCGCCAGAAGGTCGTGACGCGCACCGAGCAGGCCGAGGCGATGCTCGAGGAGAGCCGCGCCAAGCGGAACGCGTTCCTGGCCACGCTGGTGGAGAACCTCGACGAGGACGAGTGGGCGAAACTCCGCGCCGCCGCCCCCGTGCTGGAGAAGCTGGCGCATCTGTGAGCCGTACGTCGCAAGGAGGCGAAATCTTTGAGTTCGGGACCCGGAGCAGCTTCCGCCCCCGTACCTGATCCCCACGACTCCCCGCCCACCCCCGATACCCGCGATACCCGCCCGCGCAAGTCCTCGATGTTCTCCTCCCTGAAGGTGAGGAACTACCGCCTGTTCTTCATGGGACAGGTCGTCTCCAACATCGGCACGTGGATGCAGCGCATCGCCCAGGACTGGCTGGTGCTGAGCCTCACCGGCTCCTCGACGGCCGTCGGCATCACGACGGCACTCCAGTTCCTGCCGATGCTCCTCTTCGGCCTCTACGGCGGTGTCCTCGTCGACCGGTTGCCCAAGCGGCCCACCCTGCTCGTCACCCAGTCGGCGATGGCCCTCACGGCCCTCGCCCTCGCCGTCGCCGTCCTCACCGGCCAGGTCCAGGTGTGGCACGTGTACGTCGCCGCCTTCGCCGTCGGCCTCGCGACCGTCGTCGACAACCCGGCCCGCCAGTCCTTCGTCTCCGAGCTGGTCGGTCCCGGCCAGCTGCAGAACGCGGTCAGCCTGAACTCGGCGAACTTCCAGTCCGCCCGCCTCGTCGGCCCCGCCGTCGCGGGCCTGCTGATCACCGGCGTCGGCACCGGCTACGCCTTCCTCTTCAACGGCCTGTCCTTCATCGCCCCGCTCACCGGCCTGCTGCTGATGCGCGCCCGCGAGCTGCACGTCGTCGAGCGCGCCCCCCGGGGCAAGGGACAGCTGCGGGAGGGGCTGCGCTACGTCACCGCCCGGCCCGAGCTGATCTGGCCGATCGTCCTGGTCGGCTTCGTCGGCACGTTCGCCTTCAACTTCCCCGTCTACCTCTCGGCCTTCGCGGACGACGTGTTCCACGCGGGCGCCGGGGCGTACAGCATGTTCAACACGCTGATGGCGGTCGGCTCGGTCGCGGGCGCGCTGCTCGCCGCACGGCGGGGCACCGCCCGGCTGCGACTGCTGATCGTGGCGGCCATGGCCTTCGGCGCGCTGGAGATCCTGGCGGCCACCACCCCGGCCCTGTGGATGTTCGCACTGCTCATGGTCCCGCTGGGCCTGTTCGGCATGACGGTGAACGTCACGACCAACACCAGCATCCAGATGTCCACCGACCCGGCCATGCGCGGCCGTGTCATGGCCCTCTACATGATGGTCTTCCTCGGCGGCTCCCCGGTCGGTGCCCCGATCGTCGGCTGGATCACCGACACCTACGGCGCGCGGGTCGGCCTCGCGGCCGGCGGCGCGGTGGCGGCCACCGCCGCGGCCGTGATCGGCCTGATCCTCGCGAGGGTCGGCAACCTCCGCCTGTCCGTCGGCTGGCACCACGGCCACCCCAGGGTCCGGTTCGTCCCCCGGGAACAGCGGGAGGACCTGGCCCCGGCGGCGTAGCGGAACTCAGTCGCGGGGAAACTCACCGGTCCCCAGGACGAGCCCGACGACCGTGCCGGTCAGGTCGACCTCGTCCCCGAAGTCGAGACTCAGCTCTCCCCGGTACTCGCCGTCCTTGGGCCGGGTGTGCAGGTGCCAGCGGCCGGTGTACGGATCCACGATCAGGTACACAGGCACGCCGGCCTCGGCGTAGGCGTCCTTCTTGGGGCCGTAGTCGTTCGCGGCGGTCTTCCTGGAGATCACCTCGGCGACGAACTCGACGTCCTGGTACCGCCACAGGCCCTTCGCGTCCTTGGCCGCGCCCTCCGCCATCACCGTGACGTCGGAGGCGAAGCCGTTGAGATGCCCCGGGTAGTCGACGCGGACGTCGGACTTCACGCGCTTGCGCGGGTACTTGGCGCGCAGCTGGTCATAGATGTCCGCGATGATGTCCCAGTGGGTGTCCCACTGAGGCGCCATGAAGATGTTCCCCCCGACGATCTCGACCTTGTAACCCTCGGGGACGGGCATCGTCTCCACCCACTCGAACATCATGTCGAGGGTGAGTTCGCCGCTGCTCTCGGCCATCTCGGTCCTGTCTGCAAGGACGGTCATCGTGGCGCTCCTCCCCGGCCGCTCCCCGTGAATGGCTCGGCCGCGCAGTACAACGATACGCACGGTGACCGGGACCCGCCCGGGTCCGAAGCCCCGGCGGGGCTACACCCTCCGGGCCAGCAGCTGCCCGGGCCAGCCGTGCTCGCCGACCGTGAAGGTCTCGGTCCGGGTGAAGCCGCCCGCCTCGTAGTAGCGGACGAGTTTGCCGTCCCTGAGGGTGATCTCCATGGCCTCATGGTGCCAGGCTGGCCTCATGAGACTCTTCGCCGCCGTGCTGCCCCCTGACGAGGTGATCCGCGAACTCGCTGCCGTGGTGGACGAGTTGCGCAAGCTGCCCGCGGCGGACGGGCTGCGGTGGACCGGGCGGGCCGGGTGGCACTTCACCCTCGCCTTCTACGGGGAGGTCGACGACGGGCTCCTGCCCGAGCTGTCGGCCCGGCTGGAGCGGGCGGCCCGCCGTACCGATCCCTTTCCGCTCACCGTGCGCGGCGGCGGCCGGTTCGGGCAGGGGCGGGCCCTGTGGGCCGGGGCCGACGGGGACCTGGCGGCCCTGCGGCTGCTCGCCGAGCGGGCCGAGGCGGCGGCGCGGAAGGCGGGGGTGTCCATGGGGGAGCACCGGCGGTACAAGCCGCACCTCACCGTGGCCCGCAGCCGGGAGGCGGTCGAGGTGCGGGCGTACCTGGAGGCGCTCGACGCGTTCGTGAGCCGGACCTGGACCGTGCGGGAACTGACGCTGGTGCGGAGCAGTCTGCCGACGTCGGGGATCGCCGGCGAGCAGCCCCGGTACGAGGCGGTCGGCCGCTGGGCGCTCGGCGGCGCCGGTTAGGCTCGGTGGCGTGGACCCGAAAACCCGCAACCGGATCATGGCCGGTGTGCTTGTGCTGATGTTCCTCGTCGTCGCCTTGGCTTCCGTGCTCGGCAGGTAGGGGGCGGGGGACTGCCCGCTGCCTTCCGGCTCCCGGCCGGTGAGGGCCGGCCGGGCAGTCCCCGCGCCCCGTCAGCGCGTCGCCCTCACGGCGTCACCAGGTGAACCGGCCGGGCAGTCCCCGCGCCCCTTCAGGGCATCGCCCTCACGGCGGCGTCACCAGGCGAAGGCCTCCGGCGACGGGCCCGGCCCCGGGAAGATCTCGTCCAGGCCCGTCAGGAGCTCCTCGGACAGTTCCAGCTCGGCCGCGCGGACCGCGGAGGCGAGCTGCTCGGCCGTGCGCGGCCCGACGATCGGGCCGGTCACGCCGGGGCGGGTGAGCAGCCAGGCCAGGGCGGCCTCGCCGGGCTCGACGCCGTGCTTGTCGAGCAGGTCCTCGTAGGACTCGATCCGCGCGCGGGTGCCGGCGTCGGCGAGCGCGTCGGCCGCGCGGCCGGAGACGCGGCGGCGGCCCTCGGCCTCCTTCTTGATCACCCCGCCCAGCAGACCGCCGTGCAGCGGCGACCACGGGATGACCCCGAGGCCGTACTCCCGCGCGGCCGGGATGACCTCCATCTCGGCGCGCCGCTCGGCGAGGTTGTACAGGCACTGCTCGCTGACCAGCCCGATGGTCCCGCCCCGCCGGGCGGCGGTCTCGTTGGCCTGGGCGATCTTGTAGCCGGGGAAGTTCGACGACCCGGCGTAAAGGATCTTGCCCTGCTGGACCAGGACGTCGATCGCCTGCCAGATCTCCTCGAAGGGGGTGGCCCGGTCGATGTGGTGGAACTGGTAGACGTCGATGTGGTCGGTCTGGAGCCGCTTGAGGCTGGCGTCCACGGCCCGGCGGATGTTGAGCGCGGAGAGTTTGTCGTGGTTGGGCCAGGCCGGGCCGTCGGCGCCCATGTTGCCGTAGACCTTCGTGGCGAGGACGACCTTGTCGCGCCGCCCTCCGCCCTGGGCGAACCAGGTGCCGATGATGCTTTCGGTGCGGCCCTTGTTCTCGCCCCACCCATAGACGTTGGCCGTGTCGACGAAGTTGATGCCCTCGTCCAGCGCCGCGTCCATGATGGCGTGGCTGTCGGCCTCGTCGGTCTGCGGGCCGAAGTTCATGGTGCCGAGGACGAGCCGGCTGACCTTGAGTCCCGTGCGTCCGAGCTGCGTGTACTTCATGGTGTCCAAGCCAACGTCTTGAAGTGCGCTCCAGGCAAGCACGTTCGCGCGCGGGACCCGGCCCGGTCGGCCGGGGAGAGCTACTCCTCGTAGCGGCCGCCCAGGTCCCAGCCCTGGTGCATCGCCTCCGCGAAGGCCGCCGCGATCTTGTGCTCGCCGTGGGCGTTGGGATGGGTGCCGTCGTAGGTGTCGGCGGAGACGTCGTACGAGGGCGGGGGCGAGGCCAGCAGGACGGGGGAGCCGGGCTCGTCGAGGTCGGCGGCCGTCTTCGCCAGCAGTTCGTTGAAGCGGATGACCTCGGTGGCGAAGGCCGCGTCCGTCTCGGCCCGCACGTTCGGCGTCACCGGCAGCCACACCATCCCCACCCGCCGGTTCGCCGCCCGCGCCTCGGCCGTGAAGGCCCGGACGTTCTCGGCGGTCTGCTCCGCGTTGGTGTAGAAGCCCAGATCGATCAGGCCGAGGGAGACCAGGAGCACGTCCGCGCGGTACGACCGCACCGCCTCGCCGATCAGCGGCGCCATGTGCTGCCAGCCCTCGCCCCAGCCGGCCAGGTGGGCGCGCGGGAAGTCCGGTTCGGCGTAGGCGTACGACGTCGGGGCCTCGGCGAGCTTGTCGTAGAGCGTCTCGCGGGGGCCGACGAGGGTGAAGGGGCCGCCGTAGGAACGGCACAGGTGCTGCCACAGCCGGTAACGCCACGTGTGTTCGCCCGTGCTTCCGATCGTCATGGAGTCACCGACGGGCATGAACCTGAGCATCCGCTCATCATGGACGATCAGCGCGCCGGACGGGGTGTGAGCCGGGCCACGCGGGCCTCGGGGGCACCGGCCGTGATCCGCCCCTCCGATCAACCCCTCCGATCAACCCCTCCGATCAACCCCTCCGGTGAACCGCCCGGCGGGATGGCACGCTTGGGGCATGCGCAGACCGTTCGCTCTCCTCGCCGCGGCCCTCCTCGTGGGCGCCCTCGCCGTGCCCGCCTCCGCCGCCGACGGGGACGAGGGGTTCACGATCCGGGATCCGCGCATCACCGAGTCCAGCGGCCTCGCGGCCTCGCGTCAGCACCCCGGCGTCTACTGGACGCACAACGACAGCGACGACGGGGCGTACCTCTACGCCGTCGACAGCGCCACGGGCGAGACGGTGGCCACGGTAACCATGACCGGCGTGGGCAGCCCGCGCGACGTCGAGGCCATCTCCATCGGGCCGGACGACCAGATCTACGTCGGCGACATCGGCGACAACCTCGGCGGCACGTGGCCGTACGTCTGGATCTACCGGCTGCCCGAGCCGGAGAACCTGCGCGACCGGACGATCCGGGCCACGCAGTACGTCGTGAAGTACTCCGACGGCGCGCGGGACGCCGAGTCCCTCGTCGTGCACCCGAAGACCGGCCGGGTCTACCTCGTCGACAAGAACGAGAAGGGCGGGCACCTGTACGAGGGCCCGGCCCGGCTCTCCTCCTCCGGCTCGAACGTCTTCCGGCCGATCGCGGCCGTCCCCGACCTGGAGGCCACCGACGCCACGCTCTCCCCGGACGGCGAACACCTCGTCGTACGCAGTTACTTCGGCTCGATCGCGTACGACTGGAACGGCGGGAGGATCAAACGGAAGGAACGGCTCGGCGTGCCGTTCCTCGGGCAGGGGGAGTCCGTCACCTACACCGCCGACGGGAAGAAGCTCATGTACGGCGCCGAGGGGGCCGAAAGCCCGGTGGAGCCGCAGGACGCGCCGGGGGGCGGCGGGTCGGACTCGGCCTCCGGGAGCGGGGGTTCGGCGTCGCCGGACGGTGGCGGTGAGGGGCTGAGCGGCACTGTCAAGACGGGCGCCGTCGTCGCCGCTGTCACCCTGGTCGCCTTGTTCGGTCTGCGGGGGCTCAGGCGGCGGAGGTAGGGCCGGAACCGCTGGCGGTGCCGGCGGCGAGTTCGCATGCGCCGGCCGTTCGGACGCCCGACCGGGGGTGCCCGGCCGTGACCGAGCACCCCCTCGCCCCGCCGTCACGCAGCCGTGCAGCTCACCCCCGGCACACCCCCGCCCCCGGGCGCGCCCCCGAACCCGAAGCTTGCCGAACCGCCCACCGCGACAGTGCCGTTGTGTGCGGCGTTCACGGCCGTGACGCTCGTGCCGCTCTGCGTGTGGGACGCGTTCCACATGGTGGTGACCTTCTGGGAGCCGCTCCACGTCCAGGTAACCTTCCAGGACTTCAGCGCGACGGTGCCCGTGTTGGTCACCTTCACCTCGGCGTTGAAGCCGCCGCCCCAGTCGCTGCCGACGGTGTAGGCGGCGGTGCAGGTGGGCGTGCCGTCGCCGGGGTCGCCGGGGTCGCCTGGGTCTCCGGGGTCGCCCGGGTCGGGTCCGGGGCCGCCCGGCTCGAAGCCCGGGGCCTTGATGGGCGCCAGGTAGGCGTCCTTGGCCATGTCCACGGTCTGCCAGTCGTCCTTGAGGATGCCGCCGGTGTCACCTGAGTTGGGGTTCCAGGACCAGAACGTCCAGTGGAAGCTGTCGGCGCCGTACGCCGACGTCGAGCGCAGGTACTTCACCAGCTCGGACAGCCACTTCTGGTCCACCGCCGGCTGGAGCGTCGTACCGAACTCGCCGAGCCAGACCGGCGCGATGTTCTGCTTGAAGACGTAGCCCCAGTACTTGTCCCAGATCCCGGGCAGGTTGGCGGGGAAGGACGGGTCCGAGAACCAGGGCTGCTGGGCCACCGAGGTCGCGTAGTCGTGGGCCGAGTACACCAGCCGGTTCGGGACGTCGAGCTGGACCGGGTGCTGGGCGACGCCCATGAGGTTGCCGCCCCACCACCCGTTCACGCCGTCGTACGACTGCACGCCCTCGACCATGATCAGCAGCTCGGGGTTGACCGACAGCACCGCGTTGCCCGCGCGCTGGGCGGCCAGGCGCCAGTCGCGGGCGGTATCGCCGCAGCCCCAGCAGGCCGGGTCGCGGGGCTCGTTGTGCAGGTCGATGCCGATCACGGTGGAGTCGCCCTTGTAACGGGCCGCCAGGGACCTGAGGTTGGCGATCCACGTCGACTCGGGGACCGAGGAGGTGTACCAGAGCGCCGACTGCCCGGCCGCGTCCGGGCGGTGCCGGTCCAGGACGATCTTCAGGCCGGCCCGACCCGCGTAGGCCACGATCCGGTCCAGGACCTGGAGCGAGGTCAGGCCGCGCAGGTCGGTGTTCTTGCCGTCGTGGCTGATGCTGTCGGGCATGGTGCCGGACTTGAGGATGTCGTCGCTGTAAGGCATCCGGATGGTGTTGTAGCCCAGCGACTTCATCTGGTCGATCATGCTCTTGTAGTCGCGGGCCCACAGGCCGTGGACGACGTGGTTGGCGGTCTCGAAGCCGAACCAGTTGACGCCGGCGATACGGACCGGCTGTCCGGCCGCGTCCAGGATCTGACGGCCGTTGGTGTGCCAGTAGCCGGCGCCGGCGGCCTTCGTGTCCATGTCGGCGTGGGCCGACTGCACACCCGCCAGCGGTAACAGGAGCGCCGCGGCGACACACAGCGCTCTGCGCAGAGTGCGGAACATGGGGCTGCTTCCTCTCGGGGGGAGGCGCGGCACCCGGAACTGTGTGGGAGCGCTCCCACAGTGCCGTGCACCTCCCAGAGAACCGACGCACCATGAGCACGTCAAGGCTCCGGGAGGTGTGCGCCCCCGCGCGCTAGCGGCTGAGCTTCTGGAACCGCCGTACCGCCAGCGGCAGGAAGACGGCCGTCAGGATCACCGGCCACACCCCGGCCATCAGCAGCGCGTGCTGCTCGATCCAGGAGTCGCCGCCCCCGACGGGCGTGCCGAACAGCTCGCGGGCCGCAGCCGCCGTGGAGGAGATCGGGTTCCAGGCCGCGACCCAGCCCAGCCAGTCGGGCATGTCCTGCGGCGCGACGAAGATGCTGGAGATCATCGTCAGCGGGAAGGCGACCGCGAACAGACCGCCCGCCGCCTCCGGGTTGGGGACGATCAGGCCGACCCACACCCCGAGCCAGGTCAGCGCGAACCGCAGCCACAGCAGCAGCCCGAAGGCGGCGAGGAAGCCGAGGCCCCCGTCCGGCCGCCAGCCCATGGCGACCGCGGTGAGCATCATGATCGCCAACTCGGCGCAGGCGACGAGCAGATCGGTGACACCGCGCCCGGCCACCACGGCGGAGGAGGCCATCGGCATGGACCGGAAGCGGTCGATGACACCCTTGGTGGAGTCGTGGACCACGAGGGTCGCCGTGTTGATGAAGCCGAACGCCATGGTCATCACGAACATGCCCGGCATCAGGAAGTCCTTGTAGTCCCCGCCGCCCGGCACCGTCATCGCACTGCCGAAGACATAGCCGTAGAGCAGCACGGACAGGATCGGGAAGCCCAGCTGCCAGGCGATGTTGACGGGCTGGCGCCGGTAGTGGGTCAGGCCGCGGCGGACGATGTTCCAGCAGTCGGCGAGCAGCCAGTACGCGCGGCCCCGGTCGCTCCGCGTGGTCAGGTCGAGGGTGGTCACGCCGCCGTCTCCTTGCCTTCCGTGCTGTCCGTGCGGTGTCCGGTCAGGCGCAGGAACACGTCGTCGAGGCTCGGCCTGCGCAGCCCGATGTCCTCGACACGGACTCCCTCGTCCTGGAGGGTCCGGGCCACCTCGGTGAGGGCCGTGACCCGGTCGGTGACCGGGGCGTGCACCCGCAACTCGTGCTCGTCCGTCTCGGGTTCGCCGTCCGTGACCCGGGCGACGACCTTCACCACCCGCGGGATCTCGGACCGTTCGGCGACCACGACCTCGATCCGGTCGCCGCCGACCAGGTTCTTCAGCCCGTCCGGGGTGTCGTCGGCGATGGTCCGGCCCTGGTCGATGACGGTGATGTGCGAGGCGAGCTTGTCGGCCTCCTCCAGGTACTGGGTGGTCAGCAGCACGGTCGTGCCGCCCGCCACCAGCGTCCGGACGGAGTCCCAGACCTCCCCCCGGCTGCGGGGGTCGAGACCGGTCGTCGGCTCGTCGAGGAAGAGGACCGCCGGGGCGAGGATCATCGAGGCGGCGAGGTCGAGGCGGCGCCGCATGCCGCCGCTGTACTCGCCGACGCCCCGGTCGGCGGCGTCGGTCAGGTCGAACTGCTCCAGCAGGTCGGTCGCCCTGCGCTTCGCACGCCTGCCGCCCAGGTGGAACAGGCGGCCGAACATCTCCAGGTTCTGCCGGCCGGTGAGCACCTCGTCCACCGCCGCGTACTGGCCGGTGAGTCCGATCCGGGCCCGCACCTCACGCGCCTGCCGGGCCACGTCCAGCCCGGCGACCGTCGCGCTGCCCCCGTCCAGCCGGATCAGCGTGGACAGGATGCGGACGGCGGTGGTCTTGCCCGCGCCGTTCGGCCCGAGCAGGCCGTGCACCGTGCCCTCGCGTACCGCGAGGTCGAAACCGTCGAGGGCGCGCTTCTCGCCGTACCGCTTCTCCAGCGCCTCGGCCCGCACCGCGTATCCGTCCATGCCGTCCCTCCCGTGCCTGTGCCGTGACCGGCATCCCCGAACTGAGTACACCGTACCCGATTGCGCGTACGTCGTACCCAGTTTTTGTGCGGGGTCCTAAGCTGGGCTTCATGACGAGCGGTACGAGTGGCACGGGCGGCACGGAGACCAGCGGCAGCGGTGACATCGCCCGCACCCTCGAACTGCTGTGGGACACCGGCAGGCGCCCCAGTCGCGGCCCGAAGCCGGCCCTGACCCTGGACCGGATCGTGGAAGCGGCCGTCCAGGTGGCGGACGCCGAAGGGCTGGAGGGGCTCTCCATGCGCCGGGTCGCCGCCGAACTCGGCACCGGCACGATGTCGCTGTACCGGTACGTCCCCGGCAAGGGAGAACTGCTCGACCTCATGCTGGACCGGGTCCAGCGCCCCTCCGGCGACCCGGCCGGCCTCGGCGACGGCGGCTGGCGCGCGGCCCTGGAGGCACTGGCCCGCGAGACCCTCGCCCTCTACCGCCGCCACCCCTGGCTGCTCCAGGTCAACCAGTCCCGCCCGATCCTCGGCCCGAGCGCCCTCGACGGCATGGAGAAGGTGCTGACCCGGATCCGTCCGATGGGGCTGAGTGACCCCGAACTGGTCTCCGCGATCATCATGGTCGACGGGTACGTCGTAGGGGCCGCGCGTTCGCAGCTGTACGAGCAGGAGGCGGAGCGCCGGACGGGCCTGACGGACGCCGAGTTCTGGCAGGCGCAGGTGCCGATGCTGGAACAGGCCATGGCGTCGGGCCGTTACCCGGTCATGGCCTCGCTCTCCGAGGACGCCTTCGGCGGGGAGTTCGACCACTTCGAGTTCGGATTGCAGCGGATCCTGGACGGGTTGGAGGTTCTCGTGGCGGCACGCCACCACGACTCCCCGGATGCCTGAACCCCGTTTCGGATAAGGTCACTTGCCATGCGCGCGGGAGCTCTGGAAGACGCGATGGCCGCCGTCCCGTCCGGACAGGTGACCCTGTCGGACCGGCGGACGCGGCGCAGCTGGCCGGTCGAGGTCGCGGCGTTCCGCCTCTCGGCGGTCCCGGTCACGCAGGCCTGGTACGCCGAGGTCACCGGCCACTGGCCGAGCGCGGCCCGGGGCGACCGGCTGCCGGTGGAGGGCGTCTCGTGGTGGGACGCGGTCCGGTTCTGCAACGCCCTGTCGTGCCGCGAGGGGCTGGCCCCCGCGTACGACCTGCGGTCCGACGCCGGGACGGCCGACTGGGACGGCACCGCCGACGGCTACCGGCTGCCGACCGAGGCCGAGTGGGAACACGCCTGCCGCGCCGGCACCACCGGCCCGCGCTACGGCCCGCTCGACGACATCGCCTGGTACCGGGACACCGCCGACGGGCGCGTCCACGCCGTGGGCGGCAGACAGCCCAACGCCTGGGGCCTGTACGACATGCTGGGCAACGTCTGGGACTGGTGCTGGGACCTCTACGACGCCGAGGTCTACGGCAGCTACCGGGTGCTCCGCGGCGGCGGCTGGTCGGACGAGCACTGGAGCTGCCGGGCCTCGGTGCGGCGCCGGAGTCATCCGACGTTCCGGATCGACGACGTGGGGTTCCGCGTGGCGCGCTCGGCCCCGGGTGACACGTAGCTCCCGGACGTAGCTCCCGGGCGGGAATCCGGCGTTGTCGGCCGCGGTGCCGGGACCTTCCGGCGCGGGGCGGCAAAGGACTGCGAAGAGGGCAGCCCGGCGCGGCTGTCGAGGTGTTCGCCGGGGGCACGCGGCGGCCCGGGCACGAGCGAGGGCGCCCCGCACTCGCGGAGCGCCCTCGGTCACGTACGCGAGAAGGGTCAGAGCTTGTCGATCACGTAGTCGACGCACTTGGTGAGCGCCTCGACGTCCGCCGGGTCGATCGCGGGGAACATCGCCACGCGCAGCTGGTTGCGGCCGAGCTTGCGGTAGGGCTCGGTGTCGACGATGCCGTTGGCGCGCAGGACCTTGGCGACGGCGGCGGCGTCGACCTCGTCCGTGAAGTCGATCGTGCCGATGACCTGCGAGCGCTTGGCCGGGTCGGTGACGAACGGGTTCGCGAACTTGACGTCCTCGGCCCAGCCGTACAGCGTCCGCGCGGAGGTGGCGGTGCGGCGGACCGACCAGTCCAGGCCGCCCTGGCCGTTGATCCACTCCAGCTGCTGGTTCAGCAGGAAGAGGGTGGCGAGGGCCGGGGTGTTGTACGTCTGGTTCTTGCGGGAGTTGTCGATCGCCGTGGGGAGGCTGAAGAACTCCGGGACGTGGCGGCCGGAGGCGTGGACGCGCTCGGCGCGCTCGATCGCGGCCGGGGAGAAGACGCCGATCCACAGGCCGCCGTCGGAGGCGAAGGACTTCTGCGGGGCGAAGTAGTAGACGTCGGTCTCGCTGACGTCGACGGGCAGGCCGCCGGCGCCGGAGGTGGCGTCCACGAGCACCAGGGCGCCCTCGTCGGCACCGGCCACGCGTTTGATCGGCATGGCGACACCGGTCGAGGTCTCGTTGTGGGTGAACGCGTAGACGTCCACGCCCGCCTCGGCGACCGGCTCGGGGTGCGTGCCCGGGTCGACGGAGATGACGTCCGGCTCGGCCAGCCACGGGGCGAGCTTGGCGGCCTTGGCGAACTTGGAGGAGAACTCGCCGAAGCTGAGGTGCTGCGACTTGTTCTCGATCAGGCCGTGTGTCGCGACGTCCCAGAAGGCGGTGGAGCCGCCGTTGCCGAGGACCACCTCGTAGCCGTCGGGGAGCTGGAACAGCTCGGAGATGCCCTCGCGTACCTGGCCGACCAGGTTCTTGACGGGGGCCTGGCGGTGGGAGGTGCCCATGAGGGAGGTGCCGGTCGCGGCGAGGGCGTCCAGCGCCTCCGTCCGCACCTTGGAGGGACCCGCGCCGAAACGTCCGTCCGCGGGCTTGATGTCAGAGGGAATCCGGATCTCAGCCACGGAGGGGAGCGTAGTCGTTTCCCGAAACGCGGGCGAAACGTCGTCCGTCGGATGAGACGGGGCGTGGACGGCGGTTCCCCGGCTTCGGCGGCTCCGGAACGACCCGTCACGGTCGGTGGCCGCGTGCATGCTGGAGGCATGACGGATTTTCTGCCGGGCGCGGATCCTGCGGCTCTCGAGGGCGAGTTGCGGGCGGCCGTCCGGGGCGAGGTCGGGTTCGACGTCACCTCCCGGGCGCTGGTCACCATGGACGCGTCCAACTACCGGAGGGTCCCCCGCGGGGTCGTCGCCCCCGTTGACGCCGACGACGTGGCCGCCGTGCTGGCCGTCTGCCGGGAGCACGGCGTGCCCGTCGTCGCCCGCGGCGCGGGCACGTCCATCGCGGGGCAGGCCACCGGCACCGGTGTCGTCCTGGACTTCACCCGGCACATGAACCAGCTGGTCAGCCTGGACCCCGAGGCCCGTACGGCCGTGGTGCAGCCGGGGCTGGTGCTCGACCGTCTCCAGGACGCCGCCGCCCCGCACGGGCTCCGCTTCGGCCCCGACCCCTCCACCCACAGCCGGTGCACGCTCGGCGGCATGATCGGCAACAACTCGTGCGGCTCGCACTCGGTGGCGTGGGGGACGACCGCGGACAGTGTGCGGGAGCTGGACGTGGTCACCGCGCGCGGCGTGCGGTCGCGGCTCGGGCACGACTGGGCCGGCGCGCCGGACGGCCTGCGGGAGCTGGTGGACGGCGAACTGGCCCGGTTGCGCACCGGCTTCCCGGACCTGCCGCGCCGCATCTCCGGATACGCGCTGGACGCACTGCTGCCCGAGCGGGGCGCCGACGTGGCCCGCTCCTTCTGCGGCTCGGAGGGCACGCTCGGCGTGCTGACGGAGGCGGTCGTACGACTGGTCGAGGCACCACGCGCGCGTGCCCTCGCGGTGCTTGCGTACGCCGACGAGAGCGCGGCGGCGGAGGCGGCCGCGGGGCTGCTGCCGCTCGGCCCGCTGACGGTGGAGGGCATGGCGGCGGACCTGGTGCCGTCGACGGCCGCGCTGCCGCGGGGCGGGGCCTGGCTGTTCGTGGAGACCGGCGGGGAGTCGGCGGCGCAGGCACGCGCGCGTGCGGAGGCGATCGTGCGGGCGGCCGATGTGGTGGACGCGCTGGTCGTCACGGACCCGGCGGGGCAGCGTGCGCTGTGGCGGATCAGGGAGGACGCGAGCGGCACGGCGACCAGGATGCCGGACGGGAGTGAGGCCTGGCCGGGGTGGGAGGACTGCGCGGTGCCGCCCGCCCGGCTCGGGGCGTATCTGCGGGACTTCCGCGCTCTGCTGGCGGCGCACGGGCTGCGCGGCACGCCGTACGGGCACTTCGGGGACGGCTGTATCCACGTCCGTATCGACTTCGACCTGCGGACGGCGGCCGGAGTCGCCCGCTTCCGCCGCTTCTCGGAGGAGCTCGCGGAGCTGGTCGTGGCGCACGGGGGTTCGCTGTCCGGGGAGCACGGGGACGGGCAGGCGCGGGCGGAACTGCTGCCGAGGATGTACGGCCCGGAGATGGTGGGCCTGTTCGAGCGCGTGAAGGGCGTGTGGGACCCGGACGATCTGCTCAACCCCGGGATGCTGGTCCGCCCCGCGCCCCTGGACGCCGGCCTCCGCTTCTCCGTCCTGCCCCGCGAACCGGTCGACGTCGCCTTCGGCTACCCCTCCGACGGCGGTGACTTCTCGGCGGCCGTGCGGCGCTGCGTGGGCGTCGCCAAGTGCCGTACGGCGTCGGTGTCCGGCTCCGCCGTCATGTGCCCGTCCTTCCGGGCGACCGGTGCGGAGGAGCACTCCACGCGCGGGCGGGCCCGGCTGCTGCACGAGATGCTCGCCGGTGAGGTGGTGACCGACGGCTGGCGCTCGACCGAGGTACGGGACGCGCTCGACCTGTGCCTGTCCTGCAAGGGCTGCCGCTCGGACTGCCCGGTCGAGGTCGACATGGCCGCGTACAAGGCGGAGTTCCTCCACCACCACTACGCCGGGCGGCGCCGGCCGGCCGCGCATTACACGATGGGGTGGCTACCGGTCTGGCTCCGGGCGGTCTCGCGTACGCGCACGGCGTGGCTGGTCAACGCGCTGTCGGGGCTGCGGCCCTTCGCGTGGGCGGCCAGGCGGCTGGGCGGGGTCGCCCCGGAGCGGGGGATCCCGCGCATGGCGCGGCGGACGTTCAGCCGGTGGTGGGAGCGGCGCCGGGGGGAGGGGGCTGCCGCCGGGCGCGGCGATCTCGTCGTGCTGTGGCCCGACACCTTCACCGAGCACCTCTCGCCCTCCGTCGGACAGGCCGCCGTGCGGGTCCTGGAGGCGGCCGGGCTGCGGGTGGCGTTGCCGCCGACCGTGCGTCTGGCGAAGCCGCCCGTCGGCGACGGCAGGACGGTCGCGCTCGACCCGCTGTCCCTGCTGCGGGGCCGCGGCCGGGTCTGCTGCGGCCTGACGTACGTGTCGACGGGGCAGCTGGACCGTGCCCGGGCGGTCATGCGCCGCACGCTCGACCTGATGGAGCCGGTGCTGGAGACCGACGCCCCGGTCGTCGTCCTGGAGCCGAGCTGCGCCGCCGCGCTCCGCACGGACGTCCCCGAGCTGCTGCACGACGACCCGCGCGCGGCCCGCCTCGCCGCCAGGGTCCTCACCTTCGCCGAGGCCCTGGAACGCCACGCCCCCGACTGGACACCGCCCCGCGTGGACCGCCCGGTGGCCGGCCAGACCCACTGCCACCAGCACGCGGTGCTGGGCGACGCGGCCGACCGCCGGCTGCGTCAAGCCGCTCTGCTCTCCGGCGAACTGAGCGGCGGCTGCTGCGGCCTCGCGGGAAACTTCGGTTTCGAGAAGGGCCACTACGACGTGTCCACCGCATGCGCGGAGGACCAGCTCCTGCCCTCGGTACGGGACGCCCCCGACGGCACGGTGGTCCTGGCGGACGGCTTCTCCTGCCGCACGCAGCTGGAGCAGCTGGCGGGGGTGCGGGGGAGGCACCTGGCGGAGGTGCTGGCGGCGGCGCTGGACGGGGACCGGGCACCACACCACCGGCGCGGCGACACGTGAGGCGTTCGGGCCACGGGACGGGCGGACCCGAGTGTCTGAGCCGGGGGAGGGACACAGCCGCTCCTAGGCTCGCGGGACCAGCCACTGCCCGTCGAGGGCCGCTGCTCGAAGGAGCCCGCGCATGAGCGTCCGCGTCCAGCCGATCACCCGTGACGAGCACCTCGCGTTCGTCACGGCCCGCCCCTCCGCGAGCCACGCCCAGGTTCCGTCCTGGGGCGAGGTGAAGCCCGACTGGCGGGCGGAGAGCCTCGGCTGGTTCGACCAGGGCGGGCAGCTCGCCGGCGCGGGACTGGTGCTGCTGCGCCCCCTGCCCGGGCCCCGGGTGCCCGGCCTGCCGCGGTACCTGGCGTATCTCCCCGAGGGCCCGCTCCTCGACTGGCACGAGCCCGGCCTCGAACGGCTGCTGGAGCCGATGCTCGCGCACCTGAGACGGCGGGGTGCCTTCGCGGTGCGGATGGGCCCGCCGGTCGTGGTGCGCCGCTGGAGCGCCGAGGCGGTCAAGGCGGCGATCGCGGACCCGGCGGCACGGCGGCTGCGCGACGTGCGGGCGACGTCGTACGAACCGCGCGCCGGGCAGGTCGCGGACAGTCTGCGCCGCATGGGCTGGCGGCAGACCACGCCCGGCGGCGAGGACGGCTTCGCCCCGGGCCAGCCCCGGTACGTCTTCCAGGTGCCGTTCGCCGGACGCTCGCTGGAGGAGATCCAGGGCGGCCTGAACCAGCAGTGGCGGCGCAACATCAAGAAGGCGGAGAAGGCCGGCGTGAAGGTCGTCCGCGGGGATCTGGAGGACCTGCCGGCCTTCCACGAGCTGTACACCGAGACCGCCGAGCGGGACGGTTTCCTCCCGCGCCCGCTGCCCTACTTCCAGCGCATGTGGAGCGCGCTCACCGCCGAACACCCGGACCGGATGCGGCTCTACCTCGCCTACCACGACGGCGAGGTGCTCGCCGCCGCCACCATGCTGACCGTCGGCGACCACGTCTGGTACTCCTACGGCGCCTCCACCGGCCGCCGCCGCGAGGTCCAGCCGAGCAGCGCCGTGCAGTGGCGCATGATGACCGACGCCCACGAACTCGGCGCCGCCGTCTACGACCTGCGCGGCATCACCGACACCCTGGAGGAGTCCAGCGACCTGCTGGGCCTGCTGCGCTTCAAGGTCGGCACCGGCGGTGAGGCCGTCGAGTACCTCGGCGAGTGGGACTACCCGCTCAACCGGCTGCTCTACAAGGCGCTGAACCTGTACCTCGCCCGCCGCTGACGTCTCACAGCCCGAGACAGAGGCAAAAGAGGTTCACGCACCTGACGGAGTCCATTACCCTGGACTGTGCAGTTCATCCGGCTGTACGTTCAGTGCACCCGGATGCACGAAGAGCACACGCGCCGCACCCGGACACCGAACCCCGAGCACAGGACCCGCCCGTGACCCCGCCCGTGACCCCGCCGGAGACCGCCACCACGTCCCCGTCAGCGACCGCCGACGCCACCGCACCGGCCACCGGCCCGGGCCGGCTCGGCTCACTCGGGCCCGTGGGGCTGGTGCTCGCGGGCGGGATCTCCGTGCAGTTCGGCGGCGCGCTCGCGGTGACGCTGATGCCGAGGGCCGGTGCCCTCGGGGTCGTGGCGCTGCGCCTGCTCGTCGCGGCGGTCGTCCTGCTCCTGGTCTGCCGCCCGCGGCTGCGCGGCCACTCGCGCGCCGACTGGGGCACGGTCGTCGTCTTCGGCGTCACCATGGCCGCGATGAACGGCCTCTTCTACCAGGCCGTCGCCCGTATCCCACTGGGCCCCGCGGTCACCCTGGAGGTCCTCGGCCCGCTCGCCCTCTCGGTCGTCGCGTCCCGCCGGGCGGTCAACGTCGTCTGGGCGGCCCTCGCTCTCGCCGGTGTCTTCCTCCTCGGCGGGGGAGGGATCAGCGGCCTCGACCCAGCCGGAGCGGCCTTCGCCCTGGGAGCCGGCGCCATGTGGGCGGCCTACATCGTCTTCAGCGCCCGGACGGGCCGCCGCTTCCCGCAGGCCGACGGTCTCGCCCTGGCGATGGTGGTCGGAGCGGTGCTCTTCCTGCCCCTCGGCCTCGCCGAGTCGGGTGCGAAGCTGCTGGACCCGGTGACACTGGGCCTGGGCGCGGCGGTGGCCCTGCTCTCCTCGGTGCTGCCCTACACCCTCGAACTCCTCGCCCTGCGCCGCCTGCCCGCCTCCACCTTCGCGATCCTGATGAGCCTCGAACCGGCCCTCGCCGCGACGGCCGGCTTCCTCGTCCTCGACCAGGCCCTCACCGCCATGGAGGCCGCCGCGATCGCCCTCGTCGTCGCGGCGAGCATGGGCGCGGTCCGCACCCAGGTCGGCCGCGGACGCCGGAAGCGGGCTGCACTGGAGAGCACGAGCCTGGAGGGCTGACTCCGGGCCGGCCACGGGCTGGCCGGGAAGCGGGCCGGCCTGGTTGTCAGTGCCGGCTGGAAGACTGCCCGGCATGACCTCACCGGACCCGAAGCCGGACCTCCTGCGCTACCTCCAGGAGGCTCGTGACGCCCTGCTGTGGAAACTCGACGGGCTCTCGGAGTACGACATCCGCCGCCCGCTGACACCGACCGGCACGAACCTGCTGGGGCTGGTCAAACACGCCGCCGGGGTGGAGCTGGGGTACTTCGGCGACACCTTCGGCCGGCCGTTCTTCACCACCGCCCCGCCGTCCTGGTGGTACACCGAGGACGCCGAGCCCAACGCCGACATGTGGGCCACGCCGGACGAGTCGCGCGAGGAGATCACCGGCCTCTACCGCACGGCGTGGGAGCACGCGAACGGCACGATCGCGACAGCACCGCTGGACGCGGTCGGCCGCGTCCCCTGGTGGCCCGAGGAGCGGCGCGAGACGACGCTGCACCACCTCATGGTGCGCGTGATCGCCGACACGAGCAGGCACGCAGGCCACGCCGACATCGTGCGTGAACTCATCGACGGGGCGGTCGGGCTGACCCCGGGCAAGGGCAGCGTGGCCCCGGGTGACCGGGCGTGGTGGGAGGCCCACCGGCAGCGGCTGGAGCGCGCGGCGCGCGAGGCGGACGACGCCGGCTGAGTTCGTCGCGTTGCTTGCTGCGGGGCCCGGGTGCCGCCCCGGCTTCCCCCTCGCCGAACTCCACGAGGACGGCGGCTGCGTCATCACCAAGCACCCCGGCACCGGCGGCTTCGTCGACGCCGGCACGGTCACGGCCCAGCTGCTGTACGAGACGTCCGGCGCCCGGTACGCCGGACCCGACGTCACCGCCCGGCTGGACACCGTCCGGAACGGCCGGGACGGGCCCGACCGGGTGCGGATCGAGGGCGTGCGCGGCGAGGCACCGCCGCCCACCCTCAAGGTCGGACTCAACAAGCTCGGTGGCTTCCGCAACGAGGTCGTCTTCGTGCTCACCGGCCTCGACGTCGAGGCCAAGGCCGCCCTGGTGCGGGAGCAGATGGAGCCCGCCCTCGGCACAGTCGCCGAGGCGCGCTGGGAGCTGGCCCGCACCGACCTGGCCCCCCTCCTGGACGGCCTGCGCAGATCCGCCCCCGAAGCGCTGGCCGAGACGAAACGGCTGCTCACGGCTAGGGTGCTGGAAGCCTTCGACCGCGACGCGGCGGACCTGACCGCGATCTCGGCCCGGCTGTTCTCCTCCCCGCAAGCCCGCGAGGGGATGACGGCCTTCCTCGAACGACGGGATCCGGCATGGGTGGTGTGAGCACGGTCGACCGTGCGGAGAGAGTCCCCAAGCAGGACCGCAGCCGGGCCACCCGGCAGCGGCTCCTGGAAGCGGCCGTGGCCTGCCTCGCCGAACACGGCTGGGCAGGATCCACCGTCTCCGTCGTCGCCGAACGCGCCGGCGTCTCCCGCGGCGCCGCCCAGCACCACTTCCCGACCCGCGAGGACCTCTTCACCGCGGCCGTCGAGTACGTCGCCGAGGAACGCTCCACGGCCCTGCGCGCCCTCTTTCCCGAGGGCACGGCCGACGACCGCCACGCCGTCGTCGGCGCCCTGGTCGACCTCTACGCCGGCCCGCTCTTCCGCGCCGCCCTCCACCTCTGGGTCGCCGCCTCCAACGAGGAGCAGCTCCGCCCCCGCGTGACCGAACTGGAATCCCGCGTCGGCCGCGAGACCCACCGCATAGCCGTCGACCTCCTCGCCGCCGACGAATCCGTCCCCGGCGTCCGCGAAACCGTCCAGGGCCTCCTCGACATGGCCCGCGGCCTGGGCCTCGCCAACCTCCTCACTGACGACACGGCACGCCGGGAACGGGTGGTGGAGCAGTGGGCGGGGCTGCTGGACGAGGCGCTGGGAGCCGTCAGGGACTGAGCCGCTCCACCCGCCAGCTCCTGTCGGCCTGCTCCACGTACCGCAACCGGTCGTGCAGCCGGTTCTCGCGGCCCTGCCAGAACTCCACCGCCCGCGGGGCCACCCGGAAACCGCCCCAGTTCGGCGGCACCGGCACCTGCTCGCCCTCCGGGTAGCGGGCGGCCAGCTCGGCGTACGCGCTGTCGATGTCGGCCCGGGTGGAGATCACCGAGGACTGGGCGCTGGCCCACGCCCCCAGCTGGGAGCCGTGCGGACGGGTCCGGAAGTACGCCGCCGTCTCGTCCCGGCCGGTCCGCCGTGCGACCCCGGTCACGATGACCTGCCGGGCCATCGGATGCCACGGGAACAGCAGCGAGACGTACGGGTTCTCCGCCAGGTCACGCGCCTTGCGGGAGTCGTAGTTCGTGTAGAAGACGAAGCCCTGCTCGTCGAAGTGCTTCAGCAGCACCGTACGGGAGCTCGTCCGCCCCTCGGCGTCGGCCGTGGAGACGATCATGGCGTTCGGCTCGAACAGCCCGCCGTCCGTCGCGGCCTGTTTGAACCAGCGCGCGAACTGCTCGACGGGGGTGGCGGCCAGCTCGGTCTCGGAGAGCCCCTCCGCCCGGTACTGCTTGCGCATCGAGGCCAGATCGAAAGGAACGTCGTCGCGGTCGGTCACCCGGTCATCTTGCCGTACGGACGGTGTCCTTCGTCACTGAGTGGCACTGAGTGCCGTGACCCCTCCCCAACGGTGGCACTCGGGGATATCGTTTCCGTGCCGTTCCGGTTGGGTGACCGCCAGCCGCACGGGGCATCACAGGGGCAACCGGCCGGGACCGCGAGTCGCCGCACACGACCGTGGATCCCACGGACGGCCGCCCGCATCGCCAGCTGTTGACACATGGTTCGTCCGCCCCACCCCACATCACACCATCTGTCACTTACCTCACGAGGAGCCGCCTGATGTCCGACTTCGTACCCGGACTCGAGGGAGTCGTCGCGTTCGAGACGGAGATCGCCGAACCGGATAAGGAGGGCGGCGCACTCCGGTACCGGGGCGTCGACATCGAGGACCTCGTCGGCCACGTCTCCTTCGGCAACGTCTGGGGCCTGCTCGTCGACGGCGCCTTCAACCCCGGCCTGCCGCCCGCCGAGCCCTTCCCCATCCCCGTCCACTCCGGCGACATCCGCGTCGACGTCCAGTCCGCGCTGGCCATGCTGGCCCCGGTCTGGGGTCTGAAACCCCTCCTGGACATCGACGCCGAACAGGCCCGCGCGGACCTCGCCCGAGCCGCCGTCATGGCCCTCTCCTACGTCGCCCAGTCCGCCCGCGGCCAAGGCCTGCCCATGGTCCCGCAGCGTGAGATCGACAAGGCCCAGTCCGTAGTCGAACGCTTCATGATCCGCTGGCGCGGCGAGCCGGACCCCAAGCACGTGGCGGCGGTGGACGCCTACTGGACGAGCGCCGCCGAGCACGGCATGAACGCCTCCACCTTCACCGCCCGCGTGATCGCCTCGACGGGCGCGGACGTCGCCGCCGCGCTCTCCGGCGCCGTGGGCGCCATGTCCGGCCCGCTCCACGGCGGCGCCCCCTCCCGCGTCCTGCACATGATCGAGGAGATCGAGCGCACGGGCGACGCCGAGGCCTACGTCAAGCAGACCCTCGACAAGGGCGAACGCCTCATGGGCTTCGGCCACCGCGTCTACCGCGCCGAGGACCCGAGGGCGAGGGTGCTGCGCCGCACGGCCCGCGAACTGGGAGCCCCCCGCTTCGAGGTCGCCGAGGCCCTGGAGAAGGCGGCCCTCGCGGAACTCCACGCCCGCCGCCCCGACCGCGTCCTCGCCACCAACGTCGAGTTCTGGGCGGCCATCGTCCTGGACTTCGCCGAGGTCCCGGCCCACATGTTCACGTCCATGTTCACCTGCGCCCGCACGGCCGGCTGGTCCGCCCACATCCTCGAACAGAAGCGCACGGGCCGCCTGGTCCGCCCCTCGGCCCGCTACGTCGGCCCGGGCACCCGCGACCCCCGCGAGATCGAGGGCTACGAGGACATCGTCCACTGACCCGCCCCACCCACGGCCTCACCCGACTCCGGATGCTGTTGGTTCACCAACAGCGTCCGACTCCGGGTGGGGCCGTCCGCACGTCTCAGCCGGTGAGCCGGTCCAGTTCCTCACCGATCGCCTCCCGCAGCGGGCCGTGCCGCGCGCCGAGCGCGTACCGCTCCTCGCTCCACATCTCCCGCGGATAGAGCCACACGGGCAGCCGCACGAGATCCTCGGGCTCCCAGTCGTAGCGCGGCCACACATGCGCGTGCAGGAACCCGTCGGTGTTCCCGAGAATTTCCAGATTGACCCGCCGAAACCCCGGCTCCGCCCGCCGACAGGCCCGTTCGACGGCTTCTCCGAGCCGGTCCATGCCGTCCAGGAACGCCAGCCGCCTGCTCCGGGGCAGCTCCGACAGCCGCTCCACCCCTGGATCATCGGTCAGCAGCACCGAGTAGCCCGGCAGAAACTGCACATCACCGATCACCGCGAACCCGGCGTCCAGCCTCCGCATCACGGCCGGATTCTCACCTCGCAGGGCGCTCCCGATCCGATCGTCGCGCCACTCACCCACCACCATCCCCCCTGGAAACGCAGACGACCTGGAAACGCAGACGACCCGCGAGTCTGGTCCTCCAGAGGAGGGCCGGCCGGACGTACCGGCGACTCGCGGGTCGGGTGACTGCTGGAGATTGGGCCGGCTGCACGTTTCGCTCACGCGCTGGTCCGGCACCGCACTGTGTGTGGTGTCGGGCCGCTAGCCCGCAGCCACCTCACGCGTCCGGTATTCATACATCTGCCGAACCACCTCCTCTCTCGTGTGCCTGAGACTCTAAGAAACCGTCCGGCCTCGGATCAACCGTTTTTCTGAGACCTTGACTCCATGACGCAGCGGCAGGCGATTCTCAGCGGTTCGGTGTTCGAGGAGCGGATCGGGTATGCCCGGGCCGTCGTGGACGGGGACTGGGTGCATGTGTCGGGGACGACCGGGTTCGACTACGGGGCGATGACGATCTCCGAGGACGTGGTGGAGCAGGCCGGGCAGTGTCTGCGGAACATAGGGGCCGCCCTGGCGGAGGCCGGGTGCTCGTTCGCGGATGTCGTGCGGGTGCGGTACATGCTGCCGGAGCGGGAGGACTTCGAGCCGTGCTGGCCGGTGCTGAAGGAGTGTTTCGGTGAGGTGCGGCCGGCCGCGACGATGCTGGTGTGCGGGCTGGCGGATCCCCGGATGAAGATCGAGATCGAGGTGTACGCGCGGCGGGGGAGCGGCGGCGGGGCCGTGCCGTCGGCCGAGTGACGGCGTCGATCAGGGGTACCGGCGGGGTAGCGGCTGATGATGTTGCCGGCTGGGCGGTGCCCGGGGGCGTTGACGTGGGGATTGCCGCCGTACAACGATTCCTTCAATGTTGTGGGAACTCGATGTGCGCTGGGTCACGTTCCAGTTGAATGATTGCAAGTAGCGAACCGACGTGCCGTACGTGCGGACGCGGCCTGCAGGGGGTCCAGGTGAGTGCTTCCCGGCGTAGTGGGACCACCGACGAGCTGGGGCCGGACGAGCCCGAGCGGGACGGTTCGGATGGTTCGGATCTGCTTGCCGCGCTGCTGGACGGGATGGACGCGGCGCTGTGCGCCTTCGACGCCGACGGGGTCCTGACGCACTGGAACCGTGAGGCCGAGCGGATTCTCGGCTGGAGCGCGGACGAGGCCGTGGGGCGGCGCGGGCTGGCCGGGTGGGCCGTGCGCAGTGCGGATGCCGAGGAGGTCGAGGGGCGGCTGCTGTCGGCGATGGACGCGCCGGGGCGGCAGGTGCACGAGTTCGCGTTGCTGACGAAGGACGGCGGGCGGGTGCTCGTGCGGACGCAGTCGGCGGCGGTGCGGGGGCCCGACGGGAAGCCGGCGGGTGTGTACTGCGCGTTCAGCGAGGTGCACGCGCAGATCGATCTGGAGCGGTCGATCGCGCTGAGCGAGGCGCTGTTCGAGGACGCCAGCTGGGGTGTGGTGCTGGTGGACGTCGATCTGCGGCCCGCCGTGGTGAACGCGCACGCGGCCCGGGCGCTGGGTACGGGGCGTACGTCGGTGCTGGGGCGGCCGCTCGGGGAGTTGCTGTCGCAGGGTGTGGAGGAGCTGGAGAGCGCGCTGCAGCATGTGCTGGCGGAGGGCGCGCCGCCGGCGCCGGCCGAGGTGTGGGTGAGTGTGCGCGCGTCGGACGGCGAGCAGCGGCGGTGCTGGCGCAGCGGCTTCCTGCGGCTGGCCTCGCCGCTGGCGGAGGAGCCGGTTCCGCTGGGTGTGGGCTGGTTGTTCCAGGACGTGACGGAGGCCAAGCAGGCCGAGCAGGAGGCGTCGCTGCTGCGGTTCCGTACGCAGCAGTTGCACCGGGCGTCGCGGGCGGCCGCCGAGTGCGAGGACCCGGAGGAGGCGGCGACCGTTCACCTGGACTTCGCCCTGGCCGGATTCGCGGACTACGCGCTGATCGACCGGGTCGCGGGCGGCGCGCTCGTCGACGCGGAGACCGAGGGTCCGGTCCGGCTGGTGCGGGTCGCCGCGACGCCGTCCGGTGCGCCGGGCCCGAGCAAGCTCGCCGGTCATGCGGGCCTGCCCGTGCGCTATGCCGAGGGGCATCCGGCCCTGCAGTGCGTGGAGCGCGTGGGGGCGCTGAGGGCGAGCGCGGGCGCCACTCCGCCCGAGGAGGCCCGCGTGTGGGCCCTGGCCCGGCAGTGGCCCGCGGACGCGGTCCACGCCCTGTGCGCGGTGCTGCGCAGCCGGGGCCGCACGCTGGGCGTCGTGACGTTTCTGCGGGGTGCGGGCCGCAGCGCCTTCGAGCGCTCTGACGCGATGTACGCGGAGGACGTGGGGGTACGGATCGCGGCGGCGCTGGACCTGGCGGGGATGTCGGAGGAGCGGTGAACGCGGGGGCGGGGCGTACGGCGGCGGTGCGTTCGGCGCGAGTGACCGGCGGTGCGTGAGGTGCGCTTGAGTGCCTGAGGTGCCTGAGGTGCCTGAGGTGCCTGAGGTGCCTGAGGTGCGGGGTGTGCGGGGTGGCGGAACCCGCGGGATGCTCTGCGGGCCGGGTGGTGCGTGGCCTGCGCGGAAGGGTGCCCGGAGCCCGAGCCGCCTTGCGGGCCGTCCGGCCTGGCGGGTCCGTCCCGGTCCTCCCGGTCCTCCCGGTCCTCCCGGTCCTCCCGGTCCGTCCCGGTCCTCCCGGCCCGTCCCGGTCCTCTCAGTGGCGGTAGAAGATCCGGTCCCCGTACCGCTCCATCACCCGGGCGTTCCAGTCGTGCCCTCCGTCCACGTTCCCGGATCGCAGCAGTGGGGGCTCGATGCCGCGGTCGGCGAGGACGGTGGCCGTCGTGGCCATCACGGACTGGAGGAGGGCCGAGGTGA
Organism: Streptomyces sp. NPDC033136; assembly: GCF_055578235.1. Classification (NCBI taxonomy): domain Bacteria; kingdom Bacillati; phylum Actinomycetota; class Actinomycetes; order Kitasatosporales; family Streptomycetaceae; genus Streptomyces; species Streptomyces sp. NPDC033136. Next base: position 152,198 of record NZ_JBVIPD010000015.1, read on the forward strand.
CGACCGTGGAGGCGGGGGCGAAGGGGGCGGGGATGCCGTCGTGGGTGAGTTCCGCGTCGCCGACCGCGATCTTCGAGTCGAGGACGAGGTCGCAGTGGTCCTTGAGGTACGTACCCGAGGAGTGCCGTGACGTCGTCCCGGAGACGTACGCCACCGAGGTCACGCCGATGACCCGCACGCCGAGGGCGCGTGCGGTCATGGCCATCTCGACGGGCAGGGCGTTGCGCCCCGACAGGGAGATGATCAGCAGGGCGTCGCCCTCGCGGAGCGGGGAGTTGCCGAGGACGGCGCTCGCGAGGCCGTCGACGCGTTCCAGGGCGGAGCCGAGCGGCGCGGGCATCACGTCGACGCCGACGACGCCCGGCACGGCGAGCAGGTTCATCAGCGCCAGGCCGCCGGCCCGGTATACGAGGTCCTGCGCGGCGAGCGAGGAGTGCCCGGCGCCGAAGGCGAAGAGCCGGCCCCCGTTCTCGACCGTGTCGGCGAGGAGTGTCCCGGCCGCCGCGATGTTGTCGGCCTCCTCGTCGCGGACCCGCCGCAGCAGGTCGATCGCGGCGTCGAGGAACTGGCCGGCCGGCGCGCGGTCGCTCATGGAAGTCCCTTCAGGCTGGCCTCGGCGGCTTGTGTCGCGCATCACGGTGCGGTCTGGACCAGTGCGGTGTCAATACGGCCGTGAGCGCCGCGCGCCCGGGTGCCGACGGGTGCCGGCGGGTGCCGGGGGCCGGGGGAGTGCCGATGGTGTCGGGGAGTGTCGGGAAGGGCCCGAAGGAGAAGTCCGTACCCTCACTCGGGGGCGGATAATCCCCTGCTTTCCCTCCCGCGGCACGGTTGTCGGTGGTATCCGGCAGAATTGGGTGCAGGGCCAGCGCACACGCCGGTGAGCTGTCCAGCCTCCGGCAGATCTCATTCGAGGGGCACGTATGTCCGGACTGATCGACACCACGGAGATGTATCTCCGCACCATCCTCGAGCTGGAGGAAGAGGGTGTGGTCCCGATGCGCGCCCGTATCGCCGAGCGGCTCGACCAGAGCGGGCCGACGGTGAGCCAGACCGTGGCGCGGATGGAGCGCGACGGCCTGGTGTCCGTCGCCAGCGACCGGCACCTGGAGCTCACCGACGAGGGCCGCCGCCTCGCGACGCGCGTGATGCGCAAGCACCGCCTCGCGGAGTGTCTGCTCGTCGACGTGATCGGGCTGGAGTGGGAGCAGGTCCACGCGGAGGCGTGCCGCTGGGAGCACGTGATGAGCGAGGCCGTGGAGCGCCGCGTCCTGGAGTTGCTGCGGCACCCGACGGAGTCGCCGTACGGCAACCCGATCCCGGGCCTGGAGGAGCTCGGCGAGAAGGACGGCGCCGACCCGTTCCTGGACGAGGGCATGGTGTCGCTGGCCAGCCTCGACCCGGGCGCCGAGGGCAAGACGGTCGTGGTGCGCCGGATCGGTGAGCCGATCCAGACGGACGCGCAGCTGATGTACACGCTGCGGCGGGCGGGCGTGCAGCCCGGCTCGGTGGTGAGCGTGACGGAGGCGGCGGGCGGCGTGCTGGTCGGCAGTGGCGGCGAGGCGGCCGAGCTGGAGTCGGACGTCGCCTCCCACGTGTTCGTCGCCAAGCCCTGAGTCCGGCCACCGGGCCGCGATTCCGGCCGAGACTTGGCCCCGAGCCCGGCCCTCAGCTGGGCCCCGAGCCCGGTCACCAGCTGAGCTTGGGCCGCGAGCCCGGGCGCAGGGCTGGCCGGGTGCCAACTCCCGTTGCGGGCGGGGCCCTTGTGGCGGTGGCGTGATCCGTGTTGGTTCCGGGATTCAGTCCGTCGAATGGCAGCGCTCGTACGTTTCCCGTGCGACGCTGTCGCGTGAGGCATATGACCTGAGGGGTTCTTGGCCGTGGCCCGACAGCGATGTCACCCGGCCGGGGAGGGGGCGGGAGGATGTGCCGTGAAGAAGTGGAGGGCCCCGGCGCCGCGTGGCGCCGGGGCCTGTCCTCCCCTGTGCTGACCCGGAGCCCCGAGCTCTCAGGGTCATTCCCCTCGGACCGGTTTCCCCGAGCGGTCCGCCTCCCGCTGAAGATCTCCCCTCGGGGGCCGCGATCAATCCCCGAGGATGGTCACTCGAACGAGGGGTGTTGCCCGCGAGAACGGCATCTTCGAATGTCCATTCGATAGTCTGCGGGTGGCGCTCGGCACGAGTGCACCGGGCAGGTACGGCAACAAGCAGGGCAGAAGGCACAGCAGGAACACGGTTCACAGGACCGACCGGCTCGAAGGGCCCCGGTCCGCGCGAAGCTTGGGGGGTGCCAGGACATGGCGCGACGCATCGACGTGACCGGGACGGGCGGCGTACGCCTCGCCGCCTGGGAGTTCGGCGACCCGCCCAAGCCCGATCCGGCCCAGGAGACACGGGACGCGCAGGGCGCGCAGGGGGCGCGTCCCGCGCCGGACGGCTCCCCGGGTGTGCTGTTACTGCACGGCCTGATGGGCCGCGCCTCGCACTGGGCGTCCACCGCCCGCTGGCTCTCCGAGCGGTACCGCCCGGTCGCTCTCGACCAGCGCGGCCACGGCCGCAGCGACAAGCCGCCGCAGGGGTCCTTCACGCGGGGTGCCTACGTCGACGACGCCGAGTCCGCGCTGGAGCAGCTCGGCCTCGCCCCGGTCGTCCTCATCGGCCACGCCATGGGCGCGCTGACCGCCTGGCAGCTCGCCGCCCGGCGTCCCGACCTGGTCCGCGGGCTGATCATCTGCGACATGCGGGCCTCCGCCCTCGGTGCCGCCTCGCAGCGCGAGTGGGACCAGTGGTTCAAGTCCTGGCCCCTGCCCTTCGCCACGCTCGCCGACGTCCGCAAGTGGTTCGGCGAGGACGACCCGTGGGTGGAGCGGCCCAACCCGGCCCGTGGCGCGTTCTACGCCGAGGTGATGGCCGAGTCCCCGGACGGCTGGCGCCCCGTCTTCGAGCCGGAGCAGATGCTCCGCTCCCGCGAGACCTGGGTGTACGACGCGCACTGGGAGGAGCTGGCCCAGGTGCGGTGCCCCGCCCTGGTCGTGCGCGGGCTGGACGGCGAGCTGGGCCGCGCCGAGGCCCAGGAGATGGTCCGCGTCCTGCCCCGCGGCCAGTACGCGGAGGTCGCCGACGCCGGCCACCTGGTGCACTACGACCAGCCGGAGGCCTGGCGCGCCGCGATAGAGCCGTTCCTGGACTCGCTGAACAGCGGCTGACGCAGGCTCCCTTCCATGCCCGGGCGCTGAACGCAGGCTCCCTTCCGTGCCCGGGCGGGCTGACAGGCCCCCTTCCCTGGCGGGTGGCTGACGCAGGCCCCTTCCGTCACCCCTTGCTGACCGCCGCCAGGATCTCCGGCAGTCGCCGAGCCGTCCGCGGAGCGGACAGCCGCAGCCCCGCCGCCGCGAGCGCCACCCCGTACGCCGTGCCCACCGGCAGCAGCAGCCACGTGTAGGCGTCGCCGCCGGGGCTCACGTTCAGCCAGATCGTGAGCGCGATGACGGGCAAGCACAGCACGGCGGCCGCCATCATCCCGCCGAAGAGGGAGATCCAGGCGAGCCCGGTCTGCCCGGGGGCGACGTTCTTGTAGCCCTCCTGCGGGATGGAGTAGGGGAAGCGGGCGGAGGCCCACGCGCCGGTCGCGAGCATCGCGCCGAGCAGCGCGAAGGACAGCCCCAGCGCCTCCGGCAGCCGCCCCCAGTCGCCGAGCATCGCGGCCGTCACGACGGTCACGAGCGTGGCGTACGGCAGGGTGATCAGCAACAGGGCGTACGCGCGGCCGCGCAGCTCGACGTAGGCGTCACGGGTCGAGGAGATCGTCATCGCGACCATCCAGAACGCGGAGGTGTCCTGCCCGAACTGGTTGTACATCAGGATGCCGAGCATCCCGGCGGCGAAGCACGCGAAGTACACCGACCCGGTGCCCTGCCAGGCGTTGAACACCGGCACGATCAGTCCGATCGCCAGCGACGTCACCCAGGCCGTCTTGGTCTTCGGGTCGCGCCACATGTACCGCAGGCTGCGCTCCATGACGGTGCCCGTACGGCCCGCCGGCAGCAGCCGTCCGAGCCCGGCCGACGTCCGCTTCCGGGCGGCCGACCCGGCGGCCGGCAGCGTCGAGCCGTCGGGTGAGGTCATCAGCCGGGTCAGATGCCGCGACCACAGGGCGAGCAGTGCCGCCAGCGCGGCGGCGGTCAGCGCGAGTTGGGCGACGGCGTGTCCGTACGACCCCTCACCCACCGCGTGCACGGCTCCGATCGCCGAGGCCGGGGGCACCCACCGCAGCACGTCCGCCGCCGGTTCGAGCTCGCCCAGCCCCGACGTCCCGAGCCGCTGTGCGCCGAAGTTGACGACCTGCGCCCCGATCGCGATGACGAGTCCGCTCAGCACCGCGAGGTCCCGCCCCTTGCGGCTGGTCAGCAGTCGCACGTTGGCGGCGGCGACGGCCCGCGCGAGGGCCACGCACACCAGCAGCGCCAGCACGACGGCGACGGCACCGACGGCGAACGCGGCCCCGCCCTCGGCCACCGCGACCACGGACCCGACCAGCAGGCACAGCGTGAACAGCGGCCCGATGCCCACCAGGGAGGCGGTGAGCAGGGCCCGCACCAGCGGCTGGGGCCGCAGCGGCAGCATCACCAGGCGGGTCGGGTCCAGGGTCTCGTCCCCGCCGGGGAAGAACAGCGGCATCACCGCCCAGCCGAGCCCCAGCACCGCCACCGCCAGGACGACCACCGACGCGGCGTGCGCGTGCCCGCGCAGTGCGATCAGGCCGATCAGTTGCAGTGCGGCGAACAGCAGCGCGCAGACGGCCGACGCGATGTAGGCGGCCTTCCGCCCGCCGGACTGCCGCAGCCCGCCCCGCAGCAGCGACAGCTTCAACCGGACGAAGACAGGGGTGATCGCGGGGGCGCTCACCGGGATCCGCCGCCCAGCCAGTCGAGTTCGGCCCCGGTGTCCAGGCCCTGGGCGCCGACGAGTTCGAGGAACGCCCGCTGCAGGGAGGGCGCGTCGCCGCGCACCTCGGCGAGGGTGCCGGTGGCGCGGATGCGCCCGGCGGCCATCACGGCGACCCAGTCGCACAGCGACTCGACGAGTTCCATGACGTGGGAAGAGAACACGACCGTGGCGCCCGAGGCCGTGTAGCGCTCCAGGACGCCCCGGATCGTCTGGGCGGAGACGGGGTCGACTCCCTCGAACGGCTCGTCCAGGAACAGCACTTCGGGGTTGTGGAGGAGAGCACTGGCGAGCCCGATCTTCTTGCGCATGCCGGTCGAGTAGTCGACGACGAGCTTGTGCTGGGCGCCGGCCAGGTCGAGGACGTCGAGGAGCTGCGTGGCCCGCTTGTCGACCTCGGCACCGGGCAGCCCGCGCAACCGCCCGGTGTACGCGAGCAGTTCCCGCCCCGAGAGCCGCTCGAACAGCCGCAGTCCCTCCGGCAGCACCCCGATCCGCGCCTTCACCTCGACGGGGTCGTTCCAGACGTCGTGCCCGACCACCTCGACGGTCCCGTGGTCGGGCCGGAGCAGCCCGGTCACCATCGACAAGGTGGTGGTCTTCCCGGCCCCGTTCGGCCCGACGAGCCCGATGAACTTGCCCGCGGGCAGATCGAGATCGACCCCGGCGACAGCGACCTGTTGCCCGAACCGCTTCCAGAGCCCCTGCACCCGTACAGCGCTGGTTCCCACCGCGTCTCCCTCCGTCACCCACCACCCTACGGTGGGGCAGCAGGTGTCTCAGGGGCGCGGGGAACTGAGCGAGCGACCACAACCGGCCCGCAGCCGCCGTGAATCGGCAACCGCGCGGACGATCAGGCGCTACCGGTCCCGGCCGCACGCGTAAGCCAACGGCGAGATCAACTCCTCCGCATCCGGCAGCCAGCGGTTCGCGGGCGTCGGTCGGCAGGCCCACTGCACGGCCCCCCGGGACCCGAACCGCGTGGGCGGCGCGGCCACATACGTGCCCTCGCCCAGCACGGTCAGATCCAGCGAGGACAGCGACCACCCCAGCTTGCGCACCAGATCGGGCACCTTCGCCGAAGCCCCCGGCAGCACGAAGAACTCCATCCGCCGATCCGGCGTGAGCGTCACCGGCCCCAGCGTCAGCTCCATCCGCTCCATCCGCGCCAGCGCCAGGAACCCCGCGGTCTCCGGCACGGAGATCGCGTCGAACGTCCGCCCCGTCGGCAGCAGGATCGACGCCGTCGGCTGCTTCTGCCACATCCGCCGCGCGACCGTCGCACTGCCCGTCGCCTGCGTCGCCCAGTCCGGACGCGCCGGGTGCGACCCGGGCGCCGGGCACGCCGCGTCACCGCAGGAGCAGCGCTGACTCCCGGCGGCGGCTTCCAGCCAGGTGCCGGGGAACACGTCCCAGTGGCGCTCCTCGGCGTAGCGAACAGCGGTCTCCAGCAGCGATTCCCCGCGCTGCTTCGGGATCTGAGCGGCTTCGGTGCCGGCGATCGTCTCTTCCACGATGAACACAACTCTGGTCGTCACCAGGGGTTACGCCCGCCCGCGTGCGCGGGGAGGGGCATCGCTTCCGTGGCCGGGGCGCATGGGTGCATGTGCGGGGGCGCGCAGGAGGATCCGTGGCCGGAGCGGGGTAGCCAGGAGTGGGGCCGGCATCAGCCGTTACCCCGGCAATCCTCACATGCCTCGCATTTTCGCCTGATCGTCGGGGCATTGATCTTCACGGCCGGATCCTTTCGCCGGGACGTGGAAGGCCCGGCCGCGGAAGACACGTCAACTCGGTGCGTGGGCAGGCACCGCAGCCACAGGGGGTACGCCATGGCCGCAAGGCCGCTCGTCGCCCGGCAGCCGAACGAACGGCTCCAGGCGCTCATCCAGGAAGCCGGCTGCTCCAACGCCGGCCTCGCCCGCCGGGTCAACATGTGCGGTGCGGAGCACGGGCTCGACCTGCGCTACGACAAGACCTCGGTGGCGCGCTGGCTGCGCGGGCAGCAGCCGCGGGGCCGGGCCCCGGCGATCATCGCCGAGGCGCTGGGCCGCAAACTGGGCCGTACGGTCACGATCGACGAGATCGGCATGGCCAACGGCAAGAACCTCGCCTCGGGGGTGGGCCTCCAGTTCTCGCCGACGGTGCTGGGGGCCATCGAGCAGGTCTGTGAGCTGTGGCGCAGTGACGTGGGGCGGCGGGACTTCCTGTCCGGTTCCTCCGTCGCTGCGTCCGCGCTCGTCGAGCCCAGCCGCGACTGGCTGATCTCCGCACCCGACGGCCAGGTGTCGCGCTCGGCGGGGCCGCGCGTCGGACAGTCCGACGTGCAGGCGGTGCGGGCCATGACGCAGGCACTGGTGGACCTCGACCACCAGTACGGCAGCGGGCATGTGCGCCCGGTCGTCGTGCACTACCTCAACAGCGTGGTCTCGGGGCTGCTGGCGGGGTCGTACCGGGAGGCGGTCGGGCGGGACCTGTTCGCGGCGGTGGCCCGGCTGACCGAGCTCGCCGGCTACATGGCCGTCGACACCGGGCAACCGGGCCTGGCCCAGCGCTACTACATCCAGGCCCTGCGGCTGGCGCAGGCGGCCGGGGACCGGGGCTACGGCGGGTACGTCCTCGCCGCCTCCATGAGCCATCTCGCCGCGCAGCTGGGAAACCCGAGGGAGATCGCGCAGCTGGCGCGGGCGGCGCAGGAGGGGGCGCGGGGGCGCGTGACGCCGCGTGCGGAGTCGATGTTCCACGCGGCGGAGGCGCGCGGGCACGCCCTCATGGGCGACGCGTGCGCCGCCCAGACCGCCGCCGGGCGCGCGGTGAGCGCCCTGGAGGCGGCCGACCCCGCCGCCGGGGACGACCCGGTGTGGATCGCGCACTTCGACGAGGCCTATCTCGCCGACGAGTTGGCCCACTGCCACCGGGACCTGGGGCAGGCCGAGGCGGCGGCGCACTGCGCGCACGAGTCGCTGGCGGGGCATCCCGTGACGCGGGCCCGCCGCCGGGCCATCGGATATGTGCTGTTGGCCACGGCGCAGGTGCAGCAGCGCGAGATCGAAGAGGCGTGCCACACCGGCATGAAGGCCGTGGAGCTGCTGGAGGGGCTGCGGTCCAACCGGGGCGCCGAGTACCTGGAGGACTTCCAGCAGCGGCTGGAGCCGTACCGGGACGAGGCGGTGGTCAGGGAGTTCGGGGCGCGGCTCGACCTGCAGGCGGCGGCGTGAACACAAGGTCTGCGGATGCGTGAACGCACGGGAAAGGGTCGCTTGACGCGCGGGAGGTGACATGAGCGGCGTGCCGTGACCCCGTGGTGTTACCGCGCTCACAGGGCGGGAGATCACGTCCTGTGCTGCGTGGCACGGGGCTCCGGGGACCCGGTAGCGTGAGCCGACGATTCACAAGGTCCCCCATTAGTAGGAGTCCCGGTGACGCAGAGTGGACAGGGCGAGGAGCCCTCGGCGCGCCCCGCGCGCGAAGGCATCGTGCTGCCCTCGGACGGCGGCGAGCCCCTGTTGCCGGGCATGACGGGCGGATCCGGGGACTCCTCTTCCGGCGGCGGGCAAGCCCCCGGCCGGCCTCCGGCGGCCGCCCCCGCGGGCGGCCAGACCTGGGGCCGGCCCTGGGGCCCCGACCAGCAGACCCCGCCCGAACCGCCGGGCCGGACCTGGCAGTCGGCCGAGTCCCAGCAGCAGTGGGCGACCCCGGAGCAGCAGGCCTGGGACGCCCAGCAGCCGGCACCCGGCGCGCAGACCCCGGGAGCGCTCCCGCCGGAGGGCACACCGAACCCGTACGGCACGCAGCCGCCCGCGGGCGCGTACGGTACCGGCCCGTACGACGCCGGCCCGTACGGCAGCCCCGACGGCTCGGCCGCGCTGCCTGCGGAGGGCACCGGCCCGGCTCAGGGCTACGGCCCGCCGGCCTTTGGGGCGTACGGATCCGCTCCCGGGGAAGGCGCACCGCCGCCATCCGCCGACCCCTACGGCCCGCCTGGGGGAGACCGGTCGCAGCACGCGGCTTCCGGGTACGACTCTCCGGCCTCCGAGGCGTACGGGGCCGCCGGTGGCGCCTACGGGACCGCCGGGGCGGGCGCCCCGCTGCCGCCCGCTGCCGGAGCCGGTCACCAGCCCCAGGCCTCCGACGAGGGCGCCACCCAGTACCTGCCTCCCGTCCAGGGAGACGCGGCGGCCGCGGCGACGCAGTATCTGCCGCCCGTCCCGCCGGCCGCCGGCGAGGCCGCCACCCAGTACATACCCCCGGTGGGGCCCGGCGCGCTGCCGCCCGAGATGCCCGCCGGGCAGGACCCCGGGGCGACGCACTACCTGGGGAACGGATACCGGGCCGGCGCGGGAGCCGGGCCGGTGCCGCCCGCCTCGCATCCGGACGCCGAGGCGACGCAGTACATCGCGCCGGTGCCCGGCGGCGGGGAGAAGCAGCCGCCCTCCGAGTTCGACAACCTCTTCCGCAGTGAACAGGGCGCGCACAGCCCGGCCGGGGCCACGCAGCACATGCCCCGCATCGAGCAGCCACCGCCCTCGCACGGCGCCCCGCAGCCCTCGTACGCCCCGCCCGCCGGAGGCCGGTCGCGCGGCGGGCGCGGCGGCTCGCGCGTCCCCGTCATCGCCGCCGTCGGCATCGGCATCGCAGTTCTCGGTGTCGGCGCGGGCGCGCTGCTCGCCGGTGGCGGAGACGGTGGTGACGACGGCGGCGACAACAAGCCCGTGGCCGCCTCCGCGCCCGCGACGGACGACTCCGCCTCGCCCTCCGCCGACCCGGCCCGCGCCCAGGCGGTCGAGCTGGACAAACTGCTCGCCGACAGCGGCGACAGCCGCAGCGCCGTGATCAAGGCGGTGGCCGACGTCAAGGGCTGCGACAACCTCTCCCAGGCCGCCAAGGACCTGCGCGACGCGGCCAAGCAGCGCAACCAGCTGGTCACCCGGCTCTCCGGCCTCGAGGTCGACCAGCTGCCCGACCACGCCGCGCTGACCACCGCCCTCACCAAGGCGTGGAAGGCCTCGGCCTCGGCCGACGACCACTACGCGGCCTGGGCCGACCAGACCGCGGGCAAGAAGGGCTGCCGGAAGGGCCAGGCCCGGGTCACCGGGCAGACCCAGGCCGGCAACCGCGCCAGCGGCGTCGCGAGCGCCGAGAAGGCCAAGGCGGCCGAGCTGTGGAACGGCATCGCGCAGACGTACGGACTGACCGAGCGGCAGCCGACCCAGCTGTGAACGGGACGCCCGGCGCGTGAACCGCCGGGCCGGCCGCGCTCAGTAGTTCACGTCGGCGTCCTGGAGCGTCTTCGTCGTGTCGACGAAGCCCTTCCGCGCCGACACCAGCCGTCCCTCGCGCACCACCTGCAGGGTCACGTTCGCATTGACCAGGCGCGGGAAGCCGACGGCGGCGAGCTTGTCCTGGAACCGCCACCGCAGCGTCGGAGTGAGCCCGCCCGTGCTGATCTTCAGGCCGTCGTTCAGTGCCGCCGTCACGGTGTCGGCGGTCACCTCGCCGCCACCGAGCGACTCGACGATCCTGCTGAACACGGTGTAGGCGATCCACGTGGTCTGCACGCCGGCGTCCGCGGCGTCGATGCGGTTGTCGCCGAAGGCCGCCTCCCGGATCACCTGCTTCATCCCGTCCCAGCGCGGATCGCTCGCCACGGGATACCAGCCGGTGATGTACGAGCCCTCGTACGGCCCGGACGCCCCGCCGGTCGCGTCGATCACCGTCTGGTCGACGCTGCCGATCACCGTGGCCGTGCGTACGCCGGGATGGTCCTTCCGGGCCCGCCGGAAGGAGTCCATGAAGGTCCCGGTGCGGTCGCCGAGTGCCGGCACCACGCACCCCCGGTCCGCCGGGTCGTCGGTCGTCGTCCGCAGCGCCTGCTCGGCCTGGCCGTCGTACGCGGAGGCGTCCTCCGCCGCCCGCTGGTCCCGCGAGCCCTCGTGCCCGCCCGTCTTCAGGCCCGAGTCGAGCAGCGGGGGCAGCTGGTCGCCCGTGATGGTGTCGGGACGGATCAGCACGACGGGCCCGCAGTCGCCGGCGAGCGCGCTGCCCAGGCCGGCGAGCAGCGCGGGCTGGCCGCCGTTGACGGGGTAGGACAGGGGGCTGGTGAACTCGTCGTTGGTGATGCCGTAGCCGCCTATGTAGGGGATGCCCGCGCCCTCCAGGGAGGGGAAGAAGGAGTCGGCGTACTGACTGTAGGATCCGACGACCGCGACCACGTTCTCCTTGGCGGCCCGCCGGGCGCACTTCGCGGCGGCGACGCTGTCGTTGTGGTCGTTGCAGGTCAGCACGTTGAGCTTGCGGCCGTTGATCCCGCCCTTGGCGTTGATCCAGCGGGCGTAGGCCTGGGCGAAGGCGGGCATGCCGGGCTTGTTGGTGGCCTTGGTGTTCTGCGGCGCCCAGGTCATGACGGTGATGGTGCCGTCCCCGGCATCCCCCGTGGTGCCGGGGACGACCCCGCAGCCGGCGAGGAGCGTCGCGCACGCGACCGCCGTGCCCGCGGAGAGGACGCCGGATCTGGCGTGAGGGGTGAGGAGGCCGGGGAGGAATGTGCTGCGTTTGCGTCGCCTGCCGGTCATGGCCCGCACGATTCCGCCACATGACTAACCCGTGCGTGACCTCCGGTCGACAATGGGTGACGCGCAGGTGAATTGCGGGGGTTCTGCGGGTGTTGGTGTGACCGATGTGGAGGGGAACGTACGATCGATGACCGTGCAAGCTTCGGAGAACTCTTCCCGTCGTGGCCGTCGCTCATCCACCATGGGCGGCATGCCTGCCAACGACATGCCGTGGTGGCGCTGGCGCAGCAACGTGCGCTCGGCGCTGCACATGCTTTCCGACCCCGGGTTCCAGCGGGACGTCTGGCTGGCCGGTGTGGACGGCTACGGCGACGTGACCGACGCGGTGTACCGGCTGGTGGAGGACACCTGGCTGGACCACTGGTCCGCCGAGAAGTACGTCGGCACGATCTTCCGCGACTCGCAGGAGGCGGCCCTCGTCGACACGGCCGTGCTGCGGGTGCTGCGGATCATGCACCAGGTCGGGCCGGACGCGCCGGTCGCCGCGTACCTCGAACACGAGGCGTGGCCGGAGGCGGTCCGGGCGGCCCGGGACGCGCATGTGCGGCTCGCCGCGAGTGACGGCGAGGAGCCGGACACGCCGCCGCAGAGCCTCGAGGTCCTGCAGATCATGACCAGGTCCGCCTAGCGGGACGATTGCCGGTCGCGTAGTTCCTTGTGGGAACCTGTCCTGCATGAACGAGCAGTCCACCACCGCCGAGGTCCCGCCCGACCAGTACGTCCTCACCCTTTCCTGCCCGGACAGGAAGGGCATCGTGCACGCCGTGTCGAGCTATCTGTTCATGACGGGCTGCAACATCGAGGACAGCCAGCAGTTCGGCGACCACGACACGGGACTGTTCTTCATGCGGGTCCACTTCTCGGCGGACGCCCCGGTGACCGTGGAGAAGCTGCGGGCCAGTTTCGCGGCGATCGGCGACTCCTTCCAGATGGACTGGCAGATCAACCGGGCCGACCGGAAGATGCGCATCTTGCTGATGGTCAGCAAGTTCGGGCACTGCCTCAACGACCTGCTGTTCCGGGCACGGACCGGGGCGCTGCCGGTGGAGATCGCGGGCGTGGTGTCCAACCACACGGACTTCGCGGAGCTGGTGGGCTCGTACAACATTCCGTTCCACCACATCCCGGTGACCAAGGACACGAAGGCGGAGGCGGAGGCGCGGCTGCTCGACATCGTGCGTGAGGAGGGTGTGGAACTCGTCGTCCTCGCCCGGTACATGCAGGTGCTGTCGGACGACCTGTGCAAGGCGCTGGCCGGGCGGATCATCAACATCCACCACTCGTTCCTGCCGAGCTTCAAGGGGGCGAAGCCGTATCACCAGGCCCACGCCCGGGGTGTGAAGCTGATCGGGGCGACCGCTCACTATGTGACGGCCGACCTCGACGAGGGGCCGATCATCGAGCAGGAGGTCGAGCGGGTCGGGCACGACGTGACGCCCGAGGGGCTGGTCGCCATCGGGCGGGACGTGGAGTGCCAGGCGCTGGCCCGGGGCGTGAAGTGGCACGCCGAGCGGAGGATCCTGCTCAACGGGCGACGGACCGTGATCTTCGCCTAGGAGCCGGTCACATCCTGCTGAGTGAAGCCGCCGCGAACAGGACGTCCCTGATCGCCTCCCGGTCTCCCACCTGGCCCGCCGCCGCCTCCTGGGGCGGCACGTGGCCTGCCGCCAGGCGGCAGAACTCGACGCCGTCGAGGGCCACGTGGGCCACCTCGTGCTCGGCGGAGCCCTTGGCGGCGGGGGAGTCGAGGGGGATCAGCCACTCGCCGCCGCCGGAGCCCTCGATCTCCAGGCGGAGGCTGCGGCCCGGTTCGCCGGCCGTCACGAGGTGGCGGTGGTGGGCGGGGGCCGCGAGGCCGGCCTGACGGCGGTGGGCCAGGGCCGTCGGCAGCATGCGGGCCGCCAGGTCGATCATGTGGTGCAGGTGGCGTGGCGACGGTGGGTCGTAGGGGTAGTCGACCGCGTCCGCGATGTCCTCCGCGTGCACCCAGCACTCGAAGGCCCGGTCGAGCATCGCGTCGTGCAGCGGCAGGCCGAAGTCGCCGTACGGGATCGTCGTCCGCCCCGCCCCGCCGCCCGTGAACGCCACCGTGCGGACCAGGCTGTGGGTCTGCTCCCGCCAGGGGGCGCGTACGGCGCGCGTGGGCGGGAAGTGGGAGGCACGCCAGTACGCCTCGGTGCGGGCCGCCGGGGTCGGGCGCCGGGCCGGGACGTCGCCCAGCGGGTCGTCCAGGCCGAGCGCGAGAGCCACCAGGCCGTCGACGCTGAGCAGATGCGCGATGACCCCGGCGACGGTCGTACGGCGGCTCGTCGGGGCGTCGGAACGGAACCAGCGCAGCCGTACCGGCGCGTGCCACTCGGCGTCTCCGAAGTCCTGCAGCAGGGCGTCCAGGCGCGCGGTCTCGGCGTCGTACGCGGCGGCCCAGTCCGGCACCGGGACGCGGGGCGGGCGCCGCTCCAGGCAGGTCTCCAGGACGCGGGTGCGCAGGCCCGGGTCGAGGTCGAGGCTCTCGGGTCGCTGGAGCAGCCCGACCGCCTCGCGCAGCCGCCGCGCCTCGTCGGCGCACCCGCCGCACTCGCCGAGGTGCTCCTCGACGGCCGTGGCCTCCTCGGCCGAGCACGCGGCCAGCGCCCAGGCGCCGAGCAGCGACTTCAGCACGGGGTGCTCGAACACGGGCCGTGCGGGCGGCGGTGCCGCCTCGCCGAGGTCCGCGAGCGCGGGCAGCGGCAGCCCGCCGTCCTCGACGGACGCCCGGGGCATCGGTATCCACGGCGGCCGGCCGGGTCCGGGGGTGTGCGGGGCGTGCCCGGCATCGCCGCCCTCCTCGCCTTCGCCGCCCATGCCGCCGGCTTCCCGCCTGCCGTCCCTCTCCCCGTCGCCGTCCTCTCCCTCGTGGTCGTCGTACGACTCGAAGCGGTCCGGCCCGTTCACACCGCACCCCCGTAACCGGGCGGTGCGCCGGGTGTGCCGGGTGCCCCGGGTGCCTCGGTGTCGTGGGCGGTGGAGAGCAGTTGCAGGCCCAGGCGCAGGCGGCGGCGGGCCTCGTCCTCGGTGATGCCGAGGTCGGCGGCGGTCCGGCGGTAGTCGCGGCGCTGGAAGTAGGCCCGCTCCAGGGCCGAGCGCAGCGGGACGGGCATGGACTGGACGATGTAGTCGGCGCGGGCGGTGACCGCGGCGCTGCGCACCTTGAGTTCCAGTTCCTCGGCGGTGCCGGAGCCGTCGCGGGTGAGGGCGGCGGTCTCGGTGGCCCGCAGCCGCTGCACCGCCAGCCGGTGGGTCAGCGTCGCGACCCAGGTGCGCAGCGGGCCCTGCCGGGGGTCGTAGGTGTCGGGGTGCTCCCAGACGTGGGCGAAGACCTCGCGCGTGATGCCGTCGGCGGCGCGCTCGTCACCGAGCACGCGGTGGGCCAGGCCGTGCACGAGAGAGGCGAACCGGTCGTAGAGCTCACCGAGGGCGGCGGCTTCCCCGCGGGCGAGCCGCTGCTGCATCTTGCGGTCCCAGCGAGGCGGTACGTCCTTTTTCGCCATGCGGCCCCCTCACCCCCTGCCCGTGTCCCGCTTCCGTGCCGTGTCCAGCCTGTGCCCGACGTCTCCTCGAATGTAGTCGGCACGTCCGATAGCGCACGCCCCTTTGCGGCAATGTGCGCCCCCTGACCGGCCGCAGGTGGTAGAGGGCCGCCGGTGGCCGCAGCGGATGCCTTTGGTGCCGCGCCTACCCGCCTGCCGCCCGATCAGACCTGACCGAAGAGGATCGAACAGGATCGAAGCCGACTAAAACAAGCCGCTTCTGCGGGGGATCCGTTTTTCGGGTTGTGTTTCAGGGAACTGCCGCTGGGCAGCCGCGCTGCAAGGAAGCGTAGGGACTGCTTCCGTTCTGGCGAGCGAGGGGCGTGGTGGTGACCTTCAAAGTGACCGGCGGCGAGCAGGGTGAATGGGCCGTGCTCCAGGTGTCGGGCGAGCTGGACCTGGTGACGTCACCGGTGCTGCGCCAGCGCGTGCACGACGTGGTGGCCGAGGGGCACCACTGTCTCGTCCTGGACCTGTCCGAGGTGTTCTTCTGCGACTCCAGCGGCGTCGGCGTGCTCATCGCCGCCCGCCGGCTGATCCGCTCCTGCCAGGGTCGGCTGCGCCTCGTGCTGCCCGCCCGGGGCGCGGCCGACGGGTCCCACGTCAACCGGGTCCTCGGCGCGCTCGGCGTACGCAGGCTGTTCGACGTGTACGGCGATCTGGACGCGGCCCTCGGCGACGAGGGCGAACCCCTGTCCGCGTGACGGGACAACCACGCACGGTGAGGCTAGAGTTGCCGTTGCGACACGCCGTTGTCCCGGAATTCCCCCGGTCTTGGCACAAGTGACGTTTTCCCGTGCCCGAACCGCTCCCTCCGTCGTACGCTCCGAGCGAGACGCACCCCACCCGACGTAAGGCGGCCCGAAACAGACATGGTCAGCAGCGAGTACGAGCGCAGGATCGCCGCCCGGTTCGCCACCTTCGACCAGGACGGCAACGGCTACATCGACCGCGAGGACTTCTACGGAGCGGCCAAGGCACTGCTCGGGGAGTTCGGCGTGGCGGCCCGCTCCGACAAGGGCCAGGCTCTGTACGGCGGCGCCGAGGCGTTCTGGCAGGGCATGGCCGGCATCGCGGACCGCGACGGCGACCAGCGCATCACGCGCGAGGAGTTCGTCACCGGCGCGGTCAAGCGCCTGCGCGACAACCCCGACCGGTTCGCCGAGATCGCCCGCCCCTTCCTGCACGCGGCCCTGGACGTCGCCGACACCGACGGTGACGGCGTCGCGACGGTCGAGGAGACCGCCCGCGTGCTGAAGTGCCTCGGCGTTCCCGGGGATCTCGCCGGCCCGGCCGCCGCCACGCTCGACGCGGACAGCGACGGAAAGGTCGGCGAGGCCGAGGTCATCCCCGCCTTCGCCCGCTACTTCACCGTGCCCGAATAGGCCCGCGCCCGAATAGGCCCGCGCCCGAATAGGCCCGCGCCCGGACAGGGCCGCGTGCGGGCAGAGAGCCGTGGGCGCGAAATGCGTCACGTGCCCGCGTAGCGCTCGCGCAGCCTGTACTTCAGCACCTTCCGCAGGGTCTCGCCCCGCGGAAGGGCGTCCACCACCTCCAGCCGCTCCGGCAGCTTGTGCACCGACAGTCCCTCGGCGCGCAGGAAGGCGGTCACGGCGGCGAGCGTCAAGGCCTCGGCCTCCGGCGGCTGTTCCACCACCGCACACACCAGCTCCCCGCGCGCCGCGTCCGGCAGGCCGATCACCGCCACGTCCCCGACCGCCGGATGCCGGTGCAGCAGGTCCTCGATCTCCTGGGCCGAGATGTTCTCGCCCTTGCGGATGATCACGTCCTTCAGCCGGCCGGTGAGGACCAGGTGCCCGGTGACCGCGAGGTGCCCGAGGTCGCCGGTGCGCAGGAATCCCTCCTCGTCAAAGGCCTCGGCCGTCTGCCCCGGATCCAGATAGCCCCGGCACACGGCCTCCCCGCGCAACCGCACCTCCCCGTCCACGATCCGTATCTCCATCCCCTCCGGCGGCCGCCCCTCGGTCGTCGCGAGCAGCTCGGGGGGGTCGTCCGGCGACCCCATGGTGATCATCGGCACCTCGGTCATGCCGTAGCCGTGGGTGAGCCGCACGCCCATCTCCCGTACGACGGCGTGGTACAGCTCCGGCGGCTTGGGCGCCCCGCCGCCCGCCAGCAGCCGCAGTGAGGGGACGACCGGGGTCCCCGGCCGCTTCCGCTGCTCCGCCAGGAACATCGAGTAGAACGCCGTCGAGCCGCCCGCCATCGTCACCCCGTGCGCGCGGTACGCCTCCAGCGCCTCCGGCAGCGCGAACTGCTCGAACAGCACCGCAGGGAAGCCGTACAGCAGCAGCATCACCGTGTAGTCGGGCCCGCCTATGTGGGCGTACGGGAAGGCGATCGACCCCACGTCGTCCGCCGAGGGGCGCAGCGCGTGGGCGAGGCAGGAGCCGCCCGCGAGCAGCGAACGGTCCGTGTGCAGTACGCCCTTGGGGTCGGAGGTCGTGCCGGACGTCCAGTAGATCCAGCGGACGGCGGTGCCGTCGCGGGGCGGGGGAGGCAGCACGGACGGATCGCCGTCGGGCAGGTCGTCGTAGGCCTCGAAGACGCCCCGCGCACCCAGCCGCCGGGCCATTCCCGCGTGGTCGAAGCCGCGCCACTCACCCGGCACCGCGAAGAACTCCGCCCTCGACTCGCGCAGTGCGAAGCCGGCCTCGCGGTCCCGGTAGAAGGGGATGACCGGGCTCTGCACGGCGCCGAGGCGGGCCAGCGCGAAGGACAGCACGGCTGTCTCGATGCGGGTGGGCAGCTGCCAGGCGACCACCGTGCCGGGGCGTACGCCCATGCCGTACAGGCCCGCGGCGACCCGCTCGGCCCGCGCGCGGAGGCCGTCGAAGGTGAGGACGCGGTCGCCCTGGAGGAAGAGCGGCCGGTCGGGCGTGAGGGCGGCGCGACGGGTGACCAGCTCCCACAGGGTGCGGGACGAACTCAGGACGTGCGGGGTCTCGTTCACGTCTGCCCCCTGCTCCTTGGCTGACGGGTCGTCAGATGGGATGCTAACTGACGCTGCATCAGATAAGTACCGTCCGGCGGAGGGGACCCATGGCGACCGAACTGCCCCGCATCATCAGCGTCGACGACCACGTGATCGAGCCCGCCCACCTCTTCGACACCTGGCTGCCGGCCAAGTACCGCGACCGCGGCCCCAGGGCGCTGACCGCCGGGATCGGTGAACTCGCCTACGTCGCCGGCAAGTACCGGATCACCATGGACCCGGACGGCCAGCCCACCGACTGGTGGATCTACGAGGACCTGAAGTTCCCGTACAAGCGCAACATCGCCGCCGTCGGCTTCGACCGGGACGAGATGACCCTGGAGGGCATCACCCGCCAGGAGATGCGGCCCGGCTGCTGGGACCCCAGGGAGCGCCTGAAGGACATGGACCTCAACCATGTCGAGGCGAGCCTCTGCTTCCCGAGCTTCCCGCGGTTCTGCGGGCAGACCTTCGCCGAGGCGCACGACAAGGAGGTCGCCCTCGCCTGCGTGCGCGCCTACAACGACTGGATGGTCGAGGAGTGGTGCGGCGACAGCGGCGGGCGGCTCATCCCGCTGTGCCTGATCCCGCTGTGGGACGTCGGCCTGGCGGTCGCCGAGATCCGCCGCAACGCCGCTCGCGGGGTGAAGGCGGTGACCTTCTCCGAGATCCCGACCCACCTCGGGCTGCCGTCCATCCACTCCGGCTACTGGGACCCGTTCTTCGCGGTCTGCGAGGAGACCGGGACGGTCGTCAACATGCACATCGGGTCCTCGTCCCAGATGCCGGCAGCCTCCCCGGACGCCCCGCCCGCCGTCCAGGCCTCGCTCAGCTTCAACAACGCGATGGCCTCGATGATGGACTTCCTCTTCAGCGGGGTGCTGGTGAGGTACCCGCGCCTCAAACTCGCCTACTCCGAGGGACAGATGGGCTGGGTCCCGTACGCCCTGGAGCGCGCCGACGACGTCTGGGAGGAGCACCGCGCCTGGGGCGGCGTCCGGGACACGATCCCCGAGCCACCGTCCACGTACTACTACCGGCAGATCTTCTGCTGCTTCTTCCGCGACAAGCACGGAGTGGCGTCCCTGGACGTCGTCGGCCGCGACAACGCCACCTTCGAGACCGACTACCCGCACGTCGACTCGACCTTCCCGCACACCAGGGAAGTCGCCCTCGACCACGTCAAGGGCCTCGACGACGAGACCGTCTACAAGCTGATGCGGGGCAACGCCATCCGGATGCTCGACCTGGATCTCGACCGCTGATGGACCTGTCGTACACGCCCGAGGAGGAGGACTTCCGGGCCCGGCTGCGGGACTGGCTGGCGCGGGTGCTCCCCGGTCTCCCGCCCAAGCCGTCGCCCGGCGACTGGCCGGGGCGGCGCGCCTACGATCTCGGCTGGCAGCGCCGGCTCCACGACGCCGGGTACGCCGATGTCCACTGGGACGCCTCCCCGACCCTGCGGCTCATCTTCCTGGAGGAGACCGAGAAGGCGGGCGCGCCCTACGTCGGGGCCAACTTCGTGGGCCTGCTGCACGCCGGGCCGACGATCGCCGCCGAGGGCACGGCGGACCAGCGGGCGCGCTGGCTGCCGCCGATCCTGCGCGGCGCGGAGGTATGGTGCCAGGGCTTCAGCGAGCCCGAGGCCGGTTCCGACCTCGCGGCCCTGCGCACGCGCGCGTGGCGCGACGGCGACGCCTACGTGGTGACCGGCTCCAAGATCTGGACGTCCCACGCGGAAGTCGCCGACTGGTGCGAGCTGTTGGTCCGCACCGACCCGGAGGCGCCCAGGCACCGGGGCATCACGTGGCTCGCCCTGCCGATGGACGCGCCGGGCATCACCGTACGGCCGCTGCGCACGCTCGCCGGGTCGGCCGAGTTCGCCGAGGTGTTCCTGGACGAGGTGCGGGTGCCGGTGGAGAACCGGGTCGGGGACGAGAACGACGGCTGGCGCGTGACCATGGTGACGCTGTCCTTCGAACGCGGCACGGCCTTCGCGGGCGAGGTCGTCGCGTGCCGTCGCGTGCTGGGCGAACTGGCCGTCGAGGCCCGCGAGAACGGCCGCTGGGACGATCCCGTCCTCCGGCGCCGGCTGGGCAGGCTCCACGCGGAGTTCCGGGCGCTGTGGCGGCTGGCACAGTGGAACGTGAGCGCGGCGGAGGCGTCGGGCGGGGTGCCGGGTGCCGGGGGCTCGGTCTTCAAACTGCGGTACTCCCAGGCACGCCAGGAACTGTACGACGCCGCCGCTGAGGTGCTGGGCGCCGACTGCCTCGACCTGGACCGTCCCTGGACCCTGGACCGCCTGTCCTCCCTGTCGTACACCATCGCGGCCGGCACCTCACAGATCCAGCACAGCATCATCGCCGAGCGCGTGCTCGGCCTGCCGAAGGGGCGGTGAGGGGCCGTGCGGTTCCGTCTCACGGAGGACCAGCGGGCCCTGCGGGACGGGGCGCGGGAGTTCTTGGGCCGGTGCTTCGACGGGGAGGCGTTGCGGGTGGCCGTGGGGGGTGGCGCGGAGGGTGACTGCCCGGGCGGTGTCAGGGCGGACGGCGGCGCCCCGGGTGGGCGGGGCGCGGGCGTTGGGGCCGCGGGCCGCGAACGGGCCGGTGGTGCCACGGGTGGCCGCAGGGCGGGCGGTGACGGGGCCGGTGGTGGTGCCGCGGGGCGTGGTGACACGGGCGGTGGCGGGGGGTGCGGAGGCGGCCCGGGACGGGAGGGTGGCGGGCCGGTGCTGGACCGGGGGCTGTGGCGGGCCCTGGGGGACGCCGGGTTCTTCGCCCTGCGGTTGCCGGAGGCGGACGGTGGGGTCGGACTCGGGCTGCCCGAGGCCGTGTTGCTGTTCGAGGAGGCGGGACGGGCGCTGTTGCCCGGGCCGCTCATCGCGACCCACCTCGCGGCCGGGGCCGTGGCGGGCGCGGCCACCGGGGAGGCGGTCGTCACCGCCGTCGACGGTGGGCTGGTGGAATGGCTGGCCGAGGCGGACGCCGTACGCGGGGACGCCACCGGAGCGGTGTCGCTGCGCTCGCTCGACCCGTTGACGCCCCTGCACCGCGTGCCCGCCGAACAGCCGGGGCGCGACCCCGCGGCGGTCCTCCTCAGCGCCGCCGAGCAAATCGGCACGGCCACCCGCGTCTGCGAGCTCGCGGCGCAACACGCCCGGGCGCGCGAACAGTTCGGGCGGCCCATCGGGGCCTTCCAGGCGGTGGCACACCTGTGCGCCGGGATGCTGGTCCGGGCGGAGACGGCCCGCGCCGCGGTGTACGCCGCCGCCGTCACCGCCGACCCGGTCGACATCGCCGCCGCCCGCCTGCTCGCCGACGAGGCCGCCGTGCGCGGCGCCCGCGACTGTCTCCAGGTGCACGGCGGCATGGGCTTCACCTGGGAGTCCGAGGTCCATCTCCATCTGAAGCGCGCATGGGTTCGAACCCAACGTGCGGGCGGAGTAACGGAGAGTGAGGAGTCTCTCGCGGTCGCGCTGGCGGCCGGAGCGGCCTGACGGGCCGTCTGGCTGCGGTATCGCCGGGAGCGCTCGTGGAGATGTCGCGGATCGTGGCACCGCATGATCACGGAGCGTTGATGCCGGCTTGTGTCCTCTGTGTGCGTCGTCACGGCCCGGAGTCGACTGCCCGCTCCGGTACCTTGTGTGAGATGCGAGTGGCTCCGAGCGCAGTGCGACCCCGTGGCGGCGCCTGTTCGACTGCCCGTGGCGAGCGTCGCACAGTATGCCGCACGGGTACTCCTTCGCGCTGGAATATGCCCGAAGCGCTTGTTGGGGTGACTGTACGTCAACCATGCTGTCCCACAAGGGATTCACGTTCCGTGATCCCTGTCCCGGCCGTTGTTCTGGCCATGCAGAAAATGGCTACGATCGTGGCCCTCGTGAGGCGCGAGCCTAAGTGTCCGCCGGTTCGGATGGTGTGAGCGGTGCAGGTGCTTCAAGTGCAGCTGGAGATCCGGCCCGACCCCGCAGAGGTGGGGCGGGCCCGGCGGTGGGCCCGCTCGCGCCTGGCCGGGTCCGGCATACAGGCCGATGAGCCGCTCGCCGAGACGCTGATCCTGCTCGTCTCCGAACTCGTGACCAACGCCGTGGTGCACACCGGCCGTCCCGCCGTGCTGCGGCTGTCCCTGCCGCCCGCGGCGACGGACGAGGTCACCGTCCGTCTCGAGGTCGCCGACCGCAGCGGCCGGGCCCCCGTGCCCCGGTGTGCGGGCGACGAGGCGACCGGCGGCCGGGGCCTCGCCCTCGTCGACGGCCTCGCGGACCGCTGGGGCTGGAGCGTCGAGGCCACCGGCAAGCGCATCTGGTGCGAGCTGGACCGGTGTACGAAGTCCCGTGAGGTCACGGCGTCGTGCGGGGGCGGCGCGGTGCCCTGCGGCGGCACCGGCGGAGCGGCCTTCGAGGGAATGGCGGCGTACGAGGCGGTGTAGCGCCCCCTGCCGCCTTCCTGACTGCCGTCTTTCCCGCCGTCTTTCCTGCCTGGTGTGTGTGCCCGCCGGGTGCGGTGTACGGCGGCAGATGCCGTGCCGTGGTGCGGCGGGGCCGGGGCATGGATGCACGGCCGGCCGGCCGGTTCCGTCGGGGCATGCGGTGATGCGCCGGGATGTGCTTCCGTGCGCGCCCACGCCAAAAGCCGCATAAGCAAGAAATCTCCTTGCGGGTGTTGACGCGTCGTGACCGTGTGCTCACGCTTGGGGGCAGCGATTCGCCGTGAGGGGACGGCGAGGGCTCCGGTGGACGGCGGCCCTCGGCGAGTGCGAGTCGTGATTCGGCGTCGGCTTCCTCCCGGGGCAGGGAAGTCGGGGCGGGAGCGCCGGAGTCGGGTGGCGGCGCGCGCTGCCGTGCTCGGGGCGAGCAGCGCGGCGCCGCCATCCAGCTTCCCGGGGGCGTGACGGGCGGTCTCCCCGGGGGCGTAACGGGCGGCCTACAGGACGGCGACCGGGGCCACCGGAGATCCGGTCGCCCCGGTGAACGGCTCGGGGGTCGCCGTCAGCAGGAAGGCGTAGCGGCTCGTTTCTCCACAGGCTGTGGACAACTTTTCGAGATTCCAGTTCTGGCCCTGTGGCATGCCCATCTCCACCAGGTCCAGGGCGTGCACCGGCAGCCACAGCCCCTCCACCTCGGGCGGGAACACCTCGAAGGTGAGGGTGTCGTTGGCGACGGCCGCGACATCACGCGCATGGAACCACTCCGGCGTCCGGATCGACAGCCCCGGTGACGGATACGCGTACGCGTGCCGTTCCCCGGCCAGACAGGCCTGGACCTGCCCGGTCCGTACGAGCGCGATGTCACCGGCCCGCACCCGCGTACCGGCCAGTTCCTCGGCGGCGTCCAGGTCCTCGGGCGTCACGGCGTACCCGCCGTCGAGCCGGTCCGTGCCCCGGGCCCGGGCGACGTCGAGCAGGACCCCGCGCGAGACGACGTGCCGCACCGCGCCGATGCCGCCGAACTCGGCGCCGGTGTGCGGAGTGACGGTGGCCGCCGGGCGGCCGTTGTAGAGCCGGCCCGAGTGCGAGACGTGCGACAGCGCGTCCCAGTGGGTGGCGGCCTGGAGCCCCATGGTCACCACGTCGTCGCTGCACGCGACCGTGCCCGGGCCGAAGAGCTCCTGGTTGATCTGCACCATGGCGTGCAGGGGGTTGACCCGGCCGGGAATCATCCCCGTCTGCACGCCGTCCTGCTGGAGCGGCAGCGCGAGCGGGATCCGCAGGCCGCTGCGGACGGTGGCCGCGGCCTCCCGTACGACCTCGTCGGTGATCAGGTTCAGCGTGCCGAGCTCGTCGTCGGCTCCCCAACGGCCCCAGTTGTTCACGCGCTTGGCGATGTCGTGGAACGCGTCCGGCAGCGACATGGGTCCTCCCCGGGGCTTGTCTTCCCGTATCTGACGGGTCGTAGAATTCGGGAACCAGCAATCTAACGGTCCGTCAGAAACCGTGGAACGGGAAGGGGCCCGGCGTGGGGAACTTCTTGGCAGGCAAGGTCGTCGCCGTCACGGGGGCGGGGCGGGGGATCGGCCGGGCGGTCGCGCGGGCGGCCGCCGCCGAGGGGGCGAAGGTCGTCGTCAACGACCACGGCGTCGCGGTGGACGGGGCCTCGCCGGCCAGCGAGGTCGCCGAGGCCGTGGTCAAGGAGATCGAGGCGGCGGGCGGAGACGCCGTGGCGGTCGCCGACGACATCTCCACGATGGCGGGCGGGCAGCGGGTCGTCGACATGGCGCTCTCGTCGTACGGGCGGCTGGACGGTGTGGTCTGTGTGGCCGGGATCCTGCGCGAGCGGATGCTGTTCAACATGACCGAGGAGGAGTGGGACCCGGTCGTCGCGACACACCTGAAGGGCACCTTCACCGTCTTCCGGGCGGCCTCGGCGGTGATGCGCGAGCAGCGCGCAGGCACCCTGATCGGCTTCACCAGCGGCAACCACCAGGGGTCGGTGTCGCAGGCCAACTACAGCGCGGCCAAGGGCGGGATCATCTCGCTCGTGCGGAGCGCCGCGCTGGGCCTGCACAAGTACGGGGTGACCGCGAACGCGGTGGCACCGGTCGCCCGGACCCGGATGTCGGCGGGGGTGCCGATGGAACTGGCGGAGATCGGGGAACCGGAGGACGTCGCCGCGCTGGTGGTGTACCTGCTGTCCGACGGGGCGCGCGAGCAGGGGATCACCGGGCAGGTGTACACGGCCGCCGGGGCCAAGATCGCGGTATGGGCGCAGCCGCGGGAGGTGCGGGCCGTGTACGCGGAGGGCGGTGCGTGGACGCCGGAGCGGATCGCGCAGGTCCTGCCGGGGTCGGTGGGGGTGGATCCGATGCCGATGCTGGAGCGGGTGGCTGGGATGGAGAAGGCGGCGCGGGGTGGCGAGCGGCCGAACGCCCGGTAGGCCGCAGGCGTGGGCTGTGTGGCGGGCGCGGGTGGAGTGTGGCTGGTCGCGCGGTTCCCCGCACCTCTGAGGGGCGCGGAGTCGGTGGCGTCGAAAGGAGAACCCTGATGGACTTCGGCTTCGGCCCGGAGGACGACGCGTTCCGTGGCGAAGTCCGGGACTGGCTGGCCTCGCACGTGGGCCGTGCCGACGACCGCCGCGCGTGGGAACGCACCCTCGGCGCGGCCGGCTGGATCGGGCTCGGATGGCGGGCGCCCGGGTACGGGAACCGGACCGCCACGCTCACGCAGCAAGTCGCCTGGGCGGAGGAGTACGCGCGGTCGGCCGCGCCCCCGCGGTCCGGGCACATCGGGGAGAACCTGCTGGCCCCCACGCTGCTCGCGCACGGCACGGACGGGCAGAAGTCCCGCTTCCTGCCCCCGATCGCCGCCGGTGAGGAGCTGTGGTGCCAGGGGTACAGCGAACCCGGCGCCGGTTCCGACCTGGCCGGTGTCCGGACGGCGGCGGTGCGAGAGGGACGTACCCACCGCGTCACCGGACAGAAGATCTGGACCTCGCTCGCGCACGAGGCGGACTGGTGCTTCGTGCTGGCCCGCACGGAACCCGGCTCGACGCGCCACCACGGCCTGACGTTCCTGCTCGTCCCCATGGACCAGCCGGGGCGGATCGAGGTCCGGCCCATCCGGCAGATGACCGGCACCAGCGACTTCAACGAGGTCTTCTTCGACGGCGCGCACGCGGAGCATGTCGTCGGCGGCGAGGGCAACGGCTGGCGGGTCGCCATGAGCCTGCTCGGCTTCGAGCGGGGCGTGTCCACGCTGGCCCAGCAGATCGGATTCGCGCGGGAGTTCCAGGACGTGGTGCGCACGGCCGAGCGGACGGGCGCCGCCCGGGACCCCGTCGTACGGGAACGGCTCGTGCGGCAGTGGGCCGAACTGCGCACCATGCGCTGGAACGCCCTGCGGACCCTGGGCGGCTCGGGCGATCCAGGCGCGCCGAGCGTGGCCAAGCTGCTGTGGGCCGGCTGGCATCAGCGGCTCGGGGAACTGGCGGTGCTGGTGCGGGGCGCGGCGGCGAGCACCGCTCCCACCGACTGGTCGGAGCGGTCGCCGTACGAACTGGACGCGGCGCAGCACCTGTTCCTCTTCTCCCGGGCCGACACCCTCTACGGCGGCACGGACCAGATCCAGCGCACGATCATCGCCGAGCGCGTGCTCGGCCTGCCCAGGGAGCCCAAGGGGGCCGTGTGATGCGAGGCGTGATCTTCGACGGGAAGCAGGTCCGGGTCGTCTACGACCTGGAGGTGCGGGAGCCGGGGCCGGGGGAGGTACGGGTCGCCGTCTCCGCGGCCGGGCTGTGCCACAGCGATCTGTCGGTGGTGGACGGGACCATCCCGTTCCCGGTGCCTGTGGTGCTGGGCCATGAGGGGGCGGGCGTCGTGGAGGCGGTGGGCGGGGGCGTCACCCATGTCGCGCCCGGCGACCACGTGGCGCTGTCCACCCTCGCCAACTGCGGTACGTGCGCGGAGTGCGACCGGGGGCGGCCGACCATGTGCCGGCACGCCATCGGGCGCCCGGCCCGGCCGTTCCGCCACGGTGGCCTGCCCGTCCACCAGTTCGCGTCGAACTCGGCGTTCGCGGAGCGCACGGTCGTGCAGGCCGTGCAGGCGGTCCGTGTCCCCGAGGACCTCCCGCTGACGTCGGCCGCGCTCCTCGGGTGCGGGGTGCTGACGGGCGTCGGCGCCGTGCTGAACCGGGCGCGGGTGGACCGCGGCGACAGCGTCCTGGTGATCGGGACGGGCGGGATCGGCCTGAACGTGCTCCAGGGGGCGCGGCTCGCGGGCGCCCTGCGGATCGTGGCCGTCGACACCGACCCGGCGAAGGAGGAGGTGGCCCGCCGTTTCGGTGCGACGGACTTCCTGACCTCGACGGACGGCGTGCGCGACCTCCTGCCCACGGGCGTGGACCACGCCTTCGAGTGCGTCGGCCGGGTGGAGCTGATCCGGCAGGCGATCGACGCGCTCGACCGGCACGGCCAGGCGATCCTCCTCGGCGTCCCCCCGGCCACGGCGGAGGCGTCCTTCCGTGTCTCGTCGCTGTACCTGGACAAGTCCGTCCTGGGCTGCCGCTACGGCTCCTCCCGCCCCCAGCGCGACATCGCCCTGTACGCCGACCTGTACCGCCGGGGCCGCCTCCTGCTCGACGAACTCGTCACCCGGACCTATCCGGTCGAGGACTTCGAGAAGGCGGCGGCGGACGCCGGGGCGGGGCGGGTGGCCCGGGCGGTGCTCACGTTCTGACGGCGCCCGCCGTGCCGTCCGCCGTGCCGTCCGCCGTGCCGTCCGCCGTGCCGTTCACCGGCCGGAACGTCCGCCGGTAGGCGGTGGGGGTGACGCCGAGCGCCGCCTGGAGGTGCTGGCGCATCGACTGGGCCGTGCCGAAGCCCGCGTCGCGGGCCACCCGCTCGACGGAGCGGTCGGTGGACTCCAGCAGGTGCCGGGCCCGTTCCACGCGCTGCCGGGTGAGCCACTGGCCGGGGCTGACGCCGGTCTCCTCGCGGAAGCGGCGGGTGAAGGTGCGGACCGACATGGACTCCTGGGCGGCCATGTCGCGCAGCTGGACCGGCTCGTGGAGACGGCCCAGGGCCCAGGCGCGGGCGGTGGTGGTGGACGCCTGCTGCGGATCGGGCACCGGCCGGGCGATGTACTGCGCCTGCCCGCCGTCGCGGTGCGCGGCGTCGGGAGTGGGGCGATCTTGCGCACCCGCCAGCTCGAGCCAGTCGGGGCGGACTCGGCGGCCAGGCGCGCCGCACGGGGCGGCTCCGCAGTTTCCCGGCAGGGGAGCGCCCCGATCCCTCACTGCGGTGTAGTCGAGTACCGCTCGATGCTCGCGCGGCCTGTCGATCGGTCGAGTAGGCGCAGCTCCCACGGGCCCGTGTTCACGTCGAAGTCCTTGCCGAACCCGACCCACTTGCCCGCCATACGTCGGCCTGTCGGCTCGATGAGCAGCTGAATCGCACCGTGGTACCGGGCGCCCTGGTAGTACCCGTCAGCCGCCGTCTGCTCGGTCCACGTACCGGTGACGACGTTCCGGTCAACGGTGAGGTCCAGAGACAACGGGCTGTCCGGGTTGGTCGACGCTCCGGGCAGGCTCTGAGCTGTCAGTCGGTTACCGTGCTGAACGATCACGACGTGGTGCTTGCAGGCGAACGTCTCGTCACGGCTGGACGAGTAGAACTCGTAGCGGGACAGCCAGATGCCCGCGTACTCGCTCTGCGGTTCCGGCTCCGGGATCGTGGCATCGTCAGCCGTGCCGACTTCCTCAGCCTCCATGTCGTGGCCTCCTGCCCCGTCCGAGTGGACGCGTGCCATCGGGATCGCGAACCCCAGCGACTCAGGGGTACGGCCGGTGAACCGCTTCAGTGCCCGCGCATACAGCGGGCGGCATGTCCTGGTCTCCCCGGACTCCCAGCGTTGCACGAGTCGCTTGGAGGCGTCGTTCGGCTCCCCCAATTCCTCGCCTGCGCCGCGTAAGCCCCGGGCGAACTCGTCTTGGCTCAGGTTCATCGACTTGCGCACGGAAGTCAGCACGTCGTTGGGGATTCGCTCCCGCTCGGCCGGAGTCGCCATGATCCGAGGGTAGTCACGTCACGCCTCCAATGACACCGGTTTGACGCCTTCGGGGTGACACCGACATGACGCCCGAGGGACGCCTTGAACGTCGCCGCAATGGTCATGATCGATCCGGAACATGGTCGTCATGGCCATCCGCATCAGCGCTTACACGGTGAGAGCCGACGGCACTCAGACCAAGCCACGACCCTGTACGAGGGTGAGGGCGGGGAACCCCTCGCTACTGGCCTGATGCCGCCGTGCCTGTGCCCCAAGTGCGGTGGTGGGCGCCATGACCGGAGCACCACAGACCCCCAATTACGTGGAGGCAAGCCAGCATGAGCACGGCAGTAGTGATCCGCGACCCGAAGGCGTACGTCACCCCGGACGTGTGGGAGCGGGAGGTGGCCCTCCTCCTCCGCAACCCGGAGAACACGCGCGAACTGGCGGAGGCCAAGTTCGGACAGGCCATCGCCTACCTGGTCACGTGCGGCGAGAACCCGGACCTTCTCATGGGCCCGTCCAAGCAGGTGGACGAGGCATGGCATTCGTTCATGCTCGACTCGATCCCGTACCACCACTTCACCAGCCGGCACTTCGGCCGGTACATCCACCACGTGCCGGAACTTCCGGGGTCGGCGCCCAGCGTCCAGTGCGTCAGCGACAACAAGACGACGCGGGACGGGCACGACCCCAAGACCGGCGGCCCGCTCGTTCTGGAACAGACGATCAAGGCCATCAAGGCGGCCGGGTTCGAGATCGACCCTGACCTGTGGGGCATGGAGGACGCGGCCGACTGCAACCAGTGCCACGCCGGGTGTCACGATTCGCCCAAGTGATGATGGGCGGCATGTGAGCTGGGGCCTATCCCCATACGTTGGGGGGTGGCCCCTCTTGCCTGAAAGGATCACCGCATGTCATTGGCTGAGTCCTGGGACAGGTACGCGGCCGGGAGCAAGCCGCGCAGGACCGTGAACGCCAAGGGCGATACGACCTGGCTGAACTGGACCCAGTACGCCGATCACGGGCCGAACGAGAGCGTTCTCGGTCCCGTGGCCGGCCGCCGGGTACTGGAACTCGGCTCGGGGAGTGGTAGTAACCTCGCGCATCTCGTGACGCTTGGCGCGACAGGGCAAGGGGTGGACATCGCCCCCATCCGCGAGACGCTCGCGCGGGAGTGTTGGGGCAGTCTGCCGGGCCTTGAGTTCCGTACGGCGGAGGCGACGGCGTTCCTGAACGAGACGGACGAGACATTCGATGTCGTGCTCTCGATCTTTGGTGCCGTGTGGTTCGTCGATCCCGACATCCTGCTTCCGCTGATCCGCTCGTGTATGGCGCCGGGCGGCATCCTGGCCTTCTCGCACTTGCCTCCGGGCAGTCAGGGGCTCAAGCCTGCCAAACCCGGACTGCGGCATGATCGCACCCCGGATGAGTGGGGGCGCATCCTGACGGCGTACGGCTTCTCTGACGTGTGCGTGTCTCTGATCGACCCGCCAGAGGGCAGGGCCGTGGGCACGATGTTCGTCCGTGCCTCGGCGGCCTGACCGCGTAGGCTGTGCGCCTGTCTCAGGTGCTCTCTCCGAGGTGGCGGTACAGGGTGGCTCGGGAGATCCCGAGTGCCTTGGCGATGGCGCTCACGCTCTCGCGCTTCGCCTTCCTGGCACGGGCCACGGTGAGCACGTTCTCATCAACCACGTTCGGCCTCCCGCCGGTTCTATGCGGCTTGGGTCGACGCGGAGGGCGCTGCGAGCGAATCGAGGGTGTCGTACGAAAGTTCCAGCGGGTGGACGAAGACATTCACAGATCCGAGGCTCTGCGCGGCCATCGTCGACCGGCTGACCTTCAACGGCGCCATCATCCAGACCGGCACCGAGTCCTACCGCCTCGCAGGTCGAACGGGCTGACGCGAGCTGACGCAGCGCTCAGAACACGTTGATCGCAGACGGTGCTCGCTCCGCGCGAGTCAGGGCACGCAGCAGTGCCGCTTGGCCATGGCGCCGGACGGCAAGCCCGCTTAGCAGCGCAACCACGGGATCAAGGGCAGCACCGGGAAGCTCCGGCGCGCTGAGGTCCACGCTGACCGCCAGGTCATCCATATGCACAGCGAGCTCGACCATCCGGGTCACGAGGAAATCGTCCAGACTCAGCGCCCACCCTGTTTGCGGCATGAACACCACCCAGTCGCCATGCACCTCCTCAAGGCCGGTTCGCTGCTGGTCGAGCGCGGCACGGACGCGTTCGACCAGACGCCGCACGCCTTCGAAAGAGATGCCTTCACCCTTCGCTCGGATTCCAGAGTTGATCTCACCGTCGAGCGGCGCGTCGATCCACACCGCCCGCGCATGGTGCTCCAGCACCGGGATGGGTTCTTGCCCAGAGGCGGGTCCCTCCAGCGCCGGATCCACGCTGAAAATCTGATACGCGAGGTGGCCGGCCAAACCCCCGACAGTCCACTCGGCCAACGCGCACCCGGCCGCGAGCGGGCCACGCAGGCCAAGGGTCCGGGTCGGTGCTGGTGTCCCTCGACTCGCGGCTGTAGTGAGTGGATCCCGCTGCACGCCGTACGGGCTGCCGAGGCCAGTCGCCGGGGCTGGGCGTCGCCCGCTCCGTGTCGACTCGATCAGTCCGTCAGCCGCGCGAAGCGCCCCCGGTGGAAGAGCAGCGGGCCGTCCGGCTCGTCGGCGGGCGTGCCGAGGGCGTTCACCCGGCCGACCACGATGAGGTGGTCGCCGCCGGTGTGGACGGCGTGGATCGCGCAGTCGATCCAGGCGACGGCGCCCGACAGGCGTGGCGAGCCGGACACCGGCGCCGCGTCGTACGCCACGCCCGCGAACTTGTCCCCGCCGCTCACCGCGAAAGCGCGGCACAGCTCGTCCTGGCCGGAGCCCAGGACGTTCACGCAGAACACCCCGGCCCGGGCGATGCGCGGCCAACTCGTCGACGTACGGCCGACCATGAAGGCGACCAGCGGCGGGTCGAGGGAGAGGGACGTGAAGGACTGGCAGGCGAAGCCGGCGGGGGAGTCGCCGAGGGTGGCGGGTGGTGCCGTGATCACGGCCACGCCCGTCGCGAAAGCGCCGAGGACGCGGCGGAACTCCGCCGGGTCCAGGGGAGGGCGCTCGTCCTCGCCGACGCACCGCAACTCGGGGCGCGGCAGGGCGTCGACCGGTTCGGGGGCGGGTGTGCGGACCGACCTGAGGTAGCGGACGGCGGCTTCGGCCATTCCTGCTTGTCCCATCACAGTTCCCATTGAAGCTGACGGTATGTCAGATGGGAAGGCTCAGTGGCCCTGGTACGTGGGGCTTCGCCGCTCCACGAAGCTTCGTACGCCCTCCTGCGCGTCCCGCGTCGTCATGTTGATCTCCTGCGCGGCGGCCTCGGCGGCGAAGGCCGTCGCGCGGTCCGCGTCGAGCGAGGCGTTGATGAGCTGCTTGGTCAGGGCGAGGGCACGGGTCGGGCCGGTGGCGAGGCGTTCGGCCCAGGCGCGTGCCGTCTTGTCCAGGGCGCCGTCCGGGACGACCCGGTTCACCAGCCCCAGCCGCTCCGCGTCGGCCGCCGTGAGCGCGTCGCCGAAGAACATCAGCTCCTTGGCGCGCTGCGGGCCGACGAGACGGGGCAGGAGGTAGGCGCCGCCGCCGTCGGGGACGAGGCCGCGGCGTACGAACACCTCGATGAAACGGGCGGATTCGGCCGCGAGGACCAGGTCGCAGGCGAACGCCAGATGCGCGCCGAGGCCCGCCGCCGTGCCGTTGACCGCCGCGATCACCGGCTTCTCGCAGTCCAGGACGGCGGCGATCAGGCGCTGGGCGCCGGTGCGGAGGGTGCGCGCGATGTCTCCGGTGACGCGTTCGCCGGTCGTGGTGGCGGTGCCCCGGAGGTCCGCGCCGGCGCAGAAGCCGCGGCCCGTCCCCGTGAGTACGACCGCTCGTACCTCCGGCGACGCGGACGCCTCCGACAGGAGCCGGACGATCTCGTCCCGCTGGCCGGGCGTGAGGGCGTTGAGGGCTTCGGGCCGGTTGAGGGTGAGGGAGAGGACGTGGCCGCCCGTCGTGTGCAGAACGGCGGGTTCCGTCATCGGCCGCACACCGCCAGCGCGTCCAGCGCCACCGCGCCCTGCCCCTGCGGCAGCACCATCAGCGGGTTGATGTCCAACTCGGCAAGGCAGCCGTCGAGTTCCAGCGCCATGCGTTGCACGCGCAGCACCACCTCGACCAGCGCGTCCAGGTCGGCCGGTGGGCGGCCTCGGACCCCGTCGAGCAGGGCCCGGCCGCGCAGTCCGGCGAGCATGTCCCGTGCCTGCTCCTCACCGAAGGGCGGTACTCCCACGGCGGTGTCGCGCAGGACTTCCACGAGTACGCCGCCGAGTCCGACGGTCACGGTCGGGCCGAACAGGTCGTCATGGGTGACGCCGACGACCATCTCGACGCCCTGCTCGACCATCTGGCAGACCAGGACGCCGTCCAGGGAGATGTCCTCGTAGCGGGCGATGTCGGTCAGTTCGCGGTAGGCGTCGCGGACCTGGCTGGCCGAGGTCAGCCCGATCCTCACCAGGCCCAGCTCGGTCTTGTGGGCGATCCGGGCCCCCGAGGCCTTCATGACGACCGGGTAGCCCACCGGCCCGGCCGCGCGTACGGCCGCCGCCGCGCTGGTCACCAGCTGCTCGCGCGGTACGCGGATGCCGTACGCCCGCAGCAGCTGTTTCCCCGCGTGCTCGCTGAGCTGCTCGCCGGGTCGCATGAGGGCCTGGGCCTTGCGGTAGGACGGCGAGGGGCTGCGCGGGGCCTCGTCGAAGGGGGAGCGGTAGCCGGTCGTGAAGCGGTGGTGGGAGAGGTGGGCGCGGACGGCGGTGAGGCAGTTGCCGACCGTGCGGAAGGTGGCCACGCGGGAGGAGCCGAGCAGCACCTCGCGGTAGGCCGGCTCGGTGCCGACCGGCGAGCCCCACACCACGCACACCAGCTTGTCCGTCTCCTCGGCCGCGTCCACCAGGTCCCGTACGAGGCGGTCGCTGAGCGGGGGGAACGGGCCCGTGATCGGGCAGATCAGCACGCCCACCCCGGGGTCGTCGAGGATCGCGTCGATGATCTTCCGCCCGCGCCGGTCGCCGACCGGGTGCCCGCCGTTGTCGACGGGGTTGGCGACGCTGAGGTACTCGGGTATCCACTGGTGCAGCTCGGCCTGTTTGGCTTCCGACAGCGCCGGCAGGCTCAGGCCCGCCCCGGTCGCCAGGTCGGCGACGTGCGCGCCCGTGCCGCCCGAGATCGAGTAGACGACCACCCCGTCGGCGCGCGGCGGCTTGGCCCGGGCCAGCAGGGCGGCGGTGTCCTGGAGTTCGTCGAGCCCGTCGACGCGGATCACGCCGTACTGGCGCAGCGCCGCGTCCACCACCGCGTCCGCGCCGGTGAGTTTGCCGGTGTGGGAGGCGGCCGTGCGGGCGCCGGCCTCTGTGCGGCCGACCTTGACGGCGACGACCGGCACGCCGCGCCGGGCGGCCCGGTCGGCGGCGAGCAGGAAGGAGCGGCCGTCCTTCAGCCCCTCCAGGTAGCAGGCGATGGCGCCGACTTCGGGCCGCTCGGCGAAGTAGGAGAGGAAGTCGGCGGTCTCCAGGTCGGCCTCGTTGCCGGTCGGGGCCCAGTGGGAGAGCCGGATGCCCAGCTCCTGGAGGGCGAAGACCGGGCGGCCCTGGTGGCCGGACTGGGTGATCAACGCGATCGCCGGCCCCTCCAGGTCGTCACGGAACCGCTCGAAGGCGTTGAGGTTGGTGTTGGGCCCCAGCAGCCGCAGCCCGGACCGCTCGACGGCGGCGGCCAGTCGCCGCTGGGCGGCCTCGCCCTCCGGCCCGGTCTCCGCGAACCCGGAGGCGAAGACGACCGCGAACCGCGCCTTGGCGTCGGCCAGTTCCTCGACCACCGGGAGGGGGTCGCCGACCAGCACCACGGCCAGGTCGACCTGCTCGGGCAGGTCGGCGACGGAGGGGTGGCAGGGGATGCCGAAGACGGACGGCCGGCTCGGATGCACCGGGTACAGGGCGGCGCCGACGCGCTCCGCCCAGTCGGTCAGTTGCCGTGTGATGCCGGTGTTCGGGCGCCCCTCGGCGTCCGACGCGCCGATCACGGCGACGGACCGGGGGTGGAAGAAGCGGTCCAGGTCGGGTACGTCGGCGTGCAGTGGGCGTCCGCTGACGTCGAGGTCACCCACCTGGGCCGGCGTGCCGTGCACGACGGGCCCGGACCGTTCGCCGCAGGCGATGGCCCGGGCCCGTCGGGAGTCGGTGGTGAGGGTGCCGTGGGTCGATCCAAGCATCGTTTCCCGCCCGCTCCTGTGAGACAGCGCTAACTGACGCTCTGTCAGATTACTGAACTGGTGCGACGTCAGGAATGGTGCGGGCCGGGTAAGTTGCGCGCCGGGTAAGTTGCCGGGTTCGGGTACGCTGCCGGGTTCGGGTTCGGGTGCGGGGCGACGTCGGGAACGGCCGACGGGCCGGGTCGGGGGCGGGCTGGGGTGGTCCGGTCCGGTCCGGACGCTGTTGGCGAATGCCGCGCGGCGGGAACCAAGTGTCCGTACCGTCTCAGCGACACGCCGCGTGCACGGCGTGTCGCTGAGACTCTCGCACCACTTGTCGGCCGTCCGCCGAATGCGCCCACAGCATCCGGGCTGGGCCGGGGTCCGGTCCGGGGCGTGCCGGGGGCCGGGCGGGCGCTCAGTGGGGCAGCCGGGAGGCCGTTCCCGAGCCGTCCCTCGCGATGCTCTTCGCGACGGCCTTCGCGATCCGCACCGCGTCGATCGCCATCTCGCGGAGATTGCCGCTGATCGGGTTGGTGAAGCCGGTGAAGTACAGGCCGGGGGCGGCCCCCGGGGTGCGGGCGCCGTGGGCGACGGGCCTGCCGCGGGTGTCGAGCACGTCGAGGTGGCCGACCAGGCCCTCCAGGGCGCGGGAGTACCCGGTGGCGGCGATCACCACGTCGGGCGAGATCCGGGTCCCGTCGGCCAGCGCGATCTTGCCGCCGTCCTCGAAGCCCTCCACGGCGGCCACGATCTCGACCCTGCCCTTGCGTACGGCGTCGATCAGCCCGACGTCCTGCACCGGGATCGCCCCCTGCTTCACCCTGCTGTACAACCCGGTGTCGGGGCGCGGCAGTCCGTGCGCCGACAGGTCCGGCACGGCCACCTTCGCCTGCAGCCGGGAGATCCGGTCGACGAGGCCGACCGGCAGTCGCCGTACCAGGATCCCGCTGTACTGGGCGGCCCAGCCGGCGGTCGAGCGGCGCACGATGTGGGGGACGGTGCGCACGGCCAGCCGGACCCGGGAGGCGCCGCCCTCCACCAGGTCCACGGCGATCTCCGCGCCGGTGTTGCCGACGCCGACGACGAGGACGTCCCGGCCGGCGTAGGGCCTGCCGTCGCGGTACTCGCCGGCGTGCAGGAACTCGCCGGTGAAGGATCCGCGGCCGGGCCAGTCCGGCACCCGCGGTGTGTGGTTGTAGCCGGTCGCGACGACCACCGCGGCGCCGGTCAGCTCGCGGCCGCCGGTGGCGTGCAGCAGCCAGCCCGTGCCGTCGGGGGTGCGCTCCACGCGGGAGACCTCGACACCGGTGACGATCTCCAGGCGGTGGTGCTCGGCGTACTTCTCCAGGTACCGCACCACGTTGTCCCGGGAGACCCACCGCCCGAACCGGCGCGGCATCGGCAGCCCGGGCAGGGACGACAGGCGGCGGGTGGTGTGCAGGTGCAGCCGGTCGTAGTGGCGGCGCCAGGACGCTCCGACCCGGTCGGACTTCTCCAGGACGACGGCCCGTATGCCCCGGGCCCGCAGCGCGTAAGCGGCGGCGAGTCCGCCGGGGCCTCCGCCGATGACGTAGACGGGGCGGTCGGGCGGCGGTTGCGCGGAGGAGTGGGTGGGGGGTGTGGAGTCGGCCATGAGCGGGAGCGTAATCCCGTGCCAGCTTGATGGGTCTCGGTCAAGACCGGAATTGGTTTCGGATTGATCACGGCTGTAGGGGGATGGGGTGGGGCCGGTGGCGCGGAGGGCCCGGTTGTGGCGAGCCGGTGATCGTCCCTGACGGATCGCGGGGTGCGGACTCCGACGCGGACGGGAAGTCGTATTCGTGGCCAACGCACAGTTTCCTGGTGAACTCACAGGCGGGAGTCGCGCCGTCGGCCGATCGGGTGCACGGTCGTGCGATCGGGTGCACGGTCGTGCGCGGGTGCGGGAACACGGGAACAACCGGTCGTGGTACCGGCGTTGAGACGACGCCTATGGAGACAGC
This sequence comes from Streptomyces sp. NPDC033136, assembly GCF_055578235.1. Taxonomy (NCBI): domain Bacteria; kingdom Bacillati; phylum Actinomycetota; class Actinomycetes; order Kitasatosporales; family Streptomycetaceae; genus Streptomyces; species Streptomyces sp. NPDC033136. Next base: position 189,013 of record NZ_JBVIPD010000015.1, read on the forward strand.
AACGGCCCCGCGAATGGAGACCGGAATGGCCCTGACCCGCGAAGAGCGCGAACAGTTCCTGGCCGAACCGCACGTCGCCGCACTGGCGGTCGACGCGGGGCCGGGCCGCGCGCCGCTGACCGTGCCGATCTGGTACCAGTACGAGCCCGGCGGCGACATCTGGATCCTGACCGGCCTCGACTCCCGCAAGAACGAGCTGATCGGCGCGGCGGGCCGGTTCTCGCTGATGGTGGACCGGCTGGAGCCGACGATCCGGTACGTGTCGGTCGAGGGCCCGGTCGTCGACACGGCCCCCGCCACCCTCGACCAGCTCCGGGAGATCTCGGCGCGCTATCTGCCGGCCGACAAGGTCGACGGCTACGTCGACTTCTCCTGGAAGAACCACGGAGAAATGCTGGTGCTGCGGATGCGGCCGGAGCGGTGGGTCTCGTCGGACCTCGGTCAGGTGTGAGGAGCCCTCCGGGGTGACAATCGGGGGATGGCAACGGATCTTCACGAGCTGCTGAGGTCACTGCGCGTATGGGACCCGCAGGTCACGCGACTCCCCTCCTTCGACCCGACGACCGCCCCCGCCGCCCCGCTGCCCCTCTTCACCGAGTGGTTCGCGGCGGCGGTGGCGGCCGGGCAGACCGAGCCGCACACCGTGTCGCTGGCGACCTCGGACGAGTCGGGCCGACCCGACGTACGGATCGTCATGCTGCACGGCGCCGACGAGACCGGCTGGGCCTTCGCGTCCCACGCCGGCAGCCGCAAGGGCCGTCACCTGGCCGCCCGCCCGTATGCCGCGCTCACGTTCTACTGGCCGGTGCTGGGCCGCCAGGTCCGGGTGCGCGGCCCCGTGTCGGCCGCCCCGTCCGAGGAGGCCCAGGGCGACCTCCACGCCCGCTCGACGGGCGCGCTGGCCGCGGCACTGACCGGCCGCCAGAGCGAGACCCTGGGCTCGGTGGAGGAGCTGGCACGGGCCTCGGAGTCGGCGTGGGAACGGGCCCGGAGCGAGCCGGAGGCTCCCGTGCCGTCCTGGACGCTGTACCGGCTGCGGGCGGACGAGGTGGAGTTCTTCCAGGGAGACCAGGCGCGGCGGCACGTACGGCTCCGCTACCGGAGCACGGAGGGAGGGTGGACGCGGGAACTGCTGTGGCCGTGAACGGACCCGACCGCCCCCGCCCCCGCGCGTCACGGATCCCGAGACGTATGCCGCCGTGAGCGCGACGGCGGGGTCTTCGTCATTCGTCATGCGCCAGCTCCGCGAGGGCCTTGTGCCACTGTGTCGAGGTCAGGCAGGCACGGACGGCCCCGTGAAGTCGTACACCGCGAAGTCCGCCACCGGCCGGTACCCGATCCGCTGGTACAGGCCGTTGCTGGTCGGGTTCGACAGGTCCGTGAAGAGGAGCACCTCCTGCGCTCCGGCGGCCAGGGCGGCGCGGCTGACCTCGGCCGTGACGGCGCCCGCGTAACCGCGGCCGCGCAGGTGGGGCGGGGTGTAGACCGAGGCGACGCGCACCTGGCCGGCGATCTCGGGCGTCGCGCCGGCCATGGCCACGGGCGTGCCGCCGGGCGTCTCCCAGAAGGTGATGCCGCCGTCGGCGATACGGGCGTCCGCCCACTCGGTGGCGTCCCGGACGGTGCCCTCGCCGACGGCTTCGGCGAACTCGTCGTGCCAGCGCAGGAGTTGCTCGCGGTCGGCCTTGTCGGCGATGCGGGGCCCGCCGGGTGGTATGGGACGGGGCACGGTCAGGGTGCCGAGCCGGTAGAGCCGCTGCCGCTGCTGGAGCGTGGCCGCGGCGCCCGTGTGCCGCTGCCAGGCCTCGGCGAAGGCGGTGGCGGTGTCACGGTCGGCGTGTACGCCGGGCGGGCGCTGCCCGAGGGCGGCCAGCCGTGCGGCCAGCGCATCGGCCTCCTCGGCCGTCAGGACGGTGAGGTTCAGCCGGTGCGGCGGTGTGCGGAAGAACGTCGCCCGGACCGTGCCGTCCTCTTCCAGTAGGCCGAACTCCGGTACTCCGTCGCCGTAGATGTGCCGGCCGCGCGTGCGCAGGCTCGCCGTGACGGTCAACGGCACGGTGTGCGGCGCCGGTCGCGAGCGCAGGAAGGGGCCGGCCCGCGTCAGGAAGTCGTCGAGGTCGTGGGTGAGGTGCCAGGGGCCGGTATGCGAGTCCATGCCTCATCGTGCCGCCGACCGCCCTCTCGGCGCCTCCGATTAACGGCCGGGCCGTTTCACGTACCGCTGTCCTCGGCGAGGTGTGGGCGACGAGCGCGTTGGCGTGGCCGTGCCCGAGGCCGTGCTCGGACTTGAGCCAGTTGACGAGCTCCATGTGCCGGGTCAGCGGCGAGGAGCGGATGAGGGCCTGCCAGTCGGCGATCGGCCGGCCGTACTTCTTCTCGATGGAGGGGAAGTAGCTCGCGGGGCCCTTCACGGGTGCGGTCATGCCGGTGGTCCCTTCTCTGTTGTCTGTCGCTCTCTGTTGTCGACGGTTATGACCGGGGGAGGGGACGAACTGATCGCCCCGGCCGAGTGAGCTGCGTCACACTCCTGTCCGGCTCCAGGACCTCACGGACCCGCCGGACCCGGGGTCCGGGTCCGTGGCCAGACGGGCGTGCAGGTGGGCGTCCCGGAACGCGTCGTGCCGGCCCTCCTCGAAGACCGCCCCGCGCAGGGTTCCCTCGTACGCGAATCCGCACCGCTCGGCGATCCCGCACGACACCCCGTGTCCCACCGCGTGATCCAACTCCAGCCTGTGCAGGCCGAGTTCCGTGAGGGCCCAGCGGGCGGCGAGCAGGAGGGCCCGGGTGGCCACGCCCTGGCCGCGGGCCTCGGGCAGGACCCAGTAGCCGACGCGGGCGACCCTCAGGTGGTACTTGATCTCGTTGACGCCGATGTGCCCCAGCGCCGTGTCGCCGCGCGCGTCCGCGATCCGGAACGACAGCGACGTGCCCTCCGTGGCGCTCTGCTCCCGTGCCAGCAGCGACTCCCGGGCGCTCCCGCGGTCCGTGACCGGCCGCAGCGGGGTGTTCCAGCGCCGGAACTCCGGGTCCCGCATCCCGCGCAGCCAGGCGTCGACGTCGGAGTCGGACCCGGCGTCCCAGGGGCGCAGGCGCAGGCCGTGGCCGTTCAGTTCCGGGTGGCGACCGGTCGGGGAGTGGTCACGTATGGGGGACATGAGGCCATTCAAGCGCGTGCGGCCGCGCCGTTCACCCGTCGGCCGAGCCGGGCAGCAGCCGGAAGACCGGGATCCCCTCCCGGAACATCACCCGCAGCTCCGCTCCGGCCGACAGCTCCCCCGGGCCGACGATCTCCGTCATCATCCGCGGCCCCTCGGCCAGGTCGGCCACGGCGGCGACGTAGGGGAGGCGCTCGGTGAAGGGCGGCAGGTCGTTGCGGTGGACGACGGACCAGGTGTAGAGCGTGGCCCGGCCGCTCGCCGGCTCCCAGGTGACGTCCTCGCTCCAGCAGTGGGGGCAGAACTCGCGCGGGTAGTGGTGGGCCCGGCCGCAGGCCCGGCAGCGGCGGATCAGCAGCCGGCCCTCGGCGGCCGCGTCCCAGTACGTCCGGGTGAAGGCGTCCGGCTCGGGCAGGTCGTGGCGGACGGTCATGAGAACAGTCCCAGCGCACTGTCCAGCGACCACGTCTGCCAGGACATCCCGAACAGCCCGACCAGGGACATCAGCGCCATCATCGCGTTCTGTCCCTGCTCGGCGACGTCGTGGATCATCAGCGTGAGGTAGAGGAGGTTGAGGAGGAAGCCGCCCGCGAGGGCGACCGGGGTGAGGAAGCCGGTGATCAGGCCCAGTCCGAGGGCGAGTTCCGCGTAGACGACGACGTACGCCATCGCGCGCGGGTGCGGCGCGACAACCGTGTCGAAGCCCGAACGTACGGCGCTCCAGCGGTGTCTGGCGGCTATCCCGGCCGCCCACGTGATGCCGGTGCCCCGTTCGAACCAGGCCTTGCGGTCCTTGTGCCGCCAGCTCTCCAGCCACCACAGCCCGAGCCCGATCCGCAGCACGGCCAGCCATTGCGCCCCGGTGAGCCAGATCGTGTCCATGCCCATGCTCCCGCATCGCCGCCCGACAGCCGGATCTGACGGTACGTCAGATTCGGCTGTCGCAACAAGCCCCGGGCCGGACGCTCGGCAAAGCCTGCCGCGGCATCGGTGAGGTCGACTCGGGGCGCCCTGCTGATGTTTCCACCAGTGGGTTTCCCCGAGCCGCCTCCCGAACCCGGCGTGCCCGTCTCCGGGCACCG